>NZ_JBYISA010000020.1:0-156845 GCF_057708345.1 Streptomyces sp. bgisy130
CCCCCCCCCCCCCCCCCCCCCCCCCCCCCCCCCCCCCCCCCCCCCCCCCCCCCCCCCCCCCCCCGACACTGTCCGCTCCGGGGCTGCGCCGGGCTCAGCCCTGCTGGAAGAGTTCCGCCGGCAGTGGCTTGAGCAGCGCGTAGAGGTCGTCGGTGATCGGCCGGTCCCAGCTGGCGATGGTGACCAGCACACCGTCGCTGCGGTCGAACTGGGCGCAGGAGATCCGGCTCTCGGAGCACTTGATGCGCTTGACGATCAGCAGGTTGTCGTCGTGCATCACGGGGGTGTCCTCGCTCTCGACGACCGTCACCGGTTCGTCGTTGCCCAGCGCGGCCAGCAGCTGAGCCACCTCGAAGGGCACCTGGTCGTCCTCCAGCTCGCGGGCCGGGGAGCCTTCCGGCAGATTGCCGATGATCATCGCGGGGCCGCGGCCGCCGAACAGGTCGTAGCGGAGGAAGACGCCCTGGCAGCTCCCGTCGGGCGCGGGCAGCAGCCCGGCTCCGAGATTGCCCGGCCAGTCCCCGGGGTCCATGGCGAGGACGTCGAAGTCAGGCCCGGCGGGCGTGGCTGCGCTGCGGCGGCGGAGGAAGGACATGCCGCCATCGTACGTGGCCCGGCCGGGCGCGCCGCGCGGACGTCGGGGTCGGCGACACCCCATGCGCGGCGCCGCCATCCGCTCCGTGGCCGGTGGTCTCAGGCCTGGTCGGCCAGGGCGCGCAGCCCGCGCAGCGCCTCGTCGGCCGCGGTATACGGCACGAAGAGGTGATCGTGGTGGAAGCCCGCGACGACATTGCAGCTGAGGCCGGCCTGGGCGAGTGCGGTGGCGACGGCGGCGGTCAGTCCGACGGCGTCCAGCGCGGAGTGCACCCGCAGGGTGATCCAGGCGGCGACATAGTCGTATGCCAGGCCCGCGCGGTCGGCCTCTTCCTGGTGGACGACGAGGGTGCGGCCTTCGGGTTCGGAGACGGTGACCACCGGGGTCAGCCCCTCGGGGACCGCGCCCGGGACGCTGACAAAGACGTAACGGCCCTCGTTCCGCTCGGGACGCATCCCGCTCAGCAGGGCCCGGAGGTCGCGTTCACCTGTCATGCGTCCACCCTAGGGCGGACACGCCCCAGGTGGCCGGTCTGCCCGCCGGGCACCGAAGCCGTTCCACGCCCCGGCAGGACATATGTCATCCCCAGGTGATGACTCACGGCTCTGCTGGGTTGGCTGCCGGATTCGTAGGCTCGACGTCATGTTCACCTCTCACAAAGCCGGACGAGACGACTCCTGGGAAGGCATCGTCATTGATAAGTCCCGGGGCATGCTCGATGGCTCGAACATGTACCACTTCGTTGAGGTCCGCCTCGCCGACGGCGCATCCGTGAAGGTCCGCATCAGCCGCCGGCTCTGGAAGTCGGTCGAGGCCGGCGATCGGATCGTCAAGCGACCGGGCGCCGACCCGGCCAGGGAGTAGCCCTTGGAGGTGGTGACCGCACCCGAGCAGGCAGCAAAAAGAGGCCCTTCCCCGTACAGGGAAGGGCCTCTTCACAGAGCGCCCGGCAGGCCTTGCACCTGCATCTCCCACCGGCTGGTGGACGTCTTTCCTTGGACCACAGACGCGCGACTCCGGCCCGCGGACCGAAGCTTCACCATGATCATACTGCATCGGCGCGCGGGCGGAAATTCGCCGGGCACGCCCTATGGGGCGCCGTCCCGGCCTTCCCGGCGCCGCTCGTGGTGGCGGGCGACCCGGGCGCGGTTGCCGCAGGAGGGGGCGCACCACTCCTGGCGGGCATGGTCCTTGACGAAGTAGCGCACACAGCGCGGGGCGGGGCAGGCCCGCAGCCGGTCGCGGTCCGGTCCGTCGAGGAAGGTGAGGGCGGCGCGGGCCAGCGCGGCGAGGATCCGGTCGGCGGCCGGCGGGGAGCCGGCCGGCCGCAGCCGCAGCGCGGGCCGGGCGTCCGGCTCCCAGCTGAGCCGGGGCACCGTGGGGACCAGGGCCGCGGCGGCGTTCAGCCGGCGGATCGCCTCGGCTTCCGGGAGGAGCCGGTGGGCGTCGGCGGAGCTGGGCGGTCCCGGCCGGACGGCGCGGGCGAACAGCGACCGCACCGCGGCCCGCAGCTCCAATACGGCGGTGTACAGCGTCTCGTCCACGGTGACCGGCTGCCCGTCGCAGTCCAGCAGTGCGGCCCGTTCGCGCACCCAGACCCCGAGCCCTTCGGGATCGGCCAGGTCATCGGCGACGCCACCGTGCCCGTCGTGGCGGATGGTGACGGCGAGGTCGAGGGCGAGTTGCGTTGCGGCCATGGGGCTAATGGTAACGTCACCCGCAACCATTAGCTGGCGGAGGGGGCGGTGTGGCCGACATACGTCAACTGCTGTGCGTTTTACGGAGCTTGGCTGGTGCGCTGCCCGTATGCGGTGCGCCGACGGCGCCCGGCGGACGGGCGGGGCTGTGCATCGCATGACTCCCCGGTGCCGGGCGGGCGCGGACCCCCGAGCCGTACGCCAGGACAAAGGAGCTGCTGTGGCCATGACGACGGAGCACACGATGCCGGCCGAGGCGATACGGGCCGCGATCGAGGCGGGTCAGGAGCGGCTGCGCGCCCTGCTGCCCGCCCTGACCGACGAAGAGGTGCGGGAGCCCAGCGAGTTGCCCGACTGGTCCCGTGCGCATGTCCTCTCCCACATCGAGGGCGTCGGGCTGGCGCTGGCCCGGCAGGCCCGTTATGCGCTGCGCGGGGAGCTGATCGAGCCGTATGACGGCGGCCGTCCGGCGCGCGCCGCCGCGATCGAGGCCGGCGCGCTGCGGGACGCGGCGGCGCTGCGGGAGGCCGTACGGGCCGCGCTGGCCGAGGCGTCGGCGGCCTGGGCGGCGGTCGGCCCGGCCGACTGGTCACGGCCGGTGCGGCACCGCGACGGCGATCTGCGCTCCGCGTTGCTGGCCTGGTGGCGGGAGTTGGAGATCCATACGGCGGACGCCCGGATCGGCTACGGCCCGCGGGACTGGCCGCGGGAACTGTGTCTGCATCTGCTGGACCATATGGCGCCCCGCGTACCCGGGGGCCTGCACCTCGTTCTGACGGCCACGGACGGCGCGCCGTCGCAGCGGTACGGTTCCGGGGACGCGCCGACGGTGACCGTGAGCGGCCCGCTCGGTGATCTCGCGGCCTGGATGACCGGCCGCAGGCCGCACCATCCGCTCGACTGCCGCCGGTCGGGGGACGTGGCCCCGCTGCCCGAACTGCTCGGCTGGCCGTAGCGGTCCGCCTCCCGGAAGGAGCCTTATGCCGCGGCCCGAGTCCGGCAGCCCGCCCGTGCTGAACCTCTGGAAGGCGGGCCTGCGCGCCGTACCGCCCGAGGTCTGGCGGCGCGCGGACTGGGAGGTACTGATCCTGGCGGACAACGGCCTGACCGAGATCCCGGCGGGGCTGGGCCGGCTGTGTGCGCTGCACACCCTCGATCTCGGTCACAACTCCCTGACCGCGGTCCCCGACGAGATCGGCGAGCTGGCCGGGCTGACCCGTTTCCTCTATCTGCACGACAACCGGCTCACCGCACTGCCGGACACCCTCGGCGGACTGGACCGGCTCGGCTATCTCAACGTCGGCGGGAATCCGCTCGGCCGGCTGCCGGCCACGCTCGGCGGGATGGCCGGGCTGGTCGAACTCCGCGCGCAGCAGGCGGAGTTGACCGACCTCCCGGAGTCGCTGGGACGGCTCGGCCGGCTCCGGGAGCTGTGGCTGGGCGGCAATGCGCTGACGGCACTGCCGGGGAGCCTGGCGGCGCTGCGCGAACTGCGGGTGCTGGAGCTACGGGACAACGCGCTCCGCCACGTCCCCGAGGCGCTGCGCACTCTGCCGCTGCTGCGCCGGATCGATCTGCGCGGCAACCGGATCGCGGAGTTGCCGCCCTGGATCGCCCGGCTGCCGTCGCTGGAGAAGCTCGATCTGCGCTGGAACACCGTGGCGGACGGGGCGGAGCCGGTCCGGGCGCTCCGGGAGCGCGGGTGCGTGGTGCTCACCTGACCGCTGCCGCTCCTCGTGTCCCGTGCCACGGCGTGTCCTGCGCTCCGGGCGACACGCCCTACGTGAGGTCGAATTCGCCCCCGCGCGCGTCGAGGACGAAGGCGCGCCACTCGGCGGGGGTGAAGATCACCGCCGGGATCTCGGGGCTGCGGCGGTTGCGCATCGCGATATAGCCCTCGACGAAGGCGATCTGGACGCCGCCCACGCCCTGGGTGCTCGACTGCCACTCGGCCTGCGTCAGGTCGAGATCGGGCCTGGGCCCGCCCACGAGCCGCTGCTCCGTGATGCTGTCGGTCACGTGTCCCGCACCTCCCGGTTCGTTGTCCGCGGTCAGCCTAACCACTGCGTCCGGGGACGGACAGGGGACGTGGCGAGGCGGTGGAGTGGTGATCCGCGGGCGGGCGCACCGGCCGGGCGCGCCCGCCCCCGAGGGCTGTCAGCCGCCCGGCGTGTCGGCACCCACCAGCCACATCGCGAAGAACTGGGAGCCACCGCCGTAGGCGTGTCCCAACGCCGTGCGGGCGCCGTCGACTTGGTGGTCGCCGGCCATGCCCCGTACCTGGAGGGCGGCCTCCGCGAAACGGATCATGCCGGAGGCGCCGATCGGGTTGGTGGACAGCACCCCGCCGGAGGGGTTGACGGGGAGTGCGCCGTCGAGTTCGGTGACGCCGGACTCGGTGAGTTTCCAGCCCTCGCCCTCCTCGGCGAAGCCCAGGTTCTCCAGCCACATCGGCTCGTACCAGCTGAAGGGGACGTACATCTCCACCGCGTCGATCTGCCGGCGGGGGTCGGTGATGCCGGCCTGCCGGTAGACATCGGCGGCGCAGTCCTTGCCGGCCTGCGGGGAGACGAAGTCCTTGCCGGCGAAGAGGGTGGGTTCGCTGCGCATCGCCCCGCCGTGCACCCAGGCCGCCGGGTGCGGGGCGCGGGCGGCCCCGGTGCGGTCGGTGAGGATCATGGCGCAGGCCCCGTCGGAGGACGGACAGGTCTCGGAGTAGCGGATCGGGTCCCAGAGCATCGGGGAGGCCTGGACCTTTTCGAGGGTGAGGTCCTTCTCGTGGAGATGGGCGTAGGGGTTCTTGAGCGCGTTGCGGCGGTCCTTGTAGGCGACGAGGGAGCCGATGGTGTCCGGGGCGCCGGTGCGCCGCATGTACGCGCGGACGTGCGGGGCGAAGAAGCCGCCGGCGCCGGCGAGCAGCGGCTGCTGGAAGGGGATCGGCAGGGACAGGCCCCACATGGCGTTGGACTCGGACTGTTTCTCGAAGGCGAGGGTGAGGACGGTGCGGTGGACCCGGGCGGCGACGAGGTTGGTGGCGACCAGGGCGGTGGAGCCGCCGACCGAGCCGGCGGTGTGCACCCGCAGCATCGGTTTGCCGACGGCGCCCAGGGCGTCGGCGAGGTACAGCTCGGGCATCATCACGCCCTCGAAGAAGTCGGGGGCCTTGCCGATCACCACGGCGTCGATGTCCGCCCAGGTCAACTCGGCGTCGTCCAGGGCGCGCCGGGCGGCCTCGCGGACGAGCCCGGCGAGCGAGACGTCCCGGCGGGCGGCGACGTGCCGGGTCTGGCCGATGCCGACGACAGCCACCGGCTCCTTGTTCGCCTCACTCATCGGGTCTCCCCTTCCAGGACGGCGACCAGGTTCTGCTGGAGGCACGGCCCCGAGGTCGCATGGGCGAGTGCGCGGTCGGACTCGTTCCGGTGGATGCGGGCGGCGGCCTCGCCCAGGCGGATCAGCCCGGCGGCCATGACCGGGTTGGCGGCGAGCGCGCCGCCGGACGGGTTGATCCGGACCGTGCTGTCCGGCGCGTCGAGCTTCAGGGCGCGGCGCAGCACGACTTCCTGGGAGGTGAAGGGGGCGTGCAACTCGGCGGTGTCCACGATGGGGGCACCTCCCATGCCCTTAAGGCCATGGGGGAGTTCGAAGGCTCCGGCGCGCTCGGCGGCGAGCCGGGTGGACGGTGAGTCGGTGAGGTCGCGGACGCCCAGGGAGTGCGCCTCGATGCGGTGGTCGAGGCCGCGTATCCAGGCGGGGCGGCCGGTCAGCCGGCGGGCGGTGTCACCGGCGGCGAGGACGACGGCGGCCGCGCCGTCGCCGATGGGCGGGCAGTCGCCGGTGCGCAGCGGGGCGACGAGGTGCTCGCCGGCGGGCACGGCGCCGCGCAGCTGGGTGTGCGGATGGGCCTCGGCGGCCGTGCGGCTGCGGGCCGCGATACCGGCCAGCGCCCGCTCGTCGGTCAGTCCCGCGTCGATCAGGGCCTGGGCCTGGAGGGCGGCGAGGGCGACCGAGTCGGGCCACAGCGGGGCCACGTAGTAGGGGTCGAGCTGGCGGGTGAGGACCTCGCGGACGTCACCGGGCGAGGACTTGCCGTACGCGTAGACCAGCGCGGTTTCCGCCTCGCCGGTGAGGAGCTTCACCCAGGCCTCGTACAGTGCCCAGGCGCCGTCCATCTCGACATGGGATTCGGAGATCGGCGGCCAGGCGCCGACGCCGTCCAGGGCCATGGTGAAGGAGAAGGCGCGGCCGGCGAGGTAGTCGGAGGAGCCGGAGCAGGTGAAGTCGATGTCCCGGGCCCTCAGGCCGGTCTGTGCCAGGACGTCGTGCAGCACCGGCATCAGCATCTCGACCTCGGAGGTCTCCGCGCTGTCGCGGACATGATCGCTCTGCCCGAAGGCGACGATGGCGACCTCGCGCATCAGATCAGCTCCTTGTAGCTGTCGTAGTCGGCATCGGGTTCGCCGGTGGGGCGGTAGTGGTCGGGGAAGCGGCCGTCCTCGGTCCATACGGGTTCCACCCGCAGCCCCATGCGGACCCGGTCGTACGGGATGCCGCCGATCCGGGCGTGCAGGGCCAGGTCGGCGCCGTCCAGGGCGATATGGGCGTAGACGTAGGGGACCTCGATGTCGAGGTTCTTGGCCTTGATGTTGACGATGCAGAAGGTGGTGACGGTGCCGCGGGGGCCGACCTCGACCTGGGTGTCGGTGGCGACGCCGCAGGTGGGACAGGCGCCACGGGGCGGGACATAGACCTTGCGGCAGGAGGGGCAGCGTTCGCCGATGGTCTTGTGGTCCGCGAGGGCCCGGAGGTAGCGGGACTGGGCGCGGCCGGGGGCGTAGGTGTAGTCGAGCCGGGCGGGGGCGGTGATGCCGGTGACGGGGTCGGCAAACTCCCCGGTGTGCGGGGCGGGTTCGGCGTCGCCTATGGGGCCGTCGTCCGGCTCGAAGCAGGCGATGTCGGTGATCGCGCCGGTGCGCTGCGCGGCCCAGCGGATCCGGACCCGCATTCCGGTGCGCACCGTGTCGGGGCCGGGTGCGTCCAGCGCGTGCAGCAGCGCGGTGTCGGCGCCGTCGAGCCGGACCAGGACCCAGGCGAAGGGGGTGGCGAGCGGCTGGCCGCGGCGGGGGGACCGGTTCCAGGCCCAGGTGGTGACGGTGCCGGCGCTCCCCACCTCGACCAGCTCGCGGAGCTCCTCGGCGGTGACCGGGTCGTACTCGGTGGGCGGTACGACCACCCGGCCGTCGCTCGCCGTGACACCGAGGACGGTGCGTTCGCGCAGCCCGGTGAGAAAGGCGCTCTGGACGGGGCCGAGCGAGCGGGTGAAGGGGAACTCCACGACGAGGGGCGCCGTGAGGACCTCGGGCATACGGGACTCCTTGGGTCAGGCCCGCCGGTAGACGGGCGGGCGCTTCTCCGCGAAGGCTCGGGAGCCCTCTTTGGCGTCGGCGGTGTCGAAGACCGGCCAGCCGCGGGCGAGTTCGGCCGCCAGCCCGTCGGTCTCGGTCATGTCTGCGGTCTCGTAGACGGAGGCTTTGACGGCCTCGACGGCCAGCGGGCCACAGGCGTTGATCAGGTCGGCGATCTCCAGGGCCTTGTCCCGGGCGGTCCCGTCCGGCACGACATGGCCGATCAGACCGATGCGTTCGGCCTCGCGCGCGGGGTAGGGCCGGCCGGTGAGCAGCATCTCCAGGGCGTGGGTGCGGGGGATCTGGCGGGCGAGGCGGACGGTGGAGCCGCCGATCGGGAACAGTCCGCGCCGGACCTCGAAGAGCCCGAAGGTGGCGCCCTCACCGGCGACCCGGATGTCGGTGCCCTGGAGGATCTCCGTGCCGCCCGCGACGCAGTACCCCTCGACGGCGGCGATCACCGGCTTGCGGGGGCGGTGGTGCCGCAGCATCGCCTTCCAGTGCAGGTCCGGGTCGGCGCGCAGCCGGTCGCGGTACTGCTCGCCGGCCATCCCGTCGCCCGCGAGGGCCTTGAGGTCCATTCCGGCACAGAAGGTGCCGCCGGCGCCGGTGAGGACGATGGAGCGGATCCCGTCGTCCTCGTCGGCGGCGAGCCAGCCGTCGTACAGGCCCACCAGCATCGGCAGCGAGAGCGCGTTCTTCGCCTCCGGCCGGTTGAGGGTGAGCACCAGTGTCGCGCCGACGCGCTCCACCGACAGATGTTCCGTACCACCCATGTTCCGTCCTCCCGTCTCACGACGAGAACAGGTTGCAGTAGCCGCACAGCGACTTCAAGGCTTTTCTGACAGGCAGTCAGATTTCTTGGCCGCGGCCCTTCCCAGCTCCTCGCGGCGGCGCTCTAATGACCGCCTACGGGGCGTCTCTTCGATCTCCGTGGATCGAAAGACACCCCCAAGCCGACGCCCGCCCGGTCTGGAGGAGACGTGGAGTACAACCTTGCCGACCTCTTCGAGTCGATCGTCGACACGGTCCCGGACCGCGAGGCGCTGGTGTACGTCGACCACCCCGGGACGGGTGCGGAGCGGCGGCTGACGTACGCGGAGCTGGACCGCGCGGCCAACCGCCTGGCCCACCACCTCGCCGATCAGGGCATAGGTCCGGGCCGGCACGTCGGGCTGCACCTCTACAACGGCATCGAATACCTCCAGGCCGCCTACGCCTGCCTGAAGATCCGCGCCGTCCCGGTGAACGTCAACTACCGGTACGTGGAAGAGGAGTTGGCCTACCTCTACCGGGACGCCGACCTGGCGGCGCTGGTCTTCGACGCGGAGTTCACCGCGCGGGTGGCCGCCGCCCTCCCCCAGGCCCCCGGGTTACGGCATCTCGTCCGGGTCGGGACCCCGCCGGCCGGCGCCCCCGAACCACGGATCGCGCCCGTCGCCCTCGCGGACGCCGAGGCCGCCGCCTCCCCCGCCCGCGGCTTCGGCCCGCGCTCCGCCGACGACCGGATCATCATCTACACCGGCGGGACCACCGGGCTGCCCAAGGGCGTGATGTGGCGCCACGAGGACATCTTCTTCTCCGGGATGGGCGGCGGGGCACCGACCGGTGAACCGGTCAAACGGCCGCAGGAGCTGGCCGAGCGGGTCGCGGCCGGGGGCGACGGCCTGACCTTCTTCCCCACTCCCCCGCTGATGCACGGCACCTCCACCCTCACCGCGTTCATCGCCTTCCACTTCGGCCAGAAGGTCGTCATCCACCGCAAGTACGTGCCCGAGGAGGTGCTGCGGACCATCGAGCGGGAGCGGGTCACCAGCGTTTCCCTGGTCGGCGATGCGATGCTGCGCCCGCTCGTCGATGCGCTCGGCGGGCCGCTCAAGGGCACCGACTGCTCCTCGCTGTTCAGCGTCAGCAGCTCCGGGGCGATCCTCTCGGAGACCGTCCGCGCCCAGTTCAGCGCGCTGGTCCCGGGCGCCCTGCTGCTCAACAACTTCGGCTCCTCGGAATCCGGCTTCAACGGCACCGCCACCGCCGACTCCGGCCCCGACAAGGGCTTCCGGCTCCAGGTCAACTCCCGTACGGCGGTGGTGGATCCGGAGACGTACGAGCCGGTCCCGGCCGGCGAGGTGGGCCGGCTCGCCCAGCGCGGACACGTACCACTCGGCTACTACAACGACCCGAAGAAGACCGCCGAGACCTTCTTCGAGGCGCAGGGGGAGCGCTGGGTGCTGCTCGGCGACATGGCCACCGTCGACGAGGCGGGCATCGTCACCGTGCTCGGCCGGGGCTCGCAGTGCATCAACTCCGGTGGGGAGAAGATCTATCCGGAGGAGGTCGAGCAGGCCCTGAAGGCCCACCCGGACGTCTATGACGCGCTGGTGGCGGGCGTGCCGGACGAGCGGTGGGGCAATCGGGTCGCGGCCGTGGTGCAACTGCGGCCAGGAGCGGGGCCGTTGGACCTCGCGGGCATACAGCGGCACTGCCGGGCACGGCTGGCAGGCTACAAGATTCCGCGCACCGTCGTCTTCACCGACCACATCCGGCGCTCCCCCAGCGGCAAGGCGGACTACCGCTGGGCGAAGGCGGTGGCGGCGGGCGAACGGACCGTCTGAGCCGAGCGGTCCGTCCGCCCGCCGCCGGACGCGAGGGCTGCCGCGGGGCTCAGGCTCCGGTGCAGACCGACCGCAGCGAACGGGCCAGCGCCACGGCGTGCAGCCCGTCCAGCTTCCGCTCCGCGCTCACCCGCGCGGCGGCGGTGGTCAGCAGCGGGGTGCAGGACGGCGCCGAGCGGGCGCGCGGGGAGGCGGCGATGGCCCGCACCAGCTCACCGTTGACGCGGTTGATCTCCTTGCGCACCTCCTGGAGGTCGGGCCGCTCGGTCGGCACCTGCGCCGGGTTCGCCTCCCACTGGCGGAACAGCCCGCGCTGTACGACCTTGTTGGCCTCGATCTGGTCCCGGAAGATCCGCGTGGTCGCCGCGGGATCGGCACCCAGCTGCCGGGCCTGATCCGCCACGGACTTCAGCACCTCCTGCTCGCGCGCCGGGTCGTCGATCGGACTGTCGGTACCCCATTTCGCCGCGGCCACCAGATCAGCGGTGGCCAGCCGCTCCGCCGAGAAGGTGGCGAGCGGCCGGAGCTGGGCGTACGGGGAGTGCGCGGCGGCGGGCGCGGTCGGCTGGGCCGGCGGGGCGGTTGCCGGGGCCGGCGGGGCAGTCGGCTGGGCCGACGGGGCGGCTGCCGGGCCAAACGGGGCCGCGGCGGCCGCGCCGGCTCCGGCGAACAGGACGGCCACGGCGGCGCCGGCTGCCAGGGCGCTCCGTATCGAGGGGGTCAGCTGCACGAGGGGGCCTTTCTCGCGATTCCCGGGACTCCGCGAATCCGGGTCTCCGGGACTCCAGGGGGAAGTCCCGGTCAGCGTACGACCACACTCCCGACAAGACCTGACAATTGTCGCGTGGAGGAGCATTTCCGTGCAGCACGGCCGGTATGAGTCGGAGCGCGCCCGCCGTCCAACCGGCGGGGCCTCGCGTCAGGCGCGGCCGGACGGCCGGCGGGCGTCCGGCCGCGGGCGGGCGGCCCGTTCCGCACCGGTCCCGTCGCGGTGCTCCCAGTCCCACCGCACACCCACATCGGAGGGCGAGAGGTCCAGACCGACGCTGTGCACATGACGGCCCTGCGCGAGCTTCAGCGAGCGCACCCGCATTCCGGTGTACGGACGCGGGGTGTGGAAGGCATAGCAGCGCGCGGGCGGCGCCGAGGGGTCGAACCACACCTCGATGACGCAGTCGCGCACCGGTCCCTGGAGGTGCAGGACGACCTTCTCGGCCGCAGGGCGTGCCGTGGTGTGCTCCAGCGTGTAATCGACGATCACCGTCTCCCCGCGGTACAGCGGCCGGTCGAACAGGAGCTCCGCCACCAGGGCGCCGTCCTCCGGGACGCCGTGGACCACGCCCAGGCGATGGAGGCCCACGGGCCGCACCACAGGCGGTGGGCCGGGATGGTCCGGGCGGTAGCCGACGATGTACCGGTCGGGCCCGTCCGTGTCCGCCCGCAGGACCATGCGGTGCGATATCAGGTGCACGCGGCGCTGGCCGTCGACGTCCAGGCGGTAGTGGAGGTTCAGGCAGGTGAGGTGGCTGTTCCAGCGGGCGTCGACCGCCGACAGTGCCCGATCCAGCTGACCGGACCAGGACTCGGCCATGCTCGGGCGGCCGGGCCCGCTGTTCAGCCAGCGCCCCCGGGGCTTCGGCGGGGTGAGAAGAGCGGCCAGCGCCCCGGGGGTCAGGCCGAGGATTCCCTCCAGCTCCGCCAGCGCCGCGAGGGCGTGCGGCCGTTCGGGCTGGTATTTGCCCGACTGCCAGGCACTGATCGTCGCGGCGGTGACCGCCGTCCCCCGCTGCCGCAGCCGGTCCTCCAGACGGCTGAGGCTCAGACCCCGCGCGACCACCGCCGCACGGAGCGCCTCGCAGAACGAATCGGAGCGCGGGAGAGGGGGCAGCTGCTGGGGCGCGAGCGTGAGACCGCCATCGGCGTCCGGGCGGGCGGGGTGGGAACGGAAGGGACGGGAGTCCACGGTGAAACGCCTCCCCGTGTCGGCGCCGGTGAAAGACCCCCGGACCGCTGAGTCCGGCAAGTCAGCGGAATAGTAAGCGGAACGGAACACTCCACTCAATGCTCAGGAACCCCCGAAATGACGGCACATGGTTCGTCGCCCCGGTGGCAACCGGGGCGACGAACCGGAGGCAGGCTCCACTGTTCCGTGATGGTCCCGGGCGGTCGGCCCGGGCTCATCCGGTGAGTGGATCAGTAGTTGATGGTGTGCTTGACGAGGAAGTCCTTGGCGGCTCCGGTGGTGCTGAGACCGCCATTGGGACGGTCGTTGACGAAGTAGTCATGGAAGTCATCGCTCTGGTAATCGGTCATCACCGAGATGGTCTTGTTCCAGTTGCCGCCGTCGCCAGCGGATGCCCAGAGATCAAGCAGAGAGCTTGAGACTCGCCCTTGGACCTGGTCACCCTGGTCCCAGCCCACCGTGTTCTGGTCGTTGGTGAAATCGAATGACGAGCCACCCTTGAACACGTAGCGGTAGTCGCCCAACGTGTAAGCGGCGACAGCGTCGGCGAATCCCTCGCTCCACGCGCAGGTGGCGGAGGAGATCTTGTTGAAGGTGTGACCGTCGCAGCCGGTCACGGGCACATCATGCTTGTCGAAGAGCTGCCACTGCAGCCAGTGGCCGGCCTCGTGGAGGATGAGGTGCTTGGAGTCCGGTTCGTTGGAGTTCAGCAGCACCTTCCTCGTCCTGATGTCGAAGATGCTGCCTTCCGCGTTGTTTGCGCCCCAGGCGACGGTGAGCGTGTCACAGTCGTTGTAGGTGGCCTGGTTCCCGGTCCAGCAGACAGAGCTGGTGCCACGCTTCCAGTACAGCAAGTTGAGAACGTCGACGATCTTGAAGGCATAGACCTTTTCAGAGGGGACGGTGACGTCGCCCAGACCGATGGTGCCAGAGGTGTTGTATTGGGTGTTGCTGTTGAACGTGTATTCGGTCGCCGTGTCGCTCTTGTCCGTCACCACCCGCCACATCTTGGTCGAGGAGGAGTTGAACTTGACGTATGCCGAGGGCAGCGCGGAGGCGCCGTTGTAGCAGGCGTTGAAGTTCCCGTTCGCGTCGGTGATCCCGGTGGCCAGCTGCGTCTCCGCGCCGCCGGCCGTGGTCTGGCCCCGCAGCTCCCAGTTCACGTTCCGCGCGACCGACGTGGGCCGGGTGCCGGTCTCGGCGTCCGTGGCGGTGTACTTCAGCGTTCCGGTGAGGCACGTCTGGACCGACGCGAAGGCGGATCCGGTCGTGAGGGGAACCGTTGATACGGCCAGCCCCAGCGCGACTGCCGCCAGTGTCAGTACGCGGCCACGCCGCAGGCGACGGCCGGCCGATCCCCGTACCGGGGCGGGCTCGGAGTGGGTGTTGAGGGTTGTGTGCCGTCTTCGGCTGAAGAGTCTCATGGTGTCTCCACGCGATGAGGGAGGCGCATCCCGCCACACGGGCCGGCCTGCGCGTTGACATGGTGGTCGAACCCGCAGCGCTGCCTGCGCCGGTTCGAAGCCTCCGCGAGCCCGGACCGGGTCAGGACGACCGACCGGTCAGGGCGAGTGCCTACCAGTTGCGCGCTTTCGACAGCCGATGCGGGCCTTGAGTGCGGGCACGCATCGGTTGCGTTCCGGAAGCGCAGGTTTGCCTCTCAGGAGTTACCTGGCGAGACGCGAGTCACTGTGGCAAAGGGACAACAGACTGGTGAAGAGCACCGCCCACATCATGCGTTAAGGGTTTACGGAAATCGCGCACGGCAGGCACGCGACAGCAGGGCGACGGCACGTCGTGCCGGTCTCGCGATCACGCCTTTCATCAGGCATTACTTCCTTTTCGAAGATCCACCACCGGACAGATTCGCCGAGCTGGCCCAGAAACCGCGCCAATAATTTTCCTCGTCAGTTACGAAAATCTTGCGTAAACGCTTGTTGCCTCCGCGCGTCGAAGTTACTTTTCTGCGCATTCGCAGCCAACGCTGCGGCGCCCTTTGGCGGGTGCGGTGGGCCGCCTGGGTTCGGCACTGCGCGGTCATGTGAAAGGTGGAGACGGGCATGGGTATGGGTGCGGAGGGTGAGCTGAGACGCCGGCGGTTCCTTCAGGGGCTGGGCGCTGCGGCGGTGGCGGTCGGTGGCGGGTCGGCGCTGACCGCGTGCGGTGGTTCGGGAGGCTCCAGCGGTGGTTCGGGTGGCTCGGGTGCGCCGTCCGGATCGATCACGGTGTGGAGCTGGGCGAATCCGGCGGCCGAGCTGCGGGCCCTGGTTCCTGCCTTCAATGCGGTATATCCGAAGGTGAAGGTGAAGGTGGAGGACATCGGCAATCCCGCTATCTGGGACAAGATCACGATTGCCATGGAGGCCGGCGGTTCGGGGCTGGCGGATGTGCTGCACATCGGCGTCGACTACCTGCCGGGTTACATCGAGAAGTTCCCGGGGGGTCTGGCCGACATATCGAAGCTCGGGGCGGACAAGTACAAGGGGGCGTTCGCTGCGGGGCTGTGGGAGACCGTCTCACGCGGTTCAAAGGTCTATGCGCTGCCCTGGGAGGCCAATGCCAGCGGCTTCTACTACCGGGAGGACCTGTTCAAGAAGGCCGGGGTGAAGGCGAGTTCCCTGGATTCCTGGGATGACGTCATCGCCGCCGGCAAGAAGATCAAGAAATCGACCGGCAAGGCCCTGTTCGCACTGGACCGGTCGGCCTCCCAGGCCGACTCCGCCAACCTCTTCCAGATGCTGTTGCAGTTGCAGGGCGCGTTCTACTTCGACCTCGCCGGAAAGATCACGATCAATTCTCCGATGGCCGTGCGTGCCCTCACCCTGATCAAGGAACTGAACGACGCCGGGCTCGTCTATGACGCACAGGGCTCGCCGGGCTCTCCCGGCTATGACGCCGCGGTCAAGAACGGCAAGGTCGCGGTGTGCCCCAACCCCGCCTGGTACGGCGGCTACATGGCTTCCTTCAACGCCGGTCAGAAGGGCGACTGGCGGCTGATGGCGCCGCCGCCGGTCACCCGCGGAGGCTCGCGTTCGGCCATCGTGAACTCGACACACCTGGCGGTCTCAGGGACCAGCGAGAACCAGCGAGCGGCGTTCGCCTTCGCCGAGTTCGCGCTGACCCGCCCGTCCTCCCAGGTGAAGATCTTCAAGGCCAAGGGCATCTTCCCCGCTCTGCTCAAGGCGTACGACGACCCGGTCTTCCACGCCCCCAACCCCTACTTCGGCGGACAGAAGTACGCCGAGGTGTTCATCGACCAGCTGTCGAAGCCATCGGTTGCCACGAACTACACCTCGGACTACGCCCGCGCCCTCAAGCTCATCGACGATGCGCAGACCAAGGTCCTGCTGCGCGGCGCGAACCCCGCCACGGTCCTGAAGTCGGCAGCAAGCCAACTGGCCAGCCAGACCAGACGCTCCCAGGGCTGACCATGGCGATGGAAACCCGTGTCCCCGGTCGGGCGGCCGCCCTGACCGCTCCCGCCCTTGCGCGTACGATGCGGCCGCCTCACCGGCGGCCGGCCGTTCGGATCGCGCCCTACCTGTTCGTGCTGCCGGCGCTGGCCTTGTTCGTCACGTTCCGGTTGTACCCGGTCGCCTGGTCGTTCGTGCTGAGCCTGTATCACACCGACGGAATGACCCAGACCTGGACGGGGCTGGGCAATTATCAGCGTCTGCTGCACGACCCGCTGTTCTGGACGGCGCTGCGCAACACCATGCTGCTGCTGGTGGTGCAGGTCCCCGTCATGCTGGTGCTGGCGCTGGGGCTGTCGGTGGCGCTGAACTCCGCGCTGCTGCGGTGGAAGCCCCTGTTCCGACTGGGCTTCTTCCTTCCGGTGGTGACCGGCCTGGTCACCTACGGCCTGCTGATGGGAGCCCTGCTCAACAAGAACTCCGGTGCGGTGAACTGGCTGTTGCAGCTCGTCGGCCTGCCCGCCGTGCACTGGCTCACCGACCCGTTCTGGGCCCGGGTGTCGATCATGCTGGCGCTGACGTGGCACTACACCGGCTACAACGCGGTGATCTACCTGGCCAGGTTGCAAAGCATTCCGGACGAGCACTATGAGGCGGCCGCCGTCGACGGTGCGGGGCCATGGCGCCGCTTCTGGCATGTCACGCTGCCCGGGCTGCGGCCGGCCCTGGTGCTGACGGTGGTGCTGTCGACGATCGGCACCTTGCAGCTGTTCGACGAGCCCTTCGTCATGACGGGCGGGGGGCCGGACAACGCGACCACCACCATCGGTGTGTACCTGTATCAAACCGGCTTCAGGTACTTCGACTTCGGCTATGCGTCGGCGATCGGTTACGCGCTGGTGCTGATCATCTCCGTCTTCGGGTTCATCCAGGTCAAGCTCTCGAAGGAGGAGGACTGATGCTCACCGGACCGGCCTTCCGGGTCTCCTCGCGCGGTCAGGTGCTCCTGACCGGATCACTGCTGGTGGCGGTGGCGTTCACCGTCGCACCGCTGTACTGGCTGGTGATAGCCGCAACCCACACCTCGCATGACATCTTCACGGGCGCGCCCAAGGTCGTGCCGGGAGGGGCGCTGGGCACCAATCTCAGCAATCTTGAGGCCTCGGTCGGCTTCAGCCGGGTCGTCCTGAACTCGGTGCTGCTGTCGCTGGCCTACACCCTCCTCGGCGGCATCGTGTGCACGCTGGCCGGCTACGGCTTCGCCAAGTACCGCTTCCGCGGCCGGGGCCTGCTCTTCGGCGTGCTGCTGCTGGCTCTGGTGGTTCCCACGCAGCTGACCATCGTGCCGCTGTTCAAGATGATGGTGGACCTGAACTGGCTCAACACCTATCAGGCGGTCCTGCTGCCCAATCTGGCCCTGCCGTTCGGGATCTTCCTGATGCGTCAGGCCATGCGCGGCCTGCCGGACGAACTGCTCCAGGCCGGACGGATCGACGGCTGCGGTGAACTGCGGCTGTTCCTGAGGATCGTGCTGCCCACGATGCGGCCGTCGCTCGCCGCGCTGGCCCTGTTCTTGTTCCTGTTCCAGTGGAACGACTTCCTGTGGCCACTGGTCGCCCTGCGCGACAAGACCTCCTTCACCATCCCGGTCGCGTTGACGTCCCTGAAGGGCACCTTCGACGTCGACTACGGACAGCTGCTGACCGGAACGGCAGTGGCCGCCGTTCCCATGGCCGTGTTGTTCCTGTTCCTGCAGAAGCAGTTCGTCTCCGGGATGCTCGCGGGGGCGGTCAAGCAATGACCCACTACACCGTCAGGGAAAGGCAACCCGTGGCAACCACCTCGATCACCATCGGCGCCCCCTCCACCTTCGCACCCGACCTGTGGAGCGACCACGGCCTGCAGACGGCGAGCACACACGGCACGGTCGTCACCGCCCTGGCACCACAGGGAACCGTGCGCCTTGTCCTTGCCGACGAAGCGCTCGGCACCTGCGCGGCCGTGACCGCCAGAATCGATACCGTGGTGACCGTCCGGCTGGATGTCCCACTCGGCGACGCCGTCGGCTACTGGCACCCCAACGCGGGCTCGGACCGCACGCTGCCGGCCGACTGGTCCCCCTGGCGCCACGTCTCCCTGGTGGAATCCGCACCGGCCGGCTGTCTGTACGACACCGCCGGGCGGGCTCTGCTGGCCTTCGCCACCGACCGGACCGTCGCGCTGACAGGGGTCAGATTCGGGGTGTCGGAGGAACACAAGCGCTTCGGCGTCTGGCTGCGGCTCCCGCTCACCGCCGGCGAGACCTACCGGATCCGGCTCCTGCCTCCGGGGGGCACCGTCGCCGGCACGCTGCGCGCGCTGCGCCGGTGGTTCGCGGCCCTCCCGGGAGGTGAGCCGATGCCGACCCCGGAATTCGGCCGCACTCCGGTCTACTCCACCTGGTACTCCTTCACCCAGGACGTCTGCGCCGCCGACGTCGAACGCGAGGCCGCCCTCGCCGCCGAACTGGGCTTCGGCCAGCTCTTCCTCGACGACGGCTGGCAGCGGTACGGCAGCGGGCGCGGCTACTCCGGCTGCGGTGACTGGCGCCCTGACCCGGACAAGTTCCCCGACCTCCGCACCCATGTCGAGACCGTCCACGCGCTCGGGCTGCGCCAGGTTCTGTGGATCGCCCCGCTGCTGCTCGGTGAACGCTCCGATGTGTTCCCCTGGCTGTCCCGCTTCGCCACCCACTGGTCTCCCACCCTGGAGTGCTGGATCCTGGATCCACGCCACGTCGAAGTGCGCGACCACGTGCTACGGACCTGCCTCCAACTGGTCGACGAGTTCGGTCTGGACGGACTCAAGGCCGACTTCCTCGACGAGGCCATGGTCTACGCCGGTACGAGGGGGACGCAGGACTCGGCGCGGGACGGTTATCTGCCGGACGTGGGAGCGGCGCTGGCCGCGATGCTCACCGATCTGCGCGAGGGATTGCGGGACCGGCGCGGCGACGAATTCGTGATCGAACTGCGCCAGCGCTACACCGGTCCCGCGATGACCGCCTTCGGCAACCTCCTGCGCGCCAATGACTGCCCGGCCGACGCCGTCGCCAACCGGGTCCGCACCCTCGACATCGCCCTGCTCGCCCCGGGCGGCACGGTCCACTCCGACATGCTGATGTGGGATCCGCAGGCCGACGCCGATGTCGTGGCACGCCAGTTCCACGGCGCGCTGCACGCCGTCCCGCAGATCTCCGCCCGCCTGGCAGAGCTCCCCGACGCTCACCGCGACGCCCTCGCGTTCTGGCTCAGCACCTGGCGCGCGCTGCGGCCCACGCTGCTCAGTGGCCACTACGAGCCCGGCCGGCCCGACCAGCTCTACCCACAGGTCATCGCGACCGGCGACGACAGATGCGTGATCACCTGCTTCGTCGACCGGATCGTGCCACTGTGCCCCGATCTCCGACAGGTTTCGCTGATCAACGCCACCAGCGCCCACCAGCTCTTCCTCGACCTGGACGCCCCCTGGACGGTGCACCTGTCACCGCACGACGCCCAGGGCAGGGCGCAAGCGCCGCTGATCCGCGAACTGACGCCCGGACTGAACACCGTGGACGTGCCGCCCGGCGGACTGTGCCACCTCCGGGAGGCCGCGGAGCTGACATAGTCCGGCCGGTATCCAGGACAACAGCTACTGATCGCAAAGGGGATTGTGGTGGAGCAGGACAAGGTCAAGATCACCGAAGTGGCCGGGATCGCCGGAGTCAGCATCGCCACGGTCAGCAGAGTGCTCAACCGCAAGGGCGGCGTCTCCCAGAAGACCCGGCAGCAGGTCGAGCGCGTCATGGCCGAACTCGGTTACGACCGGGGCAGCACCCAGGGCATCGTCGGCGTCATCACACCCGGCCTGACCATCCCGATCTTCGGCGTGATGGCCGAGAAGATCGGGCTGGCACTGGCCCCGCACGGCCTGCGCGCCGTCATCTGCCCGGCCATCCCGGGCGGCGTGCAGGAGCGCGACTTCCTCAAGTCCCTGATCGACCTCGGCGCCACCGCCGTGGTCTTCTGCTCCGCGAGCAACACCCTCGACACCTTCGACCCCGAAGTCCTGCACCTCCTCAAAACCCGCGGCATGCCGTACGTCTGCCTCAACGGCGCCTTCGACGGAGCATCCGCCTTCTCCAGCGACGACGCCTACGCGGCCGAACTGTCCGTCCATCACCTGCACCAGCTCGGCCACCGCAGGATCGGCATGGCCGCCGGACCCGTCGGAAACCGCCCCGCGGACCGGCGCGTCGAAGGCTTCTGCGCGGTCATGGGCAAACTCGGCATCCCCCGGGCCGAGGACCTGGTGGTCCGGCAGACCTACTCCGTCGAAGGCGGCCAGTTCGCCGCCGAGCGACTGCTCGCCGAAGGCGTCACCGCCATCATCGCGTGCAGTGACCAGATGGCCCTCGGCGGCATCCGCGCCATCCGCCGCCGTGGCCTTGACGTACCCGGCGACGTATCGGTGATCGGCTACGACGACGGCCCGCTCATGGAATTCACCGACCCGCCGCTGACCACCGTCCGCCAACCCGTCGACCGGCTGGCCACCGAAGTCGCCCGCCACCTCACCAGCCAGCTCTCCGGACGCCAGGTCCCCACCGGTGAACTCCTCTTCCAACCCGAGGTCGTCGTGCGCGGTACGACAGGCCCCCACCCCCGTCCGGCAGCCGCCCGCTGAGGCGGCCGCCGGCCGAACCCCCCTCACACCACGCCATGGGAGGATCCAATGCGAAGACACAGACCACTTGGCAGAACCCCCGCCCACCTGGGGGTGCTCTCCCTGCTCGTAGGCTCGCTGTCGCTCATACCCGTCAGCACCGCACAAGCGGACAGCCCGCTGGCGTTCGCCAACCCCAGCTTCGAAGATGGCGCCACTGACGACTGGACCTTCACCTCGGGCCATTCGGGAGTAGCCTCGAACAACCCGCACTCCGGCTCGAAGTTGGTCTATCTCGACCAAGGCTCGGACTACAGCGTCAGCCAAACGGTGACCGCACCCAAAGGCGGCACGTACGACTTCAGTGGCTGGTTCGCCGCCGGCGGCGACGGCGGTCGTCTCGTGATCAAGGTGAACGGGACCGCCAAGGGGTCAGCGGCGAAAATTCCCTCACAGGGGCTGTACAACAAGCAGACGGTCAGCCGGATCTCCGTGAAGAAGGGCGACGAGGTCACCTTCGAGGTCAACTCGTCACCCAACGGATGGGTCAACTTCGACGACGTCGAGATCTCCCCGTCGGCCCCCAACGACCCCCGGATCAGTGACAGCGACTGCGAGGGCAACGACTGCGCCACTCTCCAGGAGATGTTCGGCTGGGCCAAGGCAAAGGCCAACTCGTGGGTGCGGATGCCCGGTTCCACCGGACCGATCAACGCCGACGAGCAGAACACCGGGGGCACCTCGACCGGCACCTACAGCACCACTTACTGGGCCGGATACCCCTTCCGCTCCGACTTCTACCTCCGCGACGTCGCCCACCAGGTCGTCGGCGCCCACCTGCTGGGCCTCGACAAGGAGAACAAGACCATGCTCAAGGCGTTCGCCAAATCGGCGACGCCGTCCAACACCTACGACCCCTACTGGGCCATCAACTTCGACGCGAAGACTCCCGCGTCCATCGACTACCACAGCTCCAGCGAGTTCGTCCGCGAACTCCCGGCCCCCTTCGAGCTCGTCCAGAAGATCAACGACGCTTACACCTGGACCGGAAACAGCGCCTACGTGAACGACTCCACGCTGTCCGGCTACGTGTCCAACACCGTCGGCTCCGCCGGCGACACCACCGGCCCCTTCATCAAGACGCACACCCCTGCCGGCCCCGTGGTCGACAACGGGGGTGTCCCCATCCCCGAGGCCACCAGCGGCTGGATCTTTGCCGGCACCGCCACGTACAACGAAGGGTCCGGTGCGACCCTCGCCCAGGCAGGCGACGCCGTCGGATCCCAGTACCAGGCGTACCTGGCCGCCAAGAATCTCGCCAAGGCCGGGGGCGACAGCACCAACGCCGGCCAGTACAGCAAGAGCGCGACCAGCCTCTACAAGCGCTTCAACGACTCCTGGAGCGGAGACGCCGACGACACCACCGCCGGCAATGTGGTCCGGGCCTACGACACCAGCGGAAAGCCGGTCACCGGCTGGGGCAACGAAAACTCCTGGTTCATGCCGCTGAAGAGCATCATGAAGCCGGGGACGCGCGCGGACAACTACCTCAGCTACATCGACACCCAGGCTGCCTCGGACTCCGGCCCCAGCAATCTGGAGGCCGTCACCTACCTGCCCGACGTCTTCCAGCAACACCCCGACGTCACGGTCAACGGCTCGACGGGCCGCGATACCGCGTGGAAGTGGATGAAGCACATCTACAGCAAGATCGGCGACACCCACTCCACCGGACGGCTGCTCAACGGCGACTACCCCGAGGTCTCCTTCACCCTGGTCGGCCAGATCGTCCAGGGTCTCATGGGCATCCAGCCGGACGCCGGCAACAACGCCCTGTCCACCCTCTCCCAGCTGCCCGGCGACATCAGCTCTCTCCAGGTGTCCTCGATCCCCGTGGGTTCAGGGACCGTGACCCTGAAGCACGGCAGCGCGACCGACTCCACCCTCAGCAACACCTCGTCCTCCGGCAGCTACCGCTGGACCGCCAAGTTCCTCGGGAAGCACAAGAGCATCAGCGTGTGCGGCGACTCGCAAAAACCGAGCTACGGCAAGACCACCGACGGTTCCGCCTACACCTACGCCACCGTCACCGTCCGCGCCGGGAAGAGCTGCCACGTCTCCGTCGGGAACAAGTGAGGAGTACCAGGATCGGAGGGATCAACGGCACTTCGCTCCGGCACCGGAGGAAGTGCCGTTGATCCTCGTCTCGGGCACGGCGCGGACGCCGCGCGCGCCGTGCCCCCGCTCCGGCCTGCTGAGACGGCCTGTTAAGACTGCGACGCGAGGAAGGAGTTGACCGCGGCGAGGAATTCCCCGGGGCGCTCCTCGTGGACGAGCGGGCCGGCGCCCTCCACCGTCACCAGGCGGGCATCGGGGAGCCTCGCGACCAGTTCGTCGAGGTGTCCCTGCGGGATATCGCTGGTCGCACCGCCGCCGATGACCAAGGTCGGGGCGGTGACCTTCGCCGGCGCGTCCCACCACCCCGGGTCGGGCGCATTGCGCTCCGCCGCCACCGCGCGGGCGGCCTGCCAGTCGAACGGCTGCGGGCCGGCCGGCTGCTCCGGCACCTCCTGCGGCGGGTCGGCGGGCAGCGGCGGGGGCACCTCTTCCAGGATCAGCCGGTCCACCAGATCCGGGCGCTCCGCGGCCACCAGCAGGGCGGCCAGCGCGCCCAGCGAGTGCCCGATGAGGGCCACCCGCTCCAGACCGAGCGCCTGGAGGAAGCCGATGACATCGTCCCGCCACCGTGCGGCGCCGTACTCCCCCGGCCAGTCGCTGTGGCCGTGGCCGCGCTGGTCGAGGGCGAAGACACGGTGGGTGCCGGCGAGCCGGCCGACCACTCCGCGCCAGTCCTCGCCGTCCTCACCGAGGCAGTGCAGCAGCACGGCCGGGGGCGCATCCTCCTCTCCCCACACCCGGTATGCCAGCTGGACCTCACCGACCTGCACTTTCTGGACGTCACTCATGCGCGGGACGCTACCCGTGAGCCGGCTGCGGCACGCCCCTTGACGTGTTCGCCGCGCGCTGATTACTTGGATCAGCATGCAGCTACCGAATGATCGGTAGGGAAATCGAGGCGGTGAACTCCATGCCGGAAGCGGCTACGGGCAGTGAGACGTTCGACGAGGTGGAACGGCTCTCCGGGGACGCGTTGCGCGCACTGCAACTGACCCGGCTGCGCGCCTCGTTGCAGCATGCCTATGACCACGTCCCGTTCTACCGGGAGTCCTTCGACCGGGCCGGGGTGCATCCGCGGGACTGCCGCTCGCTCGGCGATCTCGCCCATTTCCCGTTCACCGTCAAGGACGATCTGCGCGCCCAGTACCCCTTCGGGATGTTCGCCGTCCCCAGGGCGGAGGTGCGCCGCATCCATGCCTCCAGCGGCACCACGGGCCGCCCGACGGTCGTCGGCTACACCGAGCGCGATCTGTCGCACTGGGCGGATGTGGTCGCCCGCTCGCTGCACGCGGCCGGCGCCCGACCCGGTCACACCGTCCATATCGCCTACGGATACGGGCTGTTCACCGGCGGACTGGGCGCGCACTACGGCGCGGAACGGCTCGGCTGCACGGTCGTCCCGGCGTCCGGCGGGATGACCGCCCGCCAGGTGCAGATCATCCAGGACTTCCGCCCCGAGATCATCATGGTCACCCCGTCGTACATGCTCACTCTGCTGGACGAGTTCGAACGGCAGGGCATCGATCCCCGTGCGACCTCGCTCAAGGTCGGCGTCTTCGGCGCCGAGCCCTGGACCCAGGCGATGCGCCGCGAGATCGAGGAACGGTTCGCGATCGACGCCGTGGACATATACGGCCTGTCGGAGGTCATGGGCCCGGGCGTCGCCCAGGAGTGTGTGGAGACCAAGGACGGGCTGCACATCTGGGAGGACCACTTCTACCCGGAGGTGGTCGACCCGATCACCGGCGAGGTGCTGCCGGACGGGGCGCACGGCGAGCTGGTGTTCACCTCGCTCACCAAGGAGGCGATGCCGGTCATCCGCTACCGCACCCGGGATCTGACCCGGCTGCTGCCCGGCACCGCCCGCCCCGCCTTCCGCCGGATGGAGAAGGTCACCGGACGCAGCGACGACATGATCATTCTGCGGGGGGTCAATCTCTTCCCCGCACAGATCGAGGAGATCGTGCTGCGCACCCCCGGCATCGCCCCGCACTTCCAGCTCAGGCTGACCCGGGAGGGCCGGATGGACCGGCTGACCGTGCGGGCCGAGGCCCGTCCGGACGCGAGCTCCGACGAGCGGACGGCGGCCGTCGGGCTGATCGCGCACAGCGTCAAGGAGGGCATCGGGGTCTCGGTCGCGGTCGAGATCGTCGACCCGGAGACCCTGGAACGCTCGGTCGGCAAGATCAAGCGCATCGTGGACGCCCGGCCGCGGGACACCGCCTGACGGCTGACGGCTGACGGCAACGAGTTCGCGGCGGCCCGCTCAGGTCATCGTCGGGTCCCCCTTGATCAGCGCGAACGGGGCACCGGCCGGGTCCTTGACCATGGCCAGCCGGCCGACGCCGGGGGCATCGGTGGGCGGGATCAGGACCGTGGCGCCCTGGCCGGTGGCCGCGGCGAAGGTGGCGTCACAGTCGGTCACGCCGAAATACGGGTGCCACTCCGGGGTCGAACCGGCCTTCAGGTTCTCCTCGGGCAGCTGCATGATGCCGCCCTGCCCGCTGTCGTCGCCCTGGCCGCCGCCCGGGGCGGACACGACGGAGTAGATGAGGTCGCCGCCCATCGGCATGTCCTGGTGGTCCCAGGAGAAGACGGTGCGGTAGAAGTCCTTCGCCGCGGCCGCGTCGGTGGTGTACAGCTCCGTCCAGCAGAGCGTGTTCGGCTCCATCACCCGTTCCAGGCCCTGCACATCGCCCGGCTGCCATACGGCGAAGTCGGCGCCCGCCGGGTCGGTGAAGGCGGCCAGCCGGCCGGCGGTGAAGACGTCCATCGGCGGGACGCGCACCGCGCCGCCGGCCTGCTCCACCGCCTTGACGGTGGCGTCCGCGTCGGGGGTCTGGAAATACACCGTCCAAGCGGAGCGGGCGCCCTCCTCCATCAGCGGGCCGATGGCAGCGACGGTCTTGCCGCCGAGCTGGAAGAAGCCGTACCCGCCGGCATCCGGGCCGGCCGACTGGAAGCTCCAGCCGAACACGGCGGAGTAGAAGGAGACGGCAGCGTCGATGTCGGGGGCTCCCAGGTCGAGCCAGTTCGGGGTGCCCGGGACGAAGTTGGTGGTCAGCATGGCGGGACCTCCGTTGCACGGATCGTGACGTGCACGGCGGTGTGCGCGTCGTTTCTCAGCATGGCAGGGGGCACTGACAGCCGCCCTTCACGCACACCGTGCCCGGCCCGGCTCAGGTCGCGCCGAACCGGGCCCGCAGCTCCCGCTTGAGGACCTTGCCGCTGGCGTTGCGCGGCAGCGCGTCCACGAACATCACCCGTTTGGGTGCCTTGAACGGTGCCAGCCGGGCGCGGGCCGCCTCGATCAGCTCCTGCTCCCCCACCGCGGCACCGCCGTCCGAGCGCCGTACGACCACCGCGGTCACCGCCTCGATCCAGCGCTCGTCCGGCAGCCCGATCACCGCGACCTCGGCCACCTGCGGATGCTCGTAGAGCACATCCTCCACCTGGCGCGAGGCGACCAGGACGCCACCGGAGTTGATGACGTCCTTGACCCGGTCGACCACCGTGAAATAGCCCTCCGCGTCGCGGACGGCGAGGTCCCCGGAGTGGAACCAGCCGCCCCGGAACGCCTCGGTGGTCTCCTCCGGCTTGTCCCAGTAGCCGGTGCACAGCTGGGGCGACCGGTAGACGATCTCGCCCCGGGTGCCGTCGGGCACCTCCCGGCCCTCCTCGTCCACCACCCGCGCCTCGACGAACAGCACCGGGCGCCCGCAGGAGTCCATCCGGCCCTCGTGCTCTTCGGGGCCGAGCACGGTGGCCAGTGGCCCGATCTCGCTCTGTCCGAAGCAGTTGTAGAAGGCGAGGCCGGGCAGCCGGGCGCGGAGCCGCTCCAGGACCGGCACCGGCATGATCGAGGCTCCGTAGTAGGCCTTGCGCAGCCCGCTCAGCTCCCGGACGGCGAAGTCAGGATGGTTCGCCAGCGCGATCCACACGGTCGGCGGCGCGAACAGGCTGTCCGCCAGGCCCGCTTCCACCAGCTCGAAGATCCGCCCGGGGTCGGGCCCGTCCAGGATGGTGTTCTCCGCGCCGACCGCCAGATACGGCAGCAGGAACACATGCAGCTGCGCGGAGTGGCAAAGCGGCAGTGAGTGCACCGGCCGGTCCGTCTCCTTCAGGTCGAGGGCGACGACGGCACTGGTGTACTCGTGCACCAGGGCGCGGTGCGTCATCATCGCGCCCTTGGGCAGCGCGGTGGTTCCCGAGGTGTAGAGGAGCTGGACGAGGGCGTCGTCGGGCACTTCGGCCACCGGGTCCGCGGCAGCATCACCCGTCGCCTCCGGCCCGGCGCCCGCGGGCGTCTCCGGGGCCGCGAGCCGCTCCAGCAGCCCGCCGGGCGCCCCGTGCAGGGGCAGGGTGCGGACGGAATCCGGCAGCCGGGGCGCGAGCGCGGCGTCGGTGAGCACCAGCACGCTGCCCGACTGCTCCAGGAGGTAGCGCAGATCCTCGCCGGTCAGGCTGTGGTTGACCGGTACGTGCACCAGTCCGGCGCGGGCGCAGGCCAGAAACCCGATCAGATAGGCGTCGGAGTTGTGCCCGTAGGAGGCGACCCGGTCGCCGGGCTCCAGGCCGTCCGCCAGCAGCATCCGGGCCGCGGCGGTCACCGCGTCGTCCAGTTCGCGATAGGTCCAGGACCGGTCCGCGTACCGCACCGCGGTCCGTCCGGGCACCCGGCGGGCGCTGCGTCGCAGGACTCCGTCGACCGTATTGCTCCGCGCTTGCGTCATGGCGCGATCCTGGGCCGCGCTCCCCGCCGGGTCAAGGCACCCGGCGGACGGCGACCGCGGACGGCCCGGAGGGTGGACCGGCCGCGGTTCGGCCGCGCGGCTCGCGGGGTGCCCGGTTACAGGGCGCGCTCCCGGCCCTCCCAGTACGGGTCACGCAGCCGGCGCTTGTAGAGCTTGCCGTTGGGGTCGCGGGGCAGGACGGCGATGAAGTCGAGCGACTTGGGCCGCTTGTAGCCGGCCAGGTGCCGGGCACAGTGGTCCAGGATCTCCGCGGCCAGTTCAGGCGACGGCGGGTGGCCCTCGGCGGGTTCCACGACGGCCTTGACCTCCTCGCCCCAGTCGTCGTGCGGGATGCCGAAGGCGGCCGCGTCGGCGACCGCGGGGTGGCTGAGCAACGCGGATTCGATCTCGGCGGGGTAGATGTTCACCCCGCCCGAGATGATCATGTCGATCTTGCGGTCGCGGAGGAAGAGATAGCCGTCCTCGTCGAGATAGCCGAGGTCGCCGACGGTGAAGAAGTCCCCGATCCGGTTCTTCCGGGTCTTGCCCTCGTCCTTGTGGTAGCGGAAGCCGCCGGTGTTCATCTTCAGGTAGACGGTGCCGAGTTCGCCCGCGGGCAGCCGGTTGCCGTCGTCGTCGAAGACGGCCAGTTCGCTGATCGGCCAGGCCCTGCCGACCGTCCCGGGCTTCTTCAGCCAGTCCTCGGCGGTCGCGAAGGCGCCGCCGCCCTCGCTCGCCGCGTAGTACTCCTCGACGCAGTCGCCCCACCACTCGATCATCGCGCGTTTGACGTGGTCGGGGCAGGGCGCGGCGCCATGGATCGCATGCCGCATCGAGCTCACGTCGTAGGCCGCACGGGTCTCCGGTGGCAGCGCGAGCAGCCGGTGGAACTGGGTGGGCACCATATGGGTGTGGGTGCAGCGGTGGGTGTCGATCAGGGCCAGCATGCGCTGCGGAGTCCACTTGTCCATCAGGACGAGGCGATGGCCGATGTGGAGCGAGGCACCGGCGAATTGCAGTACGGCCGTGTGGTAGAGCGGTGAGCAGACCAGATGGACGTTGTCGTCGAACGGCTTGATGCCGAAGATGCCCAGGAAGCCGCCGAGGTAGGAGTCCTCGGGCGGGGTGCCGGGCAGCGGGCGGCGGATCCCGCGCGGGCGTCCGGTGGTGCCCGAGGTGTAGTTCATGACCCAGCCCAGGGTGCGGTCGGCGGGCGCGGATTCCGGCTGTCCGCCGAGGAGTTGGCCGTACGGCCGGAAGCCGTCGACCACCCCCACGGCGTAGCGCCGGTCGGCGGGCAGCTCCGCCTCGTCCGCGGCGACCCGGGCCGGCCGCGCGAACCGCTCGTGCGCGATCAGCACCTTCGCCCCGGAGTCGGCCACGATCCAGGCGATCTCCGGGCCGACCAAGTGGTGGTTGACCGGGACGAGATAGAACCCGGCCTGGGACGCGGCGAGGTAGGCGGTGAGGAGTTCGACGCCGTTGGGGAGGACGACGGCGAAGGCATCGCCGCGCTCCAGGCCCGCCGCGCGCAGCCCGTGGACCAGCTGGTTGCTCGCGGTGTGCAGCCGGCCGGCGGTCCACTCCTCGCCGTCCGGGGCGATCAGGACCGTACGGTCCGGGTCGGCGGCGGCCTGCGCCCAGAAGCCGTTGGGCGGTGGGGAGTCCTTGCTCATTCCGCTGTCCTCCTCGGGTTCACGCGCGTCCGGCGATGCGGTTGATCCGGTCGATGGCCCGCTCGAAGCCGCGGGTCAGCTCGTCGAAGACGGCCTGTACGCTGCGCTCGCTGTTCATCCGGCCGACGATCTGGCCGACCGGGGTACCCAGCAGCGGCTCGACCTCGTGCCGCTGGATACGGGAGTTGGCCTCGGCGACCAGCAGGCCCTGGAGCGGCATGGGGAGCGGGCCGGGGCCGCTGGGGTCGTCCCAGGCGTCGGTCCATGCGGTGCGCAGCTGGCGGGCGGGCTTGCCGGTCAGGGCGCGGGAGCGGACGGTGTCCCCGGGGCCCGCGGCGAGCAGTTTCGCGGTCAGCCGCCGGGAGTGCAGCTCGGCCTCCTCGGTGGTCAGCCAGAGGGAGCCCAGCCAGACGCCCTGCGCGCCGAGGGCGAGCCCGGCGGCGATCTGCTCCCCGGTGCCGATGCCGCCCGCGGCGAGCACCGGCAGCGGGTCGACGGCGGCCACGACCTCCGGGGTGAGCACCATGGTGGCGATCTCGCCGGTGTGCCCGCCCGCCTCGTACCCCTGGGCGACGACGATGTCGATACCGGCGGCCTTGTGGTGCCGGGCGTGCCGGGGGCTGCCGGCCAGCGCGGCGACCAGGACGCCGTGCTCGTGGGCGCGCCGGACGACATCGGCCGGCGGCGAGCCGAGGGCGCTTGCCAGCAGCTTGATCGGATAGTCGAAGGCCACATCGAGCTGGGTGCGGGCGACCTGCTCCATCCACCCGGTGATCCGCCAGCCGGACGCCTCGCCCTCCGCGAGCCGCGGTACCTGGTGCTTCTCCAGCAGTTCGGCGACGAAGCTGCGGTGCTCCTCCGGGATCATCGCTTCGACCTCGGCCTCGCTGACGCCGGCCACCTTGTTGGCGGGCATCACCACATCGAGCCCGTACGGCAGCCCTTCGGTGTGCTGCTGCATCCAGTCGAGGTCACGCGCCAGTTCGTCCGGCGCGGTGTAGCGGACCGCCCCGAGCACCCCGAACCCGCCGGCCCGGGTGATCGCGGCGGCGACCGCGGGGAAGGGCGTGAACCCGAAGACGGCGTGCTCGGCTCCCAGCGTGTTGCTCAGCTCCGTCTGCATGGGCGAAGGATGCCGCAGCGGACCGTACGAGGGAAGAGATTTTCTGATGCAGCGTCAGAAACCTGCGATGCGAGGCGACTTGCTCCTCACCGGGCCGCTCACCCCTCCTCCAGCACCGCCATCGCCGCATTGTGGCCCGGGATGCCGCTCACTCCCCCGCCGCGGGGCGCGCCCGCACCGCACAGGAGAACGGTGGGACGGCTGGTCGCCACACCCCAGCGGGCCGCGGCGGTGTCCTGGGCGGGGTCGTCCGCCGGCTCCGCATACGGGAAGGCCAGGTCGCGGTGGAAGATGTTGCCGCCGGGCAGGCCCAGTTCGCGGTCCAGGTCGAGGGGGGATCTGGCCTCGATGCAGGGGCGGCCGTCGGCGTCGTGGGCCAGACAGCCGGCGAGGGGCTCGGCGAGGTGGGTGTCGAGTTCGGCGAGGGTGGCCGCCAGGAGGCGGTCGCGGGTGGCAGCGTTGTCGGCGGTATCGGCGGTGAACAGGCGCGCGGGGGCGTGCAGACCGAACAGGGTGAGCGTCTGGTAGCCCTGGCGGACCAGGTCGGCGCCGAGGATGGAGGGGTCGGTGAGGGAGTGGCAGTAGATCTCGGAGGGCGGGGCGGCGGGCAGACCGCCGGACGCGGCCTGCTGGTAGGCGTCCTCCAGCTGGCCGTACCCCTCGGCGATATGGAAGGTGCCGGAGAAGGCCTCCCGTGGGTCCACGCCGGTGTCCCGCAGCCGGGGCAGCCGGGTGAGCAGCATATTGACCTTGAGCTGGGCGCCCTCGGCGGGTGGCGGCGGCGCCTCGCCCAGGAGGCGGGCCAGCTCCCGTGGGGCGGCGTTGACGAGGACCCGGCGGGCGCCGACGGTGCCCTGGTCGCAGGTCACCTCCGCGGTCCGGCCGTCCGTCGCGATACCGGTCACCTCGCAATCGGTGACGATCTCCGCCCCGGCCCCGCGGGCGGCGTCGGCCAGCGCGTCGGTGAGGGCACCCATCCCGCCGATGGGCACGTCCCAGTCGCCGGTGCCGCCGCCGATGACGTGGTAGAGGAAGCAGCGGTTCTGGCGCAGCGACGGGTCATGCGCGGTGGCGAAGGTGCCGATCAGTGCGTCGGTGAGCACCACCCCGCGGACCAGGTCGTCGGTGAAGGTCTCCTCGACCAGCTCGCCCAGGGGGCGTTCGAACAGCGCATGCCAGAGGGCGTCGTCGTCGATACGGGTGCGCAGCGCCTCGCGGGAGGGCAGCGGTTCGGTCAGGGTGGGGAAGACCCGTTCGGCCAGTCGCCGGGTGCGGCCGTAGAAGTCCTGCCAGGCGGTGAACTCGCGGTCGGAGCCGGTGAGTTCGGTGAACGCGGCACGGGTCCGGGCATCCCCGCCGCCGACCAGGAGCCCGGTCGGGCGGCCGCCGCGCACGGTGGGGGTGTAGGAGGAGACGGTGCGCTTACGGACCGCGAACCGCAGCCCGAGGTCCTGCACGATCTTCGCCGGCAGCAGGCTGACGAGGTAGGAGTAGCGGGACAGCCGGGCGTCGGTCCCGGAGAACGCCCGGGTCGACACGGCCGCACCACCCGTGTGGTCCAGCCGCTCCAGCACCAGCACGCTGCGCCCGGCGCGTGCGAGATAGGCGGCGGCCACCAGTCCGTTGTGCCCGCCACCGACGATGACCGCGTCATACGAAGTCCGTTCCGGCATGCCCCTTGGTAGCACGCGGTGATCCCCGTCGCCAGGTGCAGGCGGCTGAAACCTGCACCCGGGCCGGTGCGGCTTCTTGACCGGGCGGGGGGCTGCTCCTAGCGTCCCGGCCGTGCTGCGCCCCGGCACCGCTCCCGCCGTCCAATCCGCGGGCCGTACCGCCCCTCCGTGAGGTGACCCGTGTCCCGTCCGCCGGTACCCCGCATCGGCCGTTCCTTGGCGGGACTGACCGCCGTCGCCGCCTGCTCGGCCGGGCTGCTGGCGGCCCCCGCACCGGCCTCCGCCGCCCCGGACCCGGCTCGCGCCCCGGGCGCCCCGCGCTCCTCGGGGGCGTACCCGAATCTGGCCCCGCGCCCCCCGATGGGCTGGAACAACTGGTCGTACTACATGTGCGACCTCGACGAGAAGGTCGTCCTTGACAATGCGCGGGCGCTGGTCCGTACGGGACTGGCCCGGAAGGGCTACCGCACCGTCACCCTCGACGACTGCTGGATGAGCAGACAGCGCGACGTCAGGGGCCGGCTGGTGGCGGACCGGGCGAAGTTCCCGCACGGTATGGCCCACCTCGGCAAGCAGCTGCACGAGCTGGGGCTGAAGTTCGGGATCTATACCGATGTCGGCACGCTGACCTGTGAGAAGTTCCCGGGCAGCCTGGGGCATTTCCAACAGGACGCGGAGCAGTTCGCCCGCTGGAAGGTGGACTACGTCAAGGCGGACGGCTGCAATGTGCCGGTCACGCCGGGACACAGCAAGGAGGCGGCCTTCCGGGATCTGTACGGGCAGCTGAGCCGTGCGCTCCGCGACACCGGCCGCCCGATGACGTTCTCGGTGTCGGCACCGGCCTATTTCCAGTTCGACGGGGACAGCGTCTGGCACCGGGTCATCCGCTGGTCGTCCGAGGTCGGCAATCTGTGGCGGGGCGGCCGGGACATCGCACTGCAGAAGAGCACCCCGTCCGCGAAGTGGGCCTCCATCGTCCGCAACTTCCGCTACAACTCCCGTCTCGCGGCCTTCCAGCGGCCCGGACGCTGGAACGATCCGGACTTTCTGCTGGCCGGGGCGGCGGGCCTGAGCCGCCAGGAGATGCAGAGCCAGATGTCGCTGTGGGCGATGATGGCCGCACCGCTGATCTCCAGTACGGATCTGGCCGAGCTGCCCGCGGCGGCGCGGAGGGTGCTCGGGAACGAGCGGGTCATCGCGGTCGACCAGGACGCGCTCGGCGTCCAGGGGCGGGTGGTCGCGCGGGGCGACGAATCCGCGGTGCTGTCCAAGCCGCTGAAGAACGGCGACCGGGCGATCGCCCTGTTCAACTCCGGCAGCACGCCGCGCACGCTGTCCGTCACGGCCCGCGCGGCCGGGCTGGCCGAGGCCGGCTCCTATCGGCTGCACGACCTGGTCACCGGCCGCCGTACACACAGCGGGAAGGACATCGTGGCACGCGAGGTGCCGCCGCACGGCACCGTGCTCTACCGGGTCACTCCGGACTGATCCGGGGGCCGGCGGACCAGGTGCCGTCCCGCTTCCGGCCGGGGCGTGCGACGCGCTCCTGGTGCAGCGCCGCGACCCGGCGCTGGAGCGCGGCCGCCTCGTCCCGGCGGCCCAGTTGCTCCAGGCACTGGGCCAGGTCGCCCTGGCTGGCCAGCGCGTCGAGATGGGCGGCTCCCAGGACCCGTTCGCGGGCGTCGGCGACCTGGCGGTAGACGTCCAGCGCCTCGCTCCAGCGGCCGAGCCAGCCGAGCGCCACCGCGGTCTCCCGGCGGCTGACCAAGGTGTCGGGGTGCTCGGGACCGAGCACCCGCGCGCGGGCCGCGGCCACCTCACGGGCCTCCACCAGTGCCTCCTGCCAGCGGTTCTGCCGCCCGAGGCTGACGCCGAGACCGTGCCGGGCGCGCAGCGTCTCCGGGTCGTCGGCGCCCTGGGCGCGGGTACGGTCCACGACCAGGTCGCGGTAGAGCACCAGGGCCTCCGCGCTGCGGCCGAGCCGGCCGAGGCCGATGCCGACCTCGTAACGGGCGGCGAGGGTGTCGTCGTGGTCGGGTCCGAGCGTGGCGGTGCGGGCCGCCGCGATCTCCTGGTAGGTGTGCAGCGCGTCGGCGTAGAGACCCAACTTGCCGAGGACATGGGCGAGTTCGCCATACGTGGCAAGGGTGTCGGGGTGCTGGACGCCGAGCACCCGGGCGCGGGCCGCGGCCACCTCCTGGGCCATGGCCCGGCAGTCGTCCAGCCGGCCCAGCCGGCCGAGGTTGCGGGCGACATGGTGGCGGCAGCTCAGGGCGTCCGGATGGTCCGGGCCCAGCGCGCGTTCGCGGCCCGCCAGCACCTCGGCGTAGATCTGGTGCGCCTCGAAGTGCCGGCCGAGACGGCCCAGCGCATGGCCGGTTTCCAGGCGGCTGGTGAGGGTGTCGGGGTGGTCGGTGCCGAGGAGCCGCTCACGTGCCGCGGCGAGCGCGCGGTGCGCCTCACCGGCCTCCTCCCAGCGGCCCAGCCGGCCGAGGTTCAGCGCGGCGGTGTGCCGTCCGGCGAGCTCGGCGAGGGCGGCGCGGCGGTCGTCCGGCGGTGCCGGGCCGGCGATGCCGGCGGCCGGGGACGTGCCATCGTCCTGTGGGTCGGTGCCGCCGGTCCAGGTGCCGGTGAGGAACGTGGCGGTGCCGTCGACGGGGTACCGCTGCGGCCGCCGGGTGGCGTCCGCCGGGGAGCCGAGCGTCATCCCCCGGGTCCAGGAGGGCAGCGGCCGGGCGGGGACCGTCACCTCCTCGAAACCGGCGGCGACGGTGGCCCGGCCGAGGTGTGGATGTCGGGCGTCGGCGAGGCGTTTGCCCAGCTCGTCGGCGTCCCGGGGCCGGTCGTCGGGGTCCTTGGCGAGGAGTTCGAGCATGATCCGCTCGTAGCCCTCGGGCAGGTCGGGGCGGAGCGTACGGGGCGGCTTCGGCGCCAGGTCACGGTGCCCGACCAGCACCGCCCAGGCGTCCCCCAGGTCGAACGGCGGCACACCGGTGGCGATCTCGTAGAGCACACAGCCCAGCGAGTAGAGATCACTGCGGTGGTCGACGCCGTGCGCACCGATCTGTTCGGGCGACATGTAATGCGGGCTGCCCATGGCGATACCGGTGCCGGTGAGGCGGGCGGTGAAGCCGATGTCATGGCCGAGCCGGGCGATCCCGAAGTCGCAGATCTTGACCGTGCCGTCGGCGGTCCGGACGATGTTCGCCGGTTTCAGATCGCGGTGCACGATGGCCTGTTCATGGGTGTAGGCCAGCGCGGCGGTGACCTGCTCGGCGATCTCGATGACGTCCGGCACGGGCAGCGGCTGGCGGCGGTTGTCGTCCAGCAGCTGGCTGAGGTTACGGCCGCTGAGCAGCTCCATCACGATGAAGAGGGTGCCGTCGTCCTCGCCGAAGTCATGCACGACGGTGACCCCGCGGTGCTGGAGCGCGGCCGCGACCCGGGCCTCACGGCGGAAACGTTCGCGCAGGACCTGAAGGAACGAGGGTTCGTGCCGCGGCCCCAGCGGCTTGAGGCATTTGACCGCGACCTGCCGGCCCAGCGACTCGTCGCGGGCCCGCCACACCTCCCCCATCCCGCCGCGCCCGATGGTGTCGAGCAGCCGGTACCGCCGTTGAATCAGTCTGTTCTCCGCCACCATGAATCGCCGCCCCCGTCCCCGTTTCCCCCGGTCAGCCGCGCAGCTCCCCCTGCGCGCCGTCCTGCCCGTCCAGTATGGCGGCGGATCGGCGGAGCTTGTAGGGCGCTGGACGGGTGTCGGGGCCGAGCCGCGCCACGGCGCGCAGGATGTGCCGGGGCGGAAGCTGCCAGCGGACCGTGGGCGGAATGGCGCGAAGGAGGCGGCCGGTGGCGCGCAGCCGGCGGCTGACGGCGGCCGGGCGCACGGGACGCCCGTAGAGCCGGTGTGCGTACGCCGGGAGTGCGCCGTAGGCGAGCTGTGCCACCTGCCGCCAGAGCAGCGCACGGGCCGGGACGAGCACGGCCGGGGTCGGTGGCCGGCGCAGGAAGGCGTCCACCTCGCGGGCTTCGGGGGTCAGCGCCAACTCGGGCCGTACGCGGGCGAAGTAGGCGGCGAGCGCGGCCCGGCTGCCGGGCACCCCGGCCGGGTCGAGGCCGACGAGCCGGGCGCTCTCGCGCTGCTCGTGGAGGTAGGCGTCGGCCTGGGCGTCGCCGACGGGGTAGCCGGAGCGGCGCAGGACGTGCAGGTAGGAGTCCACCTCGGCGCAGTGCACCCACAGCAGCAGCTCCGGTTCGTCGACGCCGTAGCGCTCGCCGGTGTCCGGATCGGTGGCGGACAGCCGGCGGTGGATCCCGCGGACCGCGGCGCCGGCCTGCTCGGCGGCCCCGGTGGTGCCGTAGGTGAGGGTGCCGACGAAGTCCGCGGTGCGCATCAGCCGCCCCCAGGCGTCCCGTCTCCCCTGCCCGCTCATCCGGAACGCGGCGGAGTTCTGGAACACCCCGCGCACCGCCCGGGGGTGCAGCGCCTGGAGGTACAGCGCCCGGACGCCCGCGATCCACATCATCGGATCCGCATGCAGCTGCCAGGTCACGGAACGGGGGCCGAAGAGCCCCGGGTCGTCTGTGTGCACCACGCCTCCTGCTGCCGGTTCAGCGCCGTACCCGCGGCATCCCCAGTCCTATCCACGAGATGATTTCGCGCTGGATCTCATTGTTGCCGCCGCCGAAGGTGAAGATGACGGCGGAGCGGTAGCCGCGTTCGAGTTCGCCGTGCAGGACGGCGCCGGCCGAGCCTTCCTTGAGCGGGCCCGCGGCGGCGACGATCTCCATCAGCCAGGCGTAGGCGTCGCGTCTGGCCTCGGAGCCGTAGACCTTGACGGCGGAGGCGTCCTGCGGGGTGAGGGTGTCGTGCTGGAGGGCGTCGACCATCTGCCAGTTCAGCAGCTTCATGGCGTCCAGTCTGGTGTGGGTGCGGGCCAGCCGGCCGCGTACCCAGCCCAGGTCGATGACCCGGCGGCCGTCGGTGAGCTTGGTGTCGGCGGCCCAGCGCTGGACGTTGTGCAGGGCGCGGATGGCCATGGTGCCGTGGGCGGCGAGGGTGACCCGTTCGTGGTTGAGCTGGTTGGTGATGATCCGCCAGCCCTTGTTCTCCTCGCCGACGCGGCGGGAGGCCGGGACGGTGATGTTCTCGTAGTAGCTGGCGGTGGTGTCGTGCGAGGCGAGGGTGTTGATCAGGGTGCAGGAGTAGCCGGGGTCGCTGGTGGGGACGAGGAGCATGGTGATGCCCTTGTGGGGCGGGGCGGAGGGATCGGTGCGTACCGCGAGCCACACCCACTCCGCGGTGTCCCCGTTGGTCGTCCAGATCTTCTGCCCGTTGACGACGTAGTGGCCGGTCTTCTCGTCGCCCTCCCGTACGGCGCGGGTCTTGAGGGCGGCCAGGTCGGTGCCGGCGTCCGGTTCGCTGTAGCCGATGGCGAAGTCGATCTCGCCGGAGAGGATTCTGGGCAGGAAGTAGGACTTCTGCTCGTCGGTGCCGAACTGCATGATCGTCGGGCCGACGGTGTTCAGCGCCATCAGCGGCAGCGGCACCCCCGCCTGGGCGGCCTCGTCGAAGAAGATGAACTGTTCCATCGGGGACAGGCCGCGGCCGCCGAACTCCTTGGGCCAGCCGACGCCGAGCCAGCCGTCGGCGCCCAGCCTGCGCACCGTCTCGCGGTAGAAGCGCTTCTGGGCGGCGGGGTCGGCGAGCTCACCTCTGGTGCCCCCGGGGTCCCGGCCGTAGGTGTTGTCCGGCACCAGCGCGGCGAAGTACGTACGCAGCTCGGCGCGCAACTGTTGCTGCTCGGGGGTGTATTCGAGGTGCACGGCCCCTCCAGTTCGTCCGGTCCGGTCGTCCGGTCCGAGGGGCCCGCGAAGCTGACGGGCCGTCGGCTGCCGGATCGGGGGCACAGTAGAACTTGTTCCAGAAATAGGGAAGGGCGCGGAGGGGGTGGGCGGCGGGCCTATGGTGCCGCCGGCGTACACACACGAAGGCACGGTCCGGTACCGCTGCGGCACCGGACCGGGCCTCCCCGGGGCTCCATCAGCCCACGACGTGCTTCGCCGTGTGCTTCGGCTGCACCCGGGTGCGGTGGACGTCCTTGCAGTACTTGACGCGGCCGCTGTTGGTCACGTACTTCGCCGAGACCCAGGTGGCCCGCTCCTCGCGGGTCAGGTACCAGACGGAGTTGCCGCCCACGTTCTGGGTGCGCACCTTGCAGACCAGGCCGACGTGCGCGCGGTGGCGGAGGTAGCCGCGTACCGACGAGTCCGTGCTGGGGTACTGACGCTCGCTCAGGCCCGCCTTGGCGGTGACCACGCCGTAGGGCTTCGGGGGGCCGGGCGTCGCCTGCGCCGGGGCCGCGGCGAGCAGCGTCGCGCCGAGGGCGGCGGCGATGGCCAGTGCGCCCGTGCCGGCGGCGAGCTGTTTGCCTCGGGCCACGAGGAAGTCGGTCGTGGACATAGGGGTCTCCTGTTCTTGACGCGCGATGCCACCCACTGGTGGGAGGTGGACATTACGCGCAAACCACCTGGGGAATGTGGTGCAACGACGAACAGGCCGCCGATCGTGTGACAGGGCGCGTGCGCCCGGCTCACGGGCCGTCGCCGCCCGGCGCGCGCACCGGGGACGACCGGGCGTCAGCCCTCGGTGCCGACGCGGTGAATGCCGAACGAGGCCCCCTGCGGATCCCGGATCACCGCGACCTTCGGCCCGTGCGGGACCTCCGTCGGGGGCACCAGCAGCATCCCGCCGGACTCGGCGGCCCGGGCGGCCGTCGCGTCGACGTCGGCCACCGCGAAGTACGGGAGCCAGTGCGCCCTGATGTCCTCCGGGTAGAACTCGTCCAGCGCGCTCAGTCCCCCGAAGTCGGCGCCGTCGACGCCCCACTGCGGGTAGTCCTCGTGGGTGCCCACGGTCCAGCCGAAGACCGTCGTGTAGAACGCCTTGGCGGCCTCGGCGTCCCGGGTGGCCAGCTCCACCCAGCCGAGCGAGCCCGGCGCGTTGAACACCGCGGCGCCGGCGAACGAGCGGGCCTGCCACACCGAGAAGACGGCGCCCTCCGGGTCGGCCAGTACGGCGAAGCGGCCCAGGTCGAAGACGTCCATCGGCCCGGTCAGCAGCCGGCCGCCGGCCCCGGTGACCGCCGAGGACATCGCATCGGTATCCCGGACCGCGAACGACACGGTCCAGGCGGTCGGCCGGCCGGGGGCGTAGAGCGGGGTCAGTGCGGCGACCGGGTCCTCCCCCAGGTACAGCGTGGTGTAGCCGCCCGCCTCCTGGCGCGGATCGGTCTCGGCGACCCAGCCGAAGACCTGGCGGTAGTACACCTTGGCGGCAGCCACGTCCGAGGTGCCCAGCTCCACCCAGCAGGGCGCGCCGGGCGTGGGCTCAGTCATCTTCACGGTGTGTTCCGTCCCTCCGCGCCGGGCGATGGCCGGGCAGTGCCGCACTCGTGTCCGTTCGCCGCGGATCCGGTCTCCGTACGCTGCCGATCGTCCGATGGGCGCGGCGGGGCCGCAACCGGAGGGCGGCCGGGTGCGGGGCGGGAGTCCGGCTGCCGTCACGGTGCACGGCCGGTGCGCAGAAAGCGCAGCGCGCTGTCCGGGGCGTCGGGGGCGAAGGACTGGGCCAGGGCGCGGGCGGCGTGGCCGGCGGCCTGCGCGGCGCGGGGCAGCATGACGGATTCGTAGGCGCGTACCGCCGCGTCCGGGTCGCGCTCCTCGGCCAGCGCGCGGGCGAGTTCGCAGCCGTCGAACATGGCGAGGCCGGCGCCCCCGCCGGCGAACGGCGTCATCAGATGCGCGGCGTCGCCGAGCAGGGTCAGGCCCGGGGTGTGGGTCCAGGTGTGCGGCACCGGCAGCGCGAACAGCGGCCGGTTGACGAACCCGGCGTCGCTGTCCCGCAGCAGCGCCAGCAGCCGGTCGTCCCACCCGGCGAACCCGGCGAGCAGTACGGCGCGCACGGCCTCGGTGTCCGTCATCCGCACCCCGGCCGCCGACGCCCAGTCCTGGGAGCCGCGGAATCCGGCGTACACCAGGAGGTGACCCCGACCGTGCCGCCGGGCGAGCAGTCCCTTGCCGGCGGACAGCGCCAGCAGGCCGCCGTCGCCGACGAGACGGGCGAGGTCGGGGTGGCGGCCGTCGGCGTCCGCGATCCCGGTCTCGACGAAGGTGACACCGGAGTAGTGGGGAGTGTCGTCGGAGAGCATCGGCCGCACCCGGGACCAGGCTCCGTCGGCGCCGATGACCAGGTCGAAGGTCTCCGTGTGGCCGTCGTCGAACTCGGCCCGGTGGCGGCCGTCGCCGAGCGGGTGCAGGGTGCGCAGATAGCTGCCCCAGTGCACGGTCCCGGCGGAGAGGGAGGCCAGCAGCAGACGGCGCAGTGCGGCCCGGTCGACCTCGGCGCGGTCGGGCCCGCCGGGGGCGGGGGCGTCCTGGAGGAGCACGGCCCCGGTGTGGTCGAGCAGCCGCGTCTCCCGTCCGGCGGGGCGGGCGAGGGCGGTGAACTCCTCGTGGAGACCGGCCGCCCGCAGCGCGGCCCGACCGGTCGTCATCTGCAGCTCCAGGGCGCCGCCTTGCGGATCAGCGGCGGCCGGCGCCTCATGGGCGAAGACGGTGACCGGTACGCCGCTCCGCTGGAGCACCCGGGCGCAGGTCAGACCGCCGGGTCCGGCACCGATGATGGCGATGCGCGGAGTGGTGGGGTGCATGGCGCTCCTCGGCCGGGCGGAACCACGAGGTCCCCCCACCAGAGAAACACGGTGACTCCGCACCTGCAATGGAGACACCGTCGGGGAGTCAACCCGGAGGCATCCTCGGCTCTTGACGTGCCCTCATCGAGGAGCGGTCGGCGGAGTGGGCGGAGCGAGGGAGGGGTAGGTCACCCCAGGTCGGAGCCCTGAGTGTGGCAGCGGGACGCCGGCCGCCCGACAAAAGGGATAGTTGATCATTTACCGAACACCCGCTTGCAATATTAGGTATGCCTAACCTAATGTAACGACGCGTGTCGACGACCAAACCTCCTGCCACCGCACCCCCCGTGCCCGATGCGCCTCCCGCCGCGAACGCCCTGCGGCGCGTCCCGCTGTTCGTGGCCGGGCTCGGTGCGCTGGCGGTCTGTGCCGCCCTGAGCCTCGCCCTCGGCGCCCGCTCCGTACCGCTGGCCACCGTATGGGACGCGCTGACCGGCGCCGTCCACGGGCCGGACGCACTGGTGGTGACGGGGCTTCGGGTGCCGCGGACCGTGGTGGCGCTCGCGGTCGGCGCCGCGCTCGGGGTCGCCGGAGCGGTCGTCCAGGGCATCACCCGCAACCCGCTCGCCTCCCCGACGACGCTCGGCATCAACGCGGGCGCGGGCTTCGCGGTGGTCACCGCGATCTACGCACTCCATCTGACCCGTCCCGTGCAGTACCTCTGGTTCGCGTTCGCGGGCGCCGCGGCCGCCGCGCTGTTCGCCCAGGCACTGGCCCGGCGCGCCGGTGACCTCGACCCGGTACGCCTCGCGCTGGGCGGCACCGTGCTGCAACTCGTCCTGCTGTCCTGGACGTCGACGGTCATGCTGGCCAGCAAGCGGTCGCTGGACGAGGCCCGGTTCTGGCTGGCCGGTTCGCTGGCCGAGCGCCCGCTGGAGGTGCTCTACCCGGTGCTGCCGACCCTGGTGATCGGCCTGGTCATCGCGCTGGCCCTCGCCCCCGCCCTCAACGCCCTTGCGCTGGGCGATGATTCGGCGCAGGCGCTGGGCGTGCCGGTGTCGCGGATCCGCACCGTCGGCGGCCTGGCCGTCGTGCTGCTCGCCGCGTCCGCGGTGGCCGTGGCCGGTCCGCTGGCCTTCATCGGACTGGCCGCACCGCATCTGGTCCGCCAGGTGCTGCGCACCGCCGACCACCGGGTGCTGGTGCCCGGCTGTCTGATCGCCGGTCCGCTGCTGCTGCTCACCGCCGACATCCTCGGACGGCTCGTCATCCGGCCCTCCGAGCTTCAGGTCGGCATCATCAGCGCGTTCCTCGGCGCGCCGCTGCTGGCGCTGCTGGCCCGGAAGGTGGCCCGATGAACGACGTCGTACGGAGCGCGAAGCCGCTCGGCTCCCCGTCGCCGGCCCCGGCCACCGGACGCGGGCCCGGACGCGGCCGGACCCCGCTGCTCACGGTCGCCGGTCTGGTGGTGCTCTGCGCGCTGGTGACGGTGTCCGTGGCCAACGGTGAGATGCCGCTGCCGCCCGTCGAGGCGGTCAAGGGGCTGTTCGGTGCCGGTGAGGCCGGCACGGTGCTGGTGGTCCAGGAGTTCCGGGCCCCGCGGATGGTCGCGGCGATCGTCGCGGGGGCGGGGCTGGCCGTGGGCGGTGCGCTGTTGCAGCGGCTGTTCCGCAATCCGCTCGCCTCCCCCGATGTGATGGGAGTGACCGGCGGGGCCTCGTTCGGCGCGGTCGCGATGCTGGCCGCCGGGGCCTCGCAGGCAGTGATGCCGCTGGCCGCGCTCGGCGGCGGGCTGCTGGCCGCGGTGCTGCTGGGAGTCTTCGGCTGGCGCTCCGGCACCAGCGTGACGCGCCTGGTGCTGGTCGGGCTCGCCGTACAGGCCGGTCTGTCCGCGGCGGTGACCTTCATGGTCGTCAGCTTCCCCACCGAGCTGGCCGGTTCGGCCCTTCAGTGGACCACGGGCTCGGTCTACGGGCGGACCTGGACCGAGGTGTGGTCCGCAGGCGGGGCGGTGACCGTGGGACTCGCCGTCGCCTTCCTCCTGAACCGCCGTCTCGCCGTCCTCGACCTGGGCGACGACTCGGCCGGCACGCTCGGCCTCAACACCCACACCGCCCGGCTTCAGATCCTGGTCATCGCCATCGTGCTGGCCTCGCTGGCCGCCGCGCTGACCGGACCGGTCGCCTTCGTGGCGCTGGCCGTGCCGCACATGGTGCGGTTCCTCGCCGGGCCGCCGACCGCCGGGACGCTGGCCCTGTCCGCCCTCGCCGGTGCCGTACTGCTGCTCGCCTCCGATCTGGTGGCGCAGTATCTGCTGCCCGTCAGCGGTCTGCCGGTCGGGGTGGTCACCGCCACTCTGGGCGCGCCCTGGCTGCTGGTGCTGATGATCCGTCAGAGCAGTTCCGTGAACAGGAGTGTCCGATGACCGCCAACCAGCTCTCCACCCACGGACTCGACCTGCGCTACGGCGACCGGCTGATCGTCGGCGGCCTCGACCTGGTGCTGCCCGGCGGCGCCGTCACCGCCGTCGTCGGCCCCAACGCCTGTGGAAAGTCCACCCTGTTGCGCGGGCTGACCCGGTTGCTGGCACCGGCCGCCGGCACCGTCGCGCTGGACGGCGCCGACATCCACCGGATGCCGGCCCGGGCGCTGGCCCTGCGGATGGGGCTGCTGCCGCAGCAGCCGGTCACCCCCGACGCGATCACCGTCGAGGCGCTGGTACGGCTCGGCCGCTACCCGCACCAGCGGCTGCTGAGCCCCTGGTCGACGGCGGACCAGAACGCGGTGGAGGAGGCGCTGCGGCGCACCGGCACCGAGGAGCTGCGCCACCAGCCCGTCGACCAGCTCTCCGGCGGCCAGCGGCAGCGCGCCTGGATCGCGCTCGCACTGGCCCAGGACACCGATCTGCTGCTGCTCGACGAGCCCACCACCTTCCTGGACCTGCGGCACCAGCTCGATGTCCTCGACCTGGTCGCCGCGCTGCACTCCGAGGCGGGCCGCACCGTGGTGATGGTGCTGCACGACCTCGGACAGGCCGCCCGCTACGCGGATCATCTCGTGGTCCTCAAGGACGGGCAGCTGGCGGCGGCCGGCGCCCCGGCGGACGTACTCGACGCGGAGCTGGTCAAGTCCGTGTTCGACGTGGACTGCCGGGTGATCCCCGACCCCGAGACCGGCACCCCGCTGGTCGTCCCGAAGGGCAGCGCGAAACGGCACACCGCCGTCACCGCCTGACCCGAACCCGCTCTCCCCCACGAGCACTTCCCTTTCCGCTCCCCCTGAAGGAAGTCGAACCCTCATGCTCATGAGCTCTGCTGTTTCCGGCCGCCGGCTGCCGGCCGCCCTGCTCGCCGCCACCGTCGGCGCCGCGACCCTGACCGCGTGCGGCGGCGGGGCGTCCAAGGACGGCGACGACGCGGCGAAGGGCGGCGCCGGCTTCCCGCGCACCGTCAAGAGTGTCCAGGGCGGCGACGTGAAGATCCCGGCCAAGCCCAAGCGCGTGGTGGTCCTGGACACCGGTGAGCTGGACGACGTCACCACGCTCGGCGTCAAGCCCGTCGGCGCGGTCTCCCCGCACATGAAGACCGAGGGCGGCTTCCCCACGTACCTCAAGGACGAGATCGGCGGCGTCAAGGACGTCGGTCCACTGCTGGAGCCGAACCTTGAGAAGATCGCGATGCTGAAGCCCGATCTGATCCTGTCCTCCAAGGTCCGGCACGAGAAGATCTACGACAAGCTCCAGGCCATCGCGCCGACCGTCTTCACCGAGACCACCGGCGGCCCCTGGAAGGCCAATCTGAAGGTCCACGCCAAGGCCCTGGGTCTGGAGAAGCAGGCAGACCAGAAGCTGAAGGCGTACGAGACCCGGGCCAAGGCGCTGGGCGAGGCCATCAAGAAGAAGAACCACGGCAAGATGCCGTCGGCCTCCGTGGTCCGCTTCGTCGCCGGCCCGACCCGCCTCTACCAGAAGTCCTCCTACAGCGGCGTGGTCCTCAACGACATCGGCCTGGCCCGGCCGAAGTCCCAGAGCTCCACCGACCCGGTCAAGACGATGCTCGACGTCAGCCCGGAGCAGATCGACAAGGCCGACGCCGACCTGGTGTTCGTGACCGTCGCGGACGAGCCGGACAAGACCCAGCAGAAGGACGTCACGTCCAACCCGGTCTGGAAGGACCTGAAGGCCGTCAAGGACGACAAGGTCTTCAACGTGCCGGACGAGACCTGGATGTCCGGCATCGGCATCCAGGCGGCCGAGCACATGCTCGCCGACGTGGCGAAGGCCGCCGGCGTGCCGCTGCCGAAGGGCTGATCCGCCCGCCCACCAGGGGGTGGGCCGCCGTCCCCCGGCCCGCCCCCGCCCCGATCCCCCGCACCACCTCGACCCCGAAGGGGCCCCGCTCATGCGGATGTATCTGCTCGCCCTCAACCCCACCGACTCGGTCACCGATGGGTTCCTGCCCGCCGCCGCCCGCCTCGGCCTCGATCTCACGATCCTGACGGATCAGCCCGAAGCGCACCGGCGGGTCTCCCCGCAGACCGAGGTCCTGGAGTGCGACGTCCATGACTTCCGTGCCGTCATCACCCGCATAGCGAACCACCACCCGGCCGCCGCGGTCTTCACCAACAGCGACCATCTCCAGACCCAGGCGGCGCTGGCCGCCGACTACTTCGGGCTGCCCGGCAAGGACTGGCGGGCCGCGCTGCGCGCCAAGAACAAGGCCGAGATGCGCCGCCACCTCGCCGTGGCGGGCGCCGACACCGTACGGTCCGCGGAGCTCGCCGCCGGCGAGGATCCCACCGCGCTCACCGCCGCCGGCCTGCCCTACCCGTGCGTCATCAAGCCCCGCGAGGGCGTGGCCAGCGAGGATGTGGTGCTGGCCGAGGGGCCGGACGAGCTGGTGACGCTCGCCAAGGAGATCCAGGCGCGGCGCCCGCAGGCGGCGCTGGTCGCCGAGGAGTTCCTGGAGGGTGAGCTCTACACCCTGGAGACCCTGGGCGACGGCCGCGTACGGCATGTCCTGGGCGGTTTTCACACCACGGTCTCCGCCCCGCCGGCCTTCATCGAGGAGCGGCTCGACCTCGTCGCCGCCCACCCCGAGCCCGTGGTGGCGCAGGTGCTGGCCCAACTGGACGCGCTGGGCGTCGGGTTCGGTGCCTGCCACACGGAATTCGTGGTCCACGAGGGCCGCGCGCGGCTCATCGAGGTGAACTACCGCGTCATCGGGGACCAGTGCGACCTGATGCTCGCCGAGGTCCTGGACATCCCCCTGTTCGAGCACATTCTGCGGACCCATCTGGGCGAGCCGCTGCCCGCCGACCTCGGCGCGCGGCGCGACGGAGCGGGCCGGGTGGACTACGCCTGCGCCGACCGGGCCGGGACGCTCACCGCGGCGCCCGCCGCCGTGGACCGGACGGTGGACGGCGTACGGCTGACCTACCGGCCGCTGCGCGAGGTCGGCACCGAGCACCCGCACTACCGCACCAACCGCGACTACCTCGGCGTCCTGCGGGCCACCGGCACCGACCGGAGCGCCGTGGACCGGGTGTCGGAGGCGTTCCTCGCGGCCGAGCGCTGGGAGATATCGTCGTGACCGCCGCGCTCGACACCGCCACCGGCCGGGCCCCGGCCGCGGCGGACGCCGAGGAATCCGGACTGCTGCTGCGGGTCCTGGGCGCGCTGCTGCGCGAGGACGTGGTCGGTCTGCGCACCCGTGGCACGCTGCTGGAGCGGCCGGACGGCCGCTGGCTGCGGCTGCCCGCCGACGAGACCGCCGGGGCGCTGCTGCTGCCGCTCGGCGAGGACGGCTACCAGAGCACGTACACGGCGCGGCTGCCGCTCCTCGTGCGGGAGTCCGACGGCGCCCGGCTGACCACGGTCGACGAGGTCCTCACGGCGCTCCACGCGCTGGCCGATCCGGCCGACCGCGAGGGCTTCGACGCCTTCGCCGAGGAGTGCCGCCAGACCCTGGAGACGATGCGGCTGCACACCCGGACCCGGGACGAGGCCGAGGACGAGCTGATGGTGCGTCATGGCGCGGACCCGGCCGGCTGGCTGGGGCTGAACGGCGGCCTGGCGTACGACACGCTGGCCGCGCGGCTCGACCACCCCGTCTATCCGACCGCCCGCGGCCGGTCCGGTCTGACCGAAGCCCAACTGCGCGCCTACGCACCGGAGTTCCGCCCGGACTTCGCGCTGCGCTGGCTCGCCCTGCCGCGCGCCGCGGTCACCCTTCCGGGCGGCGAGGCCACGCTGCCCGCCTGCTGGCCGACGCCTGCCGAGCTGGGCCTGGCCCACCTCGACGCCAGCCATCTTGCCCTCCCCGTCCACCCGTTGACGCACGGCGACCCGCTGGACGGTGCGCTGCGCGAATCGGGTCTGGCGGGCGAGGCGGTGCTGTCCGAGCGCGCCGTGGTCGACGTCGTCCCCACCCTGTCGATGCGCACCGTGGCGCTGGACGCCGATCCCCGGCTCCATCTGAAGCTGCCGCTGGCCACCGCCACGCTGGGCCTGCGGAACCGGCGCACCATCAAGCCCGGAACGCTGATCGACGGCGCGGCGGGGCAGCGGCTGCTGGAGACCGTGCTCGCCCGCGAGCCGCGCTTCCGGGAGTCGGTCCTCCAGGCCGACGAGACCGTCTACGCGCACGCCGGTCACGAGCTGCTGACCGTGCTGTGCCGCCGCTACCCCGCGGGGCTGGACGGCAGTGCCGTGGTGCCGATGGCCGCGCTGCTGAGCCGGGCGCCCGGCGGGCGGCTGGTGATCGACCACCTCGCGGACCGCTTCTACGGCGGCGATCCGCTCGCCCTGCTGGACGCCTGCCTCACCCTGCTCTTCGACTGGCAGACCACGCTCTTCGGCTACGGCATCGCGCTGGAGTCCCACCAGCAGAACATCTCGCTGGTGTGGGACCGCACGGCGGACGGCACCCGGCTGCGGCTGCTGTTCAAGGACAACGACGGGCCACGGATCAACACCGCCCGGCTGCGGGACACGCTGGGAGCCGACGCCCCGGAACCGTCGGACTTCGCCGACCCCCGGATCTTCGCCGACAGCGACCGGCCGGTGCTGGACCTGTTCACCACCATCACCGTCCACCTGTGCGCCGGTTCGTACGCCTTCGGGCTCGCCCGGCACGGACGGGCGCCGCTCGCACGGCTGCTGGGTCTGGTCCGCGACCGGCTCGCCGAGGCCGTCGAACGGCTGGGCACCGCCCCGGGCGAGCCGGGCGCCGCGCTGCGCGCCTCCGTCCTGGACGCCCCGCACCTCCCCATCAAGGCGATGGTGAGCGCCGGGACGCTGCTCTCCAAGGAGCGTTCGGGCGCGGCCGACATCAACAAGCACTACACCACCGGCCCCAACTACCTGCTTCCGACGGGGACTTCCCGATGAGGACCACCACTTCTCGCCCGGTCGAACCGGCTGTCGTCGAAACCAAGGACCGTCCGGGCCTCGGCCGCCGCCAGGTGCACGCCGTGGCCGGCTGCTACTTCGTGGCGTCGTTCGCCGCCCTCGGCCTGCCGCCGTATCTCACCGAGATCCTGCCCGAGTTCGGCGCCGACGCCGCCCGGTGGGCCGGACTGCTCTACATCATCCCCACCATCTTCGGCGCCATCGGCGCACCGCTGTGGGGGCGGCTCGCGGACCGCTTCGGACGCAAACGCCTGTTGTTGCGCGCGCAGTTGGGGCTGGCGGCGGCGTTCCTGCTGGCCGGCTGGGCCGACTCGATGAGCACCTTCATCGCGGCGCTGGTCCTCCAGGGCATCCTCGGCGGCACCTTCGCCGCGTCGAACGGCTATCTCGGAGCGGCGCTCGAAGGCAATGCGCTGTCCCGGGCGCTCACCCTGATGCAGGGCAGCGCCCGTGCGGCCCTGGTCTTCGCCCCGATCGTGGTCGGCTCGCTGACGCCGTGGCTGTCGCCGCACCGGCAGTACGCCCTGCTGGCCGTGCTGCCGCTGACCGCGGCCGTGATGCTGGCGGCGCTCCCGGAGCCGCCGCGGGTCCGCACCGGCGCACCGCAGGCCGCCACCGCGGAGGTCGACGCGGACGGCACATCGGCGGTGGAGACGGCCGCGGCCGAGGCCGCCGCGGCCGAGCACTCCGGGCCCGCCCCGCGGTCCTCGCTGCGCGCCCTCTACGCCCTGGAGTTCGCCTTCGTCTTCTCCACCGTCATCTCCTTCCCCTACCTGATCTCCCTCATCAAGGAGCGGATTCCGGGCACCGACCCCATGGTGTCCGGCGTGCTGTTCGCCCTGCCCCACATGTGCTACCTGGTCGCGGCGATGGCGGTGCACGCCGTCTTCCGCACCCGCCCCCGGCTCGGTATCGGTATCGGCTTCGGCTGTATCGCGCTCGGTCTGGCCGGACACGGCCTGGTGGACTCGCTGACCGGCTTCGTCGCGGTCCGTCTGGTGCTCGGTACCGGGCTCACCCTCGGTCTGGTCTGTCTGTCCGTACTGGCCGCGGACTGTGCCAAGGGCCGGTCCCCCGGTGGGCTGTTCGGCTCGATCGAATTCTTCTCCAAGGCCGGTGCGGTCGCCGCCGGTGTGGCCGCCGCGGCCGGCAACGACTGGTTCGGCCCGACCGCGCCCGTCCTGACCGGCACCGCGATCGCCCTGGTCACCGTCCTCGCGACCGCCGCCCCTGTTCTGCTCTCCCGCCTCCCCCGCACCCGCAGGAGCCCGCGATGCCTCCGCTGACCAATTCCCCCGGCCCCGCCGTGGCACCCGCCGCGCCCGCCGGTCTGCCCACCGCCGATCAGGCCGTGGCGCACACCCTGCTCAACTGCCTGCTGCGCGAGGTGTCCGGACCCGAGCACCAGACCGCTGTCGACAACGGGCAGTTGCTGATCCGGTTGCCGCGCCGCGGTGTGCTGCTGCGGGTCGCGCTGCGCCGTACCTCGCTGCTCGGCGCGCACCGGTTCACCGGCCCGGTGGCCGAACAGACCGCCGACGGCTGGGCCGAGGTGGGCTGGCGCCGGCTGGCCGAGTACGTGCACGCCGAGCTGTCGTTGCGGACCGGCGTGGACAACGAGGAGTTCCTGGCCCAGATCGCCTCCAGCCACCAGGCCGTCTCCGCGGCGCTGGCGGCCCGTACGGAGCCACACCCGGCCGCCGGGGAACGGGACGCGGAGGACTGGCAGACCGCCTATGTCTCCTCCGAACAGTCGCTGATCCTCGGCCACCGCTTCCACCCGACGCCCAAGGCCCGCACCGGCGATCCCGCCGCCTGGCAGTCGTACGCGCCGGAGACCGGGGCCGCCTTCCCGCTGCTGCTGCTCGCCGTGCGCGCGGAACTGATCGCCGAGGAAGCGGCCGACGAGGACGCCACCGCCCCGCTGGACGCGCTGCACACCGAGGTCCCGGACGGCTACCGGCTGCTGCCCGTCCACCCCTGGCAGTACGAGCTGCTGCGCGAGCACGCCGGTCTGCGGGCGGCGCTGGAGCGCGACGACATCCGTGTCCTGGGCACCGGCGGGGCGCCGTTCGCCGCCACCGCGTCCGTGCGCACGCTCTACGACGGCGCGGCGTTCCTCAAGTTCAGCCTGAACGTCCGGATCACCAACTGCCTCCGGAAGAACGCCAGTTACGAGCTGTCCGGGGCGATCGCCCTCACCCGGCTGCTGGCGCCGGCGCTCGCCGACCTCGCCACCCGGTTCCCCGGCAGCGCGGTGCTGCGCGAGCCCGCCTACCGCAGCCTGGCGCTGCCCGGCGCAGACGGCCGCCCGGACACCGAACTGCTCGAAGGGTTCGGCGTCATCGTCCGCGAGGGCCTCTCCCAGCGGCTGCTGCCCGGCACCACCCCGCTGCTGGCGGCCGCCGTCGCCGATGAGTACCCCACCAGCGAGGCCCATGTCTCCCGGCTCCTGGACGGCGCCGGACCGCAGGCCGCACTGGACTGGTGGGCCGCCTACCTCAATCTGCTGCTCCCGCCGGTGCTCGCCGCCTACTTCGACCACGGCCTGGTGCTGGAGCCGCACCTTCAGAACGTGCTGGTCTGCGTCGACGGCGACGGGATGCCCGCCCAGGTCCTCTTCCGTGACCTGGAGGGCACCAAGCTGGTCCCCGAGCACCACGCCGAACTGCTGGCGTCGCTGCCCGAGCCGGTCGCCGCCCCGATGACCTACGACGCCCAGCGCGGCTGGGACCGGGTCGTGTACTGCCTGCTGGTCAACCATGTCGCCGAGATGCTCGCCGCGCTCGCCGATCTGCACCCGGGCACCGAGGCGGAACTGTGGGCGCAGGTGCGCCGCACCCTTCAGACCCACGCGGACCGGTACGGCTGCCCGCCGCGGCTGGCCGCCCTGCTGGCCGGTGTCCCGCTGCCCGCCAAGGCCAATCTGCTCACCCGCTGGGAGCGCAAGGCCGACCGTGAGGCCGGCTATGTCCTGCTGCCCTCGCCGCTGGCCGAGGCCGTTCTGTCCGGTGCCGTGCGCGCCGACGACACCACCCCCTGGAGCACCCGATGACCACCCCCGGCCTCGCCCCCACCGCCGCGGTCCGCGACCGCGTCCAGGGCCTCGCGTCCGAGGAACTGCCCGCCTACGTCTACGACCTGACGGCGCTGCGCACGCATCTGGCCCAGGTCCGGGCCGCGCTGCCCGAGCGCGTGGAGTTGTACTACGCGGCGAAGGCCAACCCGGAGCCGGAGATCCTGGGCGCGCTGCGCCCGTACGTCGACGGCTACGAGGTCTCTTCGGGCGGCGAACTGGCGCACACCGGCAAGGCCGTGCCCGGCGCGCCGCTCGCCTTCGGCGGACCGGGCAAGACCCCCGCGGAGGTCGCCCAGGCGCTGGAGTGCGGGGTACAGCGCTTCCATGTGGAGAGCGTGTACGAGATCCATATGCTCGCGAACCTGGCCGCCCGGCTCGCCCCGGAGCGCCGGATCGCGGTGCTGGCGCGCTTCAACCTGCCGGTCGACGACGGTTCCCTGGACGGCAGTTCGCTCGCCATGGGCGGCCGCCCGACCCCCTTCGGACTGGACCCGGACCAGGCCGGTGAGGTCGTCGCGCTGCTCACCGACGGCACCTATCCGCACCTCGAACTCCGCGGAATCCACGCCCACTTGGCCAGCGGCCTGGAGGCGCCCGAGCAGTTGGGCGTGGCGGAGGCGATCGTGACCTGGGCCACCACGCTGGCCGCGGAGCACCGGATTCCGCTCTCCGAGGTGACCATCGGCGGCGGTATGGCGGTCGACTACGCCGCGCCGGAGCGCCGTTTCGACTGGACCGCGTACGGCGCGGGACTGGCCCGGCTCGCCGCGGCCCACCCCGGCCTCACCCTGCGGATCGAGCCGGGGCGGGCGCTGACCGCGTACTGCGGCTGGTACGCCACCGAGGTGCTGGATGTGAAGCACAGCCACGGCGAGGAGTTCGCCGTGGTGCGCGGCGGCACCCATCATCTGCGGACCCCCGCGACCAAGGGCCACGACCAGCCCTGCACGGTGCTGCCGTCCGACGCGCCCTGGCCGCACCCCTGGCCCCGGTCGGTGGCCCAGGGGAACCAGGTCACCGTCACCGGGCAGCTGTGCACCCCGAAGGACGTACTGGCCCGCGCGGTCCCGGCGCCGGGGCTGCGGGCCGGTGACCGGGTGGTGTTCGGGGTGGCCGGGGCGTACGCCTGGAACATCTCGCACCATGACTTCCTGATGCATCCGCGCCCCGGCTTCCACTTCCTCGGCGGTGCCGCAGGGGAAGCGGCAGGGGAGGACTGAGGCATCCCCGGCCCGGCGGTCTCGCGCAGTCGTACGGGTGCCCCGGCAGGTCCGCCACCCCCGCGGGACGGGGGTGACGGCCACACCATCGGCGGTGCCTGCCGGGGCCCCGGGCGGGAACGGATGACGGGATGACCGATCGTCCGAAGGAGCTGAGCAGGACATGGGCCGGAACACGGCATTCTTGATCGCGGGGGCGGGGCTGGCCGGCGCCAAGGCCGCGGAGACGCTGCGCAAGGAGGGCTTCGACGGCCCGCTCGTGCTGCTGGGCGACGAGCGCGAGCGGCCGTATGAGCGGCCGCCGCTGTCCAAGGGCTATCTGCTGGGCACCGCCGAGCGGGAGTCGGCGTTCGTCCATCCGCCCGAGTGGTACGCGGAGCACGAGGTCGAGCTGCGCCTGGGCCAGGCCGTCACCGCCCTCGACCCGGCCGGCCACGAGGTGACCCTCGCGGACGGCAGCCGGCTCGGCTACGCCAAGCTGCTGCTGGCCACCGGCTCCACCCCGCGCCCGCTGCGGGTGCCCGGTGCGGACCTCGACGGGGTCCACTACCTGCGGCGGCTGCCGGACAGCGACCGCCTCAAGGAAGTCTTCGGTTCCGTGTCCCGGGTCGTGGTGATCGGCGCGGGCTGGATCGGCCTGGAGACCGCGGCCGCCGCGCGCGCCGCCGGGGTCGAGGTGACCGTGCTGGAGGCCGCGGCGCTGCCGCTGCTGCGGGTCCTGGGGCCCGAGGCGGCCCGGATCTTCGCCACCCTGCACACCGATCACGGGGTCGAGCTGCGCTGCGGCACCCAGGTCTCGGAGATCACCGGCACGGGCGGTGCGGTGGACGGTGTCCGGCTGGCGGACGGCAGCCTGATCGGCGCCGATGCGGTCATCGTCGGCGTCGGGATCACCCCGAACAGTGAGCCGGCCGCCGCGGCGGGGCTCAAGGTCGACAACGGTGTCGTGGTGAACGAGCGGCTGTGCTCCTCCCACCCGGACATCTTCGCGGCCGGCGATGTCGCCAACGCCTACCACCCGGTCCTGGGCCGGCAGCTGCGCGTCGAGCACTGGGCCAACGCCCTGCACCAGCCGCAGACTGCCGCCCGGGCGATGCTGGGCCAGGACGTCCGCTACGACCGGCTGCCGTACTTCTTCACCGACCAGTACGACCTGGGCATGGAGTACACCGGATACGCCGAGCCGGAGGGCTATGACCAGGTCGTCTTCCGCGGGGACACCGATGCCCGGGAGTTCATCGCCTTCTGGCTCTCCGGGGGACGGGTGCTGGCCGGGATGAATGTGAACGTCTGGGACGTCACCGGGCCGATCAAGGCTCTGGTGCTGAGCGGGCAGGCGGTCGATCCCGAGAAGCTGGCCGATCCGGCCGTGCCACTGGACTCCCTGGTGCCCTGAGAACCGGGCCCCCGCCCGGTTCTCACGGAGCGCCTCCGGTGACTGTGTGGCCGCCGTAACGACTGGTGATCGCTTGATGTGACACCCGGTTAACGGGCCGTTCGTAGGGTCGGAACAAGCTTCCGACCACGAAGGGAACCGTCCGTGACCGCACCGGAACCGCTGGCAGAGCGCCTCACGCAGGTGCGGACGGCGTGCTCGTACTGCGGGGTCGGGTGCGGGATCGTGCTGGATGTCGCGACGGACCCGGAGGGGCGGCGGACGGTCCGCAAGGCGGCCGGGGACAAGGCCCACCCGGCGAACGGTGGACGACTGTGCACCAAGGGCGCGACCAGCGCCGAGCTGCTCGCCGCGCCGGGGCGGCTGTCGGCCGCCCTGGTGCGCGCGGACCGCGGTGACGAGCCGGTGGCCGAGGCGATGACGGCGGCGATCAAGCAGACCGCCGGGCGGCTGCGCGAGATCGTCGACGCGCACGGCCCGGACGCGCTGGCGCTGTACGTGTCCGGCCAGATGACGCTGGAGGCCCAGTACTTGGCGAACAAGCTCGCCAAGGGCTTTGTGCGCACCCGGCACATCGAGTCCAACTCCCGGCTGTGCATGGCGAGCGCGGGCAGCGGCTACAAGCTGTCGCTGGGCGCGGACGGCCCGCCCGGCTCGTACCAGGACTTCGAGCATGCCGAGGTCTTCTTCGTCATCGGCTCCAACATGGCCGACTGCCACCCGATCCTCTTCCTTCGGATGATGGAGCGGGTGAAGGCGGGCGCCAAACTGATCGTGGTCGATCCCCGCCGTACCGCCACCGCGGCCAAGGCCGATCTGTTCCTCCAGATCGCGCCGGGTACGGATCTGGCGCTGCTGAACGGTCTGCTGCATCTGCTGGTCGAGAACGGCCGGGTGGACACCGAGTTCATCGCCGAGCACACCGAGGGCTGGGAGCCCATGCCGGCCTTTCTCCAGGACTATCCGCCGGCCCGGGTCGCCGAGCTCACCGGGATTCCGGAGGCGGACCTGCGCCGGGCCGCCGAGTGGATCGGCGCGGCGGATGACTGGATGAGCTGCTGGACCATGGGGCTGAACCAGAGCACCCATGGCACCTGGAACACCAATGCCCTGGTCAACCTGCATCTGGCGACCGGTGCGATCTGCCGGCCCGGCAGCGGCCCGTTCTCGCTCACCGGCCAGCCCAATGCGATGGGCGGCCGCGAGATGGGCTATATGGGGCCGGGGCTGCCGGGACAGCGGTCGACGCTGGTGGCGGAGGACCGTGCCTTCGCCGAGGAGCTGTGGGGCCTGGAGCCGGGGACGGTGCGGGCGGACGGGCCCGGGCAGGGCACCGTCGAGATGTTCCGGCGGATGGCGGACGGCGACATCAAGGCGTGCTGGATCATCTGCACCAACCCCGTCGCCTCGGTCGCCAACCGCCGGACGGTCATCGAGGGGCTGGAGGCCGCGGAGTTCGTGGTCGCCCAGGACGTCTTCGCGGAGACCGAGACCAACGCCTACGCCGATGTCGTCCTGCCCGCGGCCATGTGGGCCGAGTCCGAGGGCGTGATGGTCAACTCGGAGCGCAATCTGACGCTGGTGCAACCGGCCGCGGACCCGCCGGGCGCGGCCTGGCCGGACTGGCGGATCATCGCGGAGATCGCCTGTGCGATGGGCTACGAGGACGCCTTCACCTATCACAGCGCGGAGGAGATATTCGCGGAGATCAAACGCGCCTGGAACCCGCGGACCGGCTATGATCTGCGCGGAGTGACGTATGAGCGGCTGCGGGACACCCCGGTGCAGTGGCCCAGCGCGGCCGTCGACGGGCCCGACCGCAATCCGGTGCGCTACCTCAACGACGGCGTCAGCCAGACCCTGGACGAGCGGCCCGACGGCACCCGCCCCCGGCTGTCCTTCCCCACCGCGAGCGGCCGGGCAATGTTCTTCGCCCGGCCGCACCTCCCGGCGGCCGAGATGCCCGACGACGACTTCCCGTATGTGCTGAACACCGGGCGGCTGCCCCACCAGTGGCACACCCTGACCAAGACCGGCAAGGTCGGCAAGCTGAACAAGCTCAACCCGGGCCCGTTCGTGGAGCTGCATCCGCAGGACGCCGCGGCGCTGGGCCTCGCGGACGGTGACACGGTGGAGGTCGCCTCGCGGCGCGGCCGGGCGGTGCTGCCCGCCGTGGTGACCGACCGGGTACGGCCCGGCAACTGCTTCGCGCCGTTCCACTGGAACGACCTGTTCGGCGAGTACCTCAGCGTCAACGCGGTGACCCATGACGCGGTCGATCCGATCTCCTTCCAGCCCGAGTTCAAGGTCTGCGCGGTGTCGCTGGCCAGGGTCGCGGCCGCCCCGGGGCAGCCGCAGGGCGGGGCGGGCGCCGGGCGGGCCGGCGACGGGTCCGGGGCCGGGGCGGACCAGGACCTCGACGCGGCGAGGGCGGTGCTGGCGGGGGTGTTCCGGCTCGGCGAGCCGGCCCCGCCGGTGCTGGCCGACCACGAACGGCGCTATCTCGCAGGCTTTCTCGCCGGGCTGGGCTCCGGGCCCGCCACCGCCGTCGGCACTCCCGTGCTGCCGTCCCACGCCCCGTTCAGCCCGGAGAGCGCGCTGTGGGTCAACGGTGTCCTGGCCGGGATGTTCTCCCGCACGCCGGACACCCGTCCGGCGACGGCGGCGGACCCGGCAAAGGCTCCCGCCGGAGCGGCCGGTGCCCAGGCCACCCGTACGGTCGTCGTCCTGTGGGCCTCCCAGACGGGCAACGCGGAGGAGGTCGCGGCCGACACGGCCCGCCGGCTGACCGGCAGCGGACGGGCGGCGACGCTGCTGAGCATGGACGACAGCGCACCGGCCACCCTGCCCCGCGGCGCCGATCTGCTCATCGTCACCAGCACCTTCGGCGACGGCGACGCCCCCGACAACGGGTCCGGCTTCTGGGAGACCCTGAACGCGCCGGACACGCCCCGGCTGGACGGGATGCGCTACTCCGTCCTCGCCCTGGGCGATTCCTCCTACGACGACTTCTGCGGCCACGGCCGCCGGCTCGACGAACGCCTCGCCGAGCTGGGCGCGAAGCGGCTGGTGCCCCGTACGGACTGCGAACCGGACTATGAGCAGCCGGCGGGGCAGTGGCTCGACCAGGTCCTCACGGCCCTGGAGGACGGCGCCGAGGCGGAGGGCGGTGCGGAGCCGGACGGCGGCGGGGAGGCTCAGGCCGGCGGGGCGGCGGACGGCGGTGCCGGGGCGGGCGCCGCGGCCGGGACGCCGGGGACGGTCCCGGCGCCCGCCGCCCCGGCCCGGGCGCCGGGCGGCCCCGCCCGGCCCTCCAAGGCCGCGCCCGCCACCGCCCGCCTCGTCGGCAACGACCTGCTGAGCCGGGCCGGGGCCACCAAGGAGGTGCGGCAGTTCACCTTCGACACCCGGGACGGCGACGGCACCCCGCTGGACTACGAGGTGGGGGACGCGCTCGGCGTGCTCCCGCGGAACTGCCCGGACCTCGTCGCGGAGTGGCTGGCCGTCACCGGTCTCGATCCCGCCGCCCCCGTCGAGCTCCCGGGCCCGGGCACGGTGCCGCTGGGCGAGGCCCTGCACCGTCATCTGGACATCGCCAGGATCACCCCCGCACTCCTCCGGCTGGTCACCGAGCGCACCGGTGACCGGGTCCTCAAGAAGCTGCTGCGGCCCGACAACAAGGGTGAGCTGGCCCAGTGGACCTGGAGCCGGCAGGCCGTCGATGTGCTCGCGGAGTTCCCGGTCCGGGCCGGTGCGGCGGAGTGGGCCGCGCTGCTCCCCCGTCTCCAGCCCCGGCTGTACTCCATCTCGTCCAGCCCGCTGACCGATCCCGGGCTGCTCCGGCTGACGGTCTCCGTGGTCCGCTACGAGAACCGCGCGGGCCGCCCCCGCAAGGGCGTGGCCTCCACCTTTCTGGCCGATGCCGAGCCGGGCAGCCCGGTACCGGTCTTCGTCCAGCGCGCCGCCCACTTCCGTCCGCCGGCCGACCCGGCCACCCCGATGGTGATGGTGGGCCCCGGCACCGGCGTCGCGCCCTTCGTCGGCTTCCTGGACGAGCGGCGGGCCCGTGGCCACCGCGCCCCCAACTGGCTCTTCTTCGGGGAGCAGCGGCGCGCCACGGACTTCTACTACGAGGACGCGCTCGACCGGCTGCGCCGCGACGGCCTGCTCACCCGGCTGGACACCGCCTTCTCCCGCGATCAGCGGGCCAAGGTCTATGTCCAGGACCGGATGCGCGAACACGGCGCCCAGCTGTGGTCCTGGCTCCAGGACGGCGCGCACTTCTATGTGTGCGGTGACGCGTCCCGGATGGCCAAGGACGTCGACCGCGCACTTCGGGACATCGCCGTCGCGCACGGCGGCCTGGCGGAGGAGGCGGCCGCCGGTTACGTCAAACAGCTCGCCGCCGACAAGCGCTACGTCCGCGACGTGTACTGAGGCGTCCACGGGGCCCGCACCCTCGTAACGCACCCTTCCGGCCGGGCCGTTCGCCCGCCCGGCGTCTCCCCCGTACCGGCGCGCGGCTCCTGAGCGCGCCCCGCGTTGATGTCCTGAACGGGCCGACCCCGGGCACTGGACGGACGATGGAGAGGAAGGAGAGCGCTATGACCCTGATGACCGCTGACACCATGACCACCGAACCGGAGCCCAAGGGGCCGGGGCCGGTGCCGAGCAAGCCCGAACCGGTGCCGCACGACCCGGGCCCCGGCGAGCCGGTCCCCGCCGCGCCGGAACCGGACGAGCCGGCACCGGCACCCGAGGAGCCGCCCGGCGCGGAGCCGGGCGAGCACCCGGCGCCCGAGCCACCCGACTGACCCCGGGTACCGCCGCCCGGCGCACGGCAGAGCCCTGCCCGGGTCGGCGCCCGCACCGTGCCCGCGATGACACGCCCGATGCACGCCCCCCTGAGGAGGAGCTGAGCATGCACGACGCGGAATCCCCGGCCGGAACGACAGGAGCTGTTCGACGAGGGCGGCCGGCCGCGTCCCGAGGTGCTGGCGGGTGTGCCCGAGGGGTCGCGCCGGCTCGGTGCCTCTCCGCACGCCAACGGCGGTCTGCATGGTCAACCAGCACATCAAATGGCTGCGGACCGCGCGCCGGCTGCCCTGGCGGCGGCCCCTCGCCTCGCTGAACTACCTGCTCACCTCACACGTCTGGCGGCAGGACCACAACGGTTCTCGCACCAGGACCCCGGCTTCGTCGAGCACATCCTCAACAAGAGTCCGGAGGTGGTCCGGGTCTATCTGCCGCCGGACGCCAACACCCTGCTCGCGGTGGCCGACCATGCGCTGCGCAGCCGTGACTACGTCAATGTGATCGTGGCCGGCAAACAGCCGGGCTTCGACTGGCTCACGCTCGACGAGGCCCGCGCCCATTGCGCACGCGGCGCCGGTGCCTGGCAGTGGGCGGGCACCGAGGACGGCAGCAGCGACCCCCAAGTGGTGCTGGCCTGCGCCGGGGACGTCCCCACCCAGGAGACGCTGGCCGCCGCCGGGCTGCTGCGCCGGCATCTGCCGGAGCTGGCGGTGCGGGTGGTCAATGTCGTCGACATGGCGCGGCTGCTGCCGTCGGGGGCGCATCCGCACGGTATGCCGGACCCCGAGTACGACGCGCTGTTCACCCGCGACAAGCCGGTCATCTTCGCCTACCACGGCTACCCGTGGCTGATCCACCGGCTCTGCTACCGCCGCGCCGGACACGCGAATCTGCATGTCCGCGGCTACCAGGAGGAGGGCACCACGACCACGCCCTTCGACATGGTCGTCCGCAACGATCTCGACCGGTACCGGCTGGTGATGGACGTGGTGGACCGGGTGCCCCGCTCTTGCCGTCCAGCGGCACGAGGACGTGCAGGCCCTTCGATCCCGTGGTCATCAGGGCTGCGGGCAGCCCGAGTTCGCCGAGCAGTCCGCAGAGTTGCCGGGCGGCCTCCCGTACGGCTTCGAAGTCCGGGCGCGGTGCGGCCGTTCGCCGTCCGTGTCGCCGGGCGGTCCGGGGCGTCGCACAGTGAGGAGGTACCTCGCGGAGTCCGTACGCCGTGTGCCGCATGGCCGGCGCGGGATCGGCAAGGAGAACCAGCATGCCGCGCGGAGCGGGCGCCGGGCGCCCGGCCGCGGAGGAGCGACGTGTGAGGAGCTCATGACGGTGCGACAGCCAGCACGACCGCCGGGCATCACCCATCCGGACCCGGTCCCGCCCACGCCGGGCCCGGGCCCCGGGCCACCAGGACCCATGCCGGGCCCGGGACCCGGCCCGGTCCCCGCACCCGGCCCCGATCCGGTGCCCCCGCAGCCACCACGTCCCGAGCCGGACCCGGTCCCGCCCCATCCGACGCCGGGACCGGAGCCCGGCCCCGCACCCGATCCGCTCCCGGCCCCTGGCACCGCGGGACGGACCGCGCCACCCGGCACCTCCGTCCCGCCCGCCCCGGAGTTGCGGGGTACGTCCGCACCACGCTGACGAGGCAGGCCCCGGCGGTCCCCCGACGGACCGCCGGGGCCTGCCCGTGGGTCAGTGCCCGCGCCGACCCACCGGACAGGTTCTACGCTCGGCGGGTGCGGAATTCCGAGGAGCGTGCCGAGGGTGCGGGACCGTTCGTCTCCCGGCTGACCTGGCGCCTCGAAGAGGGCGGCACCGCCGTCTGGGAGTCGCGGGCGGCCCGTAAGCGCGGGACGCTCGCCGTACGGCCCGAGGGCGCCACCGAGACCCGTGCGCGGCGCGCCGGCCCCGCGGCGCTCGACCGGCTGCGCAGGCTCAACGGCGTGGCCGCGGTCTCCTTCACGGTCGGCGGGGCCCTCTTCGCCCTCGGCGCGGCGCTCGCCCAGCTGAGCGCCAGCCCGACCACCAGCGCCACGATCTACTTCGTCGGCGGGGTGTTCTTCACCCTGGGCGGCTATGCCTCACTCGTTCAGGCCATCAACGCCCCGCGCCGGGAGAGCACGGCCGGTGCGCTGACCACGCACCACTTCCGGTGGTGGAGCTACGAGCCGGGCCGGATCGACTGGCTCAGTACGTTCGTGCTGTTCGCGGGGACGCTGGTGTTCGGCGTCAATCTGCTGGACTCCTTTCTCCAGGGGCTCACGTCCCAGCAGCTGAACCGGCTGGTCTGGGCGCCCGACATGATCGGCTGTCTGCTGTTCCTGATCTCGGGTCATCTGGCGATCGCCGAGATCTGCCACGGCCGGCCGTGCGTCCACCGGCGCAGCCTCGGGTGGTGGATCGTCGCGGTCAATCAGCTGGGGTCGGTGCTCTTCATGGTCTCCGCGGTGGCCGCGTTCACCCGTCCGGAGACCGGCAGTGAGATCAGCGTCGGTGTCGCCAACTGGGGCACTCTCACGGGAGCCCTGTGCTTCGCGGTGGCCGGGGTGCTCCAGGGCTTCGAGCGTCCCTGACATGCGGCCGACCGGACCCTGTGTAAACGTGGAAAACACTGCTGGTCACCGGCGGGTCCGGTAAGGACGGCCAGGTTTCTCAAGTGAGGAGTGACCCATGGCCACTCAGAAGCGATATGTGGGCGGCTGGACGGCGTTCGCCGCGGTCCTGATGATTTTCGGTGGCGCGATGGCCTTCCTGGAAGGCATCTCCGCCATCGCCAAGGACAATGTCTTCGTCACCACGCAGAACTACGTCTTCTCCTTCAACCTCACGGGCTGGGGATGGATCCATCTCATCCTGGGCATCGTCATCCTGCTCGCGGGCGTCGCACTGCTCGCGACCGGGGCGATGTGGGCACGGATCATCGGTGTGATCCTGGCCGGCCTGGGGGCGCTCGCGAACTTCCTGTGGATTCCGCACTACCCGTTCTGGGCCATCGTGCTGATCGCCATCGACATCTTCATCATCTGGGCGCTGTGTACGGATAACCACCGCCACGCCGCCACCAGGTGAGCTGAACCCTCCGGCACCGGCCATGGCTACCGGACCCACCGCACAGGAACGCGCAGAACAGGGCAGGGCACTTCGCTCCGAAGTGCCCCGCTCCCATCATGCGGAATTCCGGCCCACCGCCGACCGCGCCGACCCGGTGGACATCATCGAGCGGCAATCCGCGGTCCGGGTACCGGAGTTGGTACCCATCCGCTACGGGCGGATGCTGGAGTCGCCGTTCCGCTTCTACCGCGGTGCCGCCGCCATCATGGCGGCGGATCTGGCGACGACCCCGTCAACGGGGCTGCGGACCCAGCTGTGCGGGGACGCCCATCTGCTGAACTTCCGGCTGCTGGCCTCCCCCGAGCGGCATCTGATGTTCGACATCAACGACTTCGACGAGACCCTGCCCGGGCCGTGGGAGTGGGACGTCAAACGGCTGGCGGCCAGCTTCGCCATCGCGGGCCGCGGCAACGGTTTCAGCGAGACGGTCCGGGCCGGCATCGTCCGGGCCGCCTGTGCGTCCTACCGCGACCGGATGCGCCAGTACGCCGGCCTGCGGACCCTGGAGGTCTGGTACGCCCATGCCGACATGGCCGACGTGCAGGCCGAGGAGGCGCAGGAGCTGGGCAGCAGGGGCCGGGCGGGGCTGGCCCGGGTCATCGCGGAGGCCCGTACGCACGACACCGTGGAGGCGTTCCGCAAGCTGACCAAGAAGAGCGGCGGGCGGGCCCGGATCGCCGCCGATCCCCCGCTGATCGTGCCGCTGGACGATCTGCTGCCGGAGGTGGAGCGCGAGGAGCTGGAGGACCGGATCCGCGGGCTGATCCAGGGCTACGCCGGCAGTCTGCGCTCGGACCACCGGCGGCTGCTGGAGCAGTACCGGGTGGTCGATGTGGCCCGCAAGGTCGTGGGCGTCGGCAGTGTGGGCACCCGCTGCTGGATCGTGCTGCTGCTCGGCAAGGACGCGGACGACCCGCTGCTGCTCCAGGCCAAGGAGGCCGACGAGTCGGTGCTCGCCCCGTACGCCGGCGCGTCCGTCCACCCCAACCAGGGCGAACGCGTCGTGACCGGCCAGCGGCTGATGCAGGCCGCCAGTGACATCTTCCTCGGCTGGGAGAGGGTCTCCGGGATCGACGGCCGCCAACGCGACTTCTACGTACGCCAGCTGCGCGACTGGAAGGGCATCATGCCGGTGGACATGATGGTGCCGACGGGCATGCGGCGGTTCGCGGTGCGCTGCGGTGCCACGCTGGCCCGCGCGCACGCCCGGTCCGGCGACCGGATCGCGATCGCCGGCTACCTCGGGCAGGGAACGGTCTTCGACGAGGCGCTCGTGCGCTTCGCGGAGCGTTACGCGGACCAGAACGAGCGCGATCACCAGGCGCTCGCGGACGCGGTCCGGGAGGGCCGGGTCACCGCCCGGCCCAGCTGAACCGGCGGAAGGCGCCGCAGCGGCGAGGGGCATCCGCGGCCGCCGCCACCCGTTCGGCGCACCCGGTACCGCCCGGGATGTACGGTCCGTCCGCCCCGCCTAGCATGGTGCCGAATGGCTCCGATGAAGGCGGCCCCCATGCGCCCCACGGCGAAGTTCTCCATCAGCTTCGGCCTGGTCACGATCCCGGTCGCCGCGTACAACGCCACGGACACCTCCGCGTCGGTGAGCTTTGTGCGGATCCATACGGCGGACGGCGGACGGGTGCGCAACCAGCCGGTGTGCTCGCTGGAGGGCGTGGAGATCACCCAGGACGAGATCGGCCGGGGGTACAAGCCCGGGGACGGCGACACGGTCGTCCCGCTCAGCGACGAGGATCTGGACGCGCTGCCGCTGCCCACCGCGAAGACCCTGACGATCCTGGCCTTCGTCGCCGGCGGCGACATCGACCCGCTACAGATGGGCAAGGGCTACTACCTGGGCATCGACAGCCCCGCCGCGGCCAAGCCCTATGTGCTGTTGCGGGAGGCAATGGAGCGGCATCAGCGCGTCGGGCTCGGCAAGATCGCGCTGCACGGGCGGGAGACCCTCGCGATGATCCGCCCGATGGAGGGCGCGCTGGTCATGCAGGTGCTGCTGTGGCCGCACCAGATCCGTTCGATGGACGGGGTGCTGCCCGAGCGGCAGGCGGAGGTCGCCCGCAACGAGGTGTCGGCCGCCGAGGCCCTGATGGACTCCTTCGGCGAGCTGTCCGAGGACGATCTGCACGATCACTACCGGGAGTCACTCGAAGAGATCGTGGCGGCCAAGCTGGCGCACCGCGAGCCGGAATTCCCGGCCGGCGAGGAGCAGCCCGCTGGAGAGGTCATGGACCTGATGTCGGCGCTTCAGGACAGCGTCCGGGCGGCCAAGCGGTCCCGCGGCGAGGACGAGGAGGCCGGCCCGGCGTCCGGCCGTACCGCGAAGAAGAGCGCGGCGAAGAAGAGCACCGCGAAGAAGTCCACCGCCACCGAGACCGCCGCCACCAAAACCGCCGCCAAGAAGTCCGCCGCCAAGAAGCAGACCGCGGCCAAGAAGACCGCGAGCAGGGGTGGGCGGAAGGCCGGCTGAGCCTCCCCCGGGGCCCCGGGCCGCCGGTGGCCGCCCGCCCCGGCTGTGCACATAAGGCGTCCGCCGCGGGGTACGCGAGCGTCATCAGGCCTTACTGCCCATACAGTTATGGAGGCTGACGCCATGGGTATCGGCGGATGCATCGGTCTGCTCGCGGTGGGGGCGATTCTCACCTTCGCGGTGGACTGGCACATGGCCGGCATCAACGTTGACCTGGTCGGCATCATCATGATGATCGTCGGCATCATCGGGCTCGCGACCTATGTGAGCATTCTGAAGCGGCGGCGCACCCAGCCGCCGTCCCCGGGCGCCCCGGTCGTCGATGTCGAGGACACCCGCTACTACAAGTAACTCCCGGTCATGCGGCCTTCGTTCCGCCGTCGGGCCGGCTCTTCAGCCGCAGGACGTACCGGGCTTCGGCAGGACCCCGTTCAGCAGGAAGTCGTCGACATGGCGCTGCACACAGAGGTCTCCGGTGGTGTAGGCGGCATGTCCCTCCCCGTGGAAGGTCAGCACGACACTGGAATTGCCCAGCTCACGGGCCATGTTGAAGGCACCCTCGTAGGGCGTCGCCGGGTCGTTGCTGGTCGCGACGAGCAGCAGGGGCGGCGCACCGGGCGCGGCGACCTCGCGGGAGGAGTCGTCGCCCGCCACCGGCCAGTCGTAGCAGTCCAGCAGGAGCGGGGCGATGTCCGGGCCGAAGAGCGGGGATGCCTTGGTGAGTTCGCGCTCCGCCCGGGGGTAGTCGTCGGCGCCATAGCGTTCCGAGGTGTCCCGGCACGAGATCGCCCGGAGGGCCAGCTGGTCCTGCGGCGGTAGCTCGTCCCGCCCGACCTGCGGTGCCGGGACCGTACGGGCGGCGCTGCCGCCGCCGCTCTCGCTCAGACGGAGGATCCCGGCGGCGTCGCCCCGCCGCAGCTGCGCCAGCGCCTGGCGCAGCGCCGGCCAGTCGCTTCTGCTGTACAGGGCCTCCCGCAAGGCATACACATAGGTGGTCTCATCCACCGTCTCCCCCTTCACCTTCATCGGCCGTTCGCTCAACTCCTGGTACCACGTGCGCAGTTGCTCCTGTGCCCCGCGCTTGTCGGTGCCCAGCGGGCAGTCCGCGCTCTGGAGGCAGTCGGCGGCGAAGTCGTCCAGCGCCCGCTGGAAGCCCCGGGCCTGGGCCAGTGCGGTCTGCCAGGTGTTCTTGGTCGGGTCCTCGACGCTGTCCAGGACCATCCGGCCGACCTTGTCGGGGAACTCATGGGCGTATACCGCGCCCAGCTTGCTGCCGTAGGAGAATCCCAGGTAGTTGAGCTTGTCGTTGCCGACGGCGGCGCGCAGTACGTCCATGTCCCGGGCGACATCGGGGGTGCCGACCCAGCGCAGCAGCCCGCCGGAGTACCGGCCGCAGGCCTCGTTGATGCGCTTCTCCTTCGTCGCGAGGGTGTCGTTGCCGCCGGTGGCGAGTTTGCTGCCGCAGGAGATGGGTTCGGTGTGGCCGGTGCCGCGCGGGTCGAAGCTGACGATGTCGTAGCGCTGGTTCAGCCGGGCGAAGGCGCTGCCGCTGTCGATCAGATAGTTGACGCCGGAAGCACCCGGCCCGCCGGGGTTGATCACCAGTGAGCCGAGGTGCGCGCCGGGCCCGGTCGCCTTCAGCCGGATCAGCTGGACCTGCATCGTGCTCCGCCCGGGGTTGGCGTAGTCCCGCGGCACCTCCATCCGGGCGCACTCCAGGCGTTCCCGGAAGCCGGGCGGCTGGGAGGCGCCGTCGCTCTGCGCGCCGTTCCGGAGGACCTGACCACAGGGCTCCCAGGACAGTGTCTGCTGGTAGAACGGCGTCAGCCGCGGGTCATCGACGGCCCCCGCGGCCGGAGTTCCCGCGAAGACACAGAGCAGCGCCACCACCGCTGCCAGGGCCGACAGCCGCAGCGATGTCAGGCACCGGCGAACACACCGCGCTCCCCCTACTCCCACACGAGACGGTGCACGGCGTGTTCCCGGCATATTCCGAGCCTAGGGCCGTTGCGGAGGTCCCGCACACCTGCCGTGCGCCCGCCGCCGTGGCCCCTCTCCCGGGTCGGCGACGACCGACGGTCACGGCGCCATGACCCGGCCACCCAGCGGGACCGGGCCCTCTCACAGCGTGGTCCCGGGGGGCCTTTCAGCCCGCTCAAGATGCGGAGGTCACGACTCCGATCACTCTGGAGAGTAGGGCAGAACGATGCCATCGCGTGGCGGGGCCCTGCACAGACGTCCATCGATTGCACGGCCGGGAAAAGGTGACGTACCCATGAACGACGGAACCAAGGTCCTGCTGGCCGCCGCCCTGGCCGGTGGCTATGTGCTGGGCCGGACGAAGAAGGGCCGGTTCGCGCTCACCGCGGCGTCCTACATCGCCGGGCGTCAATTCGGGCTCGAACCACGCCAGCTCGTGGCCCAGGGGATGCGCAAGCTCAGTGAGATCCCCCAGGTCGCAGAGCTGGGGGACCAGCTGCGCGGAGAGGTGCTGGACGTCGGACGGAAGGCCCTGACGACCGCGGCCAACCGCCGTCTGGAGACGCTCGCCGACACCCTCCACGACCGTACCCGCGCGCTGGAATTCGGCCCGGAGGAGGAAGAGGAAGGGGAGGAGGAAGAGGGGGAATTCGAGTATGACGAGGAGGAAGAGCCGGAGGAGGAAGAGGAGGAGCCCGAGGAGGAAGAGGAGCCGGAAGAGGAGTACGACGAGGGCGAGGGTGCGGAGGAGGAGCCCGAGGAGGAGGAAGAGGAACCCGAGGAGCGGCCGCGCCGGCGAACGCCACGAGCCGCCGCACGGAAGCAGGGTGGTCCGCCCGCCAAGAAGGCCGCCGGGAAGCAGGCGGCCGCCGGCCGGAAGACCGCGGCAAAGAAGACGGCCGCGAAGAAGACAGCCGCGAAGAAGACAGCCAAGAAGGCGGCCCCGGCAAAGAAGACCGCCGCGAAGAAGACGGCAGCGAAGAAGACCGCGGGCAAGACGACCGCGGCAAAGAAGACGGCAGGCAAGGCCGCCGCCAAGAAGGCTCCCGCGAAGAAGACTGCCGCGCAGAAAAAGGCAGCTCCTGCGAAGAAGAGTGCCAAGAAGACAGCATCGCGCGTCGAGCGCCGGAGGTAACCGGTCATGGCCAAGACGGGACAGGACAACGTGGGCTCGGGCCTCGATCGGCTGCGAGAGGAACTGGGGAACTACGCGACGCAATGGGTGGGGAACCTGGCCGAAAAGGCCGGCGACAAACTGACGGATGTGACCGGACAGCTCGCCGATGTCGCCGAGAACGGCGGATCGATGTCCAAGATCGCGGGCAATCTCCTGGGCGGTGACTCGCCCATCAAGGCCGCCGTCAAGGGGACGGCGGAGAACGTCAAGGACACCGTTGCCGGAAAGGCCAAGGAGCTCTTCGGCGGCGGAAAGGGAAAGCGCAAATCGGGGGACCAGAAGGTCACCAACATCATCGAAGTCCTCGACGTCGGGGTGCCGCTGCGCACCGCCTACGACCACTGGACGCAGTACGAGAAGTTCAGCGGCTTCACCAAGGGCGTCCGCAATGTGTCGATGCACGATGAGACGACCAGTGACTGGAAGGCCAAGGTCGGTCCGTCGACACGGGGCTGGAAGGCCACCGTCCAGGAGCAGGTGCCGGACGAACGCATCATCTGGACGTCCGAGGGCGCCAAGGGAACGACCCGCGGTGCCGTCAGCTTCCACGAACTGGCGCCCAATCTGACCCGCATCGTGCTGGTCGTCGAGTATTACGCCTCGGGATTCTTCGAGAAGACCGCCAATATCTGGCGCGCCCAGGGCCGGCGACTGCGGCTGGACTTCAAGCACTTCCAGCGCTACGTCACGCTCACCGACGAAGAGCCGGAGGGCTGGCGCGGCGAAATCCGCGAGGGCGAGGTCGTACGGACCCACGAAGAGGCCATCGAGGACGAAGAGGCCGAGGAACGCGAGGGCGAAGAGCGCGAAGGCGAGGACGAGGAGTACGACGAGGACGGCGAGTACGAGGACGAAGCCGCGGACGAGGACGAGGAAGGCGAGGAGGAAGAGGAGGACGAGGACGGCGAATGGGATGAGGAAGAGGAAGACGAGGAGGCGGAGGAGGAATGAGCTCCGCACTCGTGAAATCACTTGACTCGCTGGGCCGTTGGGAGCAGCTGGACGCCGTGATCGGCCCGGTGCAGCGGGTGGTGCGCGGCCTGCCCCTGGGGCGTTTCCGCGATGTGCTGCACGGCCTGCCGATCGGTCATCCGCTGCACCCGGCGCTGGTGCAGCTGCCGATGGGCGCCTGGATGTCCGCCGCGGTGCTGGACACCGTCCCGGGCACCCGGCGCGGCGCCCGCCTCCTGGTGGGGGTGGGCGTCCTGTCGGCCGTACCGGCCGCATGGGCCGGCTGGGTGGACTGGGCCGAGCAGCACGAGGACCAGATGCGTACCGGGCTGGTGCATGCGGGGTCGATGGCCCTGGCCATCGGCCTGTACGCGAGGTCCTGGGTGCAGCGCGGCCGCGGCAGCACCGTGCGCGGCAAGCTGCTCGGGTTCGCCGGGCTGTCCGTGGCCGGCGCCGGCGGCCTGCTCGGCGGGCATCTCGCCTTCCGGCAGGCGGCGGGCCCCAACAAGGCGGAGCCGGTACCCCATCTGCTGGAGGAGGGCTGGCACCCCGTGGGCCGGGTGGAGGACTTCCCGGTCGGTGAGGCCGTGCGCCGGGAGCTGGGTGAAGTGCCGTTGCTGGTGGTGCGTCAGACGGGCGGTGAGATCCATGTGCTCGCCGGGCGGTGCAGCCATCTGTCCGGACCGCTGACGGACGGCACCCTCGCCGACGGCTGTGTGACCTGCCCCTGGCACGGCAGCGTCTTCCGGCTGGCGGACGGCGCGAACCTCGCCGGCCCCGCGACCGCTCCCCAGCCCTCCTTCCGGGTGAGAGTGGAGGGTGACGGCACCGTGTACGTGCAGTTGCCCGGCGCGGGCTGAGCCGTTCGGGCGAACGCCCTGTTCAGCGGCCGTACGCCAGGCCCGCGGCGGCGTCGCCCGCTACCGTCGAAGAGTGTGCGCGGCCGGCCCCGCCCCGTGGGGCCGCGCCCCGTCCGTGCCGATCCGCGTCCAGTGGAAGGGCTCATCATGCGTGTGCTTCCGGCCGCTCCCCCGATCGGAGGGCTCACCGCTGTCGTCACCGGCGGCTCGCGGGGGCTCGGGCTGCTCCTGGCCCGGCAGCTGTTGCGGCGCGGCTGCGATGTCGTGCTGCTGGCCAGGGACGAGGCCGAGCTCGGCAGGGCCGTCGGCAAGCTGAGGCAGTGGGGCGGCGGGACGGTGCGTGCCGTGGTGTGCGATGTGCGGGACCGTACGGCGGTGCAGGACCGTCTCACGGAGATCGCCGGGGAGCACGGCGGGCTGGACATCGTCATCGCCAACGCCGGCATCATCCAGGTCGGCCCCGCCGACGCGCTGGGCTCCGACGGTTTCGACGAGACGATGGACTCCGTCTTCAACGGGGCGCTGAACACCGCGCTCGCCGCCCTCCCTCATCTGCGGCGCAGCCCGGCCGGCGGCCGGCTGGCGCTCGTCGGTTCGGTCGGCGGCCTGCTGGCGGTGCCGCATCTGCTGCCGTACTCCTGCGCCAAGTCCGCGGTGGCCGCGCTGGCCGAAGGGCTGCATGCGGAAGAGGCCCCGCACGGTGTCACGGTGACCGCGGTGCACCCCGGTCTGATGCGCACGGGCTCCCATCTGCACGCCCTCTTCGGCGGGGACCGCCGCCGGGAGTACGCCTGGTTCTCGGCGCTGGCCGGGGCCCCGGTGCTGTCCATGAACGCCGAGCGGGCGGCGGAGCGCATCGTGACCGCGCTCCAGCGGCGGCGGCCCCGGATCGTGCTGACACCGGCGGCCAGGCTCGGCGCCACGGCGCACGGGCTGGCGCCGGTGACCACCACCCGGCTGGTGTCCGCGGTCGCCCGGGTGCTGCCCCGCAACGGTGCGCGTGGCACCGTCGACGGTTCGACGGTCGCCGCCGGGGAACGGCCACCGGCCCATCGGCTCCGCGGTGTCCTCGGCGCCCTCAACGAACGGGCGGCCGACCGCTTCAACCAGCGGTGAGGCCCGTACCGGCGGCGGGTGGCCGGGCCTGCGACGAAGGCCGGCTTCCCGGGCACCGGCTCCGCCAACGGGCTGTCCGAGGCGGGCCGGGCGGCCGCCGAGCAGGCGCGCCGGCAGCCCTGACCGGGGCGCCGCGGGTGGCACGCCCCAGGGCCCCGGCCCCGTCGTCGCGAAAGGGCGACGGCGGGGCCGCGGTGGTCAGTGCTTCAGAGTGTCCCGGCCCTTTTCCACCGCCTGCTTCATTTTCCCCAGAGCCTGTTCCGCTTTGCCTCGCCTGCGGAGACCTTTGTTTCCGAGGGCTCTCCCGGTCGTTTCCTTGGCCTTTCCCTCGACGATATGGCCGAGGTTCCTGGTCTTCTTCGCGATGCCCATGGCGTACTCCCTTCAGGGTTCTTCGGCGGGTGGCAGCAGGGTCCCGAGCGGCCCGAGATCCAAATTGAGGTCTTGCATCGTCAGCTCATAGCGGGCGCAGAGTTCCACCATCCGGTCGTGCAGAATCATCAGCGTCGCTCCCAGGCGTTCCTCCTGTTCCTCGGTGAGGTCCCCGGCGTCGACGCGTTGCAGGGCCTGGCGTTCCATCAGCTGCCGCAGCAGCTCGACCAGGGTGAGCACGAGCTTGATCAGATCCCGCTCCACCGTGTCGGGGTCGGCGCTGATCCGGTGCGCCGGATGCCGGGCCGCCGGGCCGCCGGGCGGCGGAATGTCCTGCGGTGCCGCGGGCAGCAGACGGAAGGCCCGGTCGGCCGCGTCGGCGACATCGTCGAACCGGTTGCCGGGCCGGCGGTTCTCAGCCGTCATGGTCGTCCCGTACCGAGGTGGTGAGGGCGGACCACGGGGAGGGGTTCTGTTCGCTGATGGAGACGATCAGGGCGCGCAGCGAGATACGGACGAGGTCGATATCGGCGATCGAGAGCACGACATCGCCGGTGAGGACCACGCCGCCGCTGAGCAGCCGGTCCAGCAGATCGATCAGCGCGATCTGCCGGTCCGGCAGCGGTTCGTCCGTCGTTGCCGGCGGCCCGCCCGCCGGCCTCATGGAGCGGCTCCCCGCACCGGTTCGGTCTCGGGCGGCGTGGCGAAGGAGTACGGGGCCCAGGGCCCGGTGACCTCCACCCGCACCCCGGACAGTCCCTCGGCGGCCCGGCTGACGTCCGCGCGGAAGCTCTCGGCCTGCCCGAGCGGCACGAGGTAGGCGTCGTTGACGACGTTCTCGCCCGGCCCGCGGGCGAGTTCGCCCTGCTGTACCCGGTGCTGGACCCGGTCGACCGCGTATCCGCGGGCGGCGGTCTCGACGCGCCGGGCGGCCTCTTCGGCGTCGCGGTAGGCGTCCTCCCGGGCGTGCCGCTGTGCCTTGCGGTGGCTGAGGTAGGCCCGTCCGGGGCTCAGGCCCGGGTCCGCGTCCGCGGGCGGCGGGGCCGGCCGGTCGGTGGGCGCGGGCGCCTCGGCATAGATCTTGACGCCCCACTCCGTGTGCGCGGCCAGCTCGGCCAGCCGCCCGGCGAACGCCTGCTGACGGGTCTCCAGCATGCGCCGCACCCGCTCGTCGTCGAGATACACCGTCGCCAGCCGGAGCGGCAGAACGGTGGTACGGGCGGCCAGCGCCTCGATCACCCGGTGATGGGCGCGGGCCACCGACTCCAGCCACTCCAGATCCTCCAAGTTGGCGCGCAGCGCGGCCTCTTGGAAGTCCTGTTCGGGCACCGGGCTCACGGCGACCACCACGTCACCGCGCTCCCCGGCCCGCACCAGATGCACCGGTGAGTCCGCGACCCCCGGCAGCCCGGCCAGCGCCTCCGCCAGCGATCCGCCGGCATCCCGCGCGACCGCGTACGCATAGCTGATGACCTCGGTCATGAGGTGTCCCGCCGCTTCTTGCTACGGGGGCGGGGCTCGGGCCGTTTGGCGCGGGTGCCACGGGTGGTGGTGGCGCGGCGGGCGGGACGGGGCTTGTCCTCCTCGTCCTCGGCTGCTGCCTCGCCCTCGTGCTCCCCTTCGTCCTCGTCCTCGTACGCGTACTCCTCCTCGTCCTCCTCCTCGGCCGCGGGCAGTTCGTCGCCCTCGCGCAGGGACCGGATCTCGGCGCGCAGCCGTTTGTTCTCGTCGGCGAGCGAGCGGTAGCCGTCGGACGCGCGGGAGGAGAGTGAGGGGTCGTGCTCCCACCAGTCGATGCCCATTTCCTTCGCCTTGTCCACCGAGGCGACCAGCAGGCGCAGTTTGATGGTGAGCAGTTCGATGTCCAGCAGGTTGATCTGGATGTCGCCGGCGATGACGATGCCCTTGTCCAGGACCCGCTCCAAGATGTCGGCAAGGTTGGCCGACGAGCCCTGCCCGCCGTACGGGCCGGCCCGGGACGGATAGTCGCCCATCCTCCTGGCGACGGGTTCGTTCACGGCCGCTGCACCTCGTTTCCCGGCGTTGCGACGGGAGCGCGGGGCGGCGCTCCCGTTCCGCGGCGGCCACCGCGGTCAGCTGTTGGTGCCCTGGGCATGGGCCCTGATCTCGTCCAGCCGGTCCAGCAGCTCGTCCTCGCGCCGGTCGAAGGTCTCCTCGGAGATCTCTCCGGCCAGCAGCGCGCGTTCGAGCTCGGCGAGCTCCCGCTCGATGGGTTCGGGGTCGTAGTACTCCTGCTCCGCGGCGTCCAGGGCGCGTTCCATGACCCAGGCCACGCCGCGCACCGGCGCCAGCGGAAGGGTGGCAAGGTGACTCAACAGGCCCATGGGGACCCCCTAAACGAAACTGTAGGCGGGCAGCGGGCCGAGCAGCCGGAGGTCGAAGTCCTCCCCCAGCTCCTCGGCGAGATCCCGCTGCGCACTGAGGAAGCTCTTCTCGTCGTCCTGCTCCACCAGGAAGGACACGCTCAGGAAGTCGTTCCCGGTCGGTGGTGAGAGCCGCTCCTCCCGGGCGAAGCCGCGCAGCGCGTCGAGGACTCCGGCGGCGAGCTGCTCCTGCCGTGCCTGCACTTCCTGGGAGACCATCTCACCGAGGGCGAGCGGGAGTTCGGGCGCGGCATTGCCGCTTCTGATCTGGTCGTTGAGCTGTCGTGCCTGATCCGACTCCGTGAGGATCTGCCGCAGCAGCGCATCCTCGTCCTGGGCGGCCTTCAGGTGGTATTCGACGCAGCCGTCCAACGCCTCCAGCCGCTCGGCGAATTCGTCCGCCCGCTCCTTCAGGACGGCCCGTACGGCCTCGTCGTCCGTGGTCGTGAAGCCGAACTGCAAGGGCAGGACCGTGCCGTCGTTCATCAGCCGTTCCTGGACGGCCTGGTGCGCGCCGAGGTCCCGGCGTTTGGGCCGCAGCTCCTCCGGGGCGTCGCTGACGACGGCGGACAGCTGCTTGCTCTGCACCGTGCGGAGGTCGGACGGGGGGTCTCCCACCCCGTGGAGGCCCTCCAGGTTCTGCGGATGGGTGGTCGCGAGGATGGAGTAGACGTAGACCGACATCCCTCACTCCTTTCGGCGCCGGGCCGGCCGGCGAGCGGACCGCTCGCGCCGCTCGGCGGGCTCCTTGCGCCTCGACTCGTGCTCCTCGTCGTCATCGCCGCCGCCCTTGAGGGCTTCGGTCACCGCTTCCGCGGCGCCGGACAGCGCGCCCTTCGCCTTGCCGTGCGAGCCACCCTCGGTCACCTCACCGACGAGGTCGGTCAGCTGGGAGGGTGCCTTGCGTCCCGCCTCCAGGTCGAGGCGGTTGCAGGCCTCGGCGAAGCGCAGGTAGGTGTCGACGCTGGCGACGACGATGCGGGCGTCGATCTTGAGGATCTCGATGCCCACCAACGACACACGCACAAAGGCGTCGATCACCAGACCGCGGTCCAGGATCAGATCGAGGATGTCGTAGAGGTTTCCGGAGCCCGCGCCGCCACCTGCGGCAACGGTCCCTCCGCTTTGCGGCACCACAGTCACGGTGCCTCCCTTCACCGGCTCGCTCCGGCCTGGGGAGCGGCCGTCTCGTTCCCCCGGCGAACGTTCCTGGGTGGCTTCCCGGGGCCCTATCGGCGGTCGATCTGGCCGCGGGTGTAGCGGCGGGTGCGCTCGTACGCCACCAGTTCGCCTTCCTTGTCCAGCATCACCCGGTAGGTCGCCATCACGCTGGTCGTCCCGGGGACGCGTTCCAGCTCCAGGACCTCCACGTCCGCCTGCCAGCCGTCCTCTGTCGGCTGCACCGCGGAGACGGACTCGGGAGCCCGCCCCAGCAGTTCCTTGAGCTGGTCCGCCGCGTACCGCATGGCACGTGGCGCCGAAACACGACGGCCCGTGCGCGGTTCGCTGTCGCTTTCGCTCTCGCGGTGGCCGGCCCGGACACTGCTCGCGCTTTTGGCGGTCTTTTTGACGGTCTTCTTGGCGGTCTTCTTGGCGGTCTTTTTGTGGGACGGACGCCGGACTCGTTCGGTCTCGTCCTCTTCGCCTGTGGCCATGTTCCTCTCCGAAATCGGAGGCGACATGCTGCCCGCGCCACTACAAAGAGGCGCCACTTCATGATACGCGGCTTGAGCTGAGCGCATCTTGGAGCCGAAGTGCCTGGTCCCGAGGCTGCGGGTACCGGCCCGGCAGCGAGTGCCGGGGCCCGGTGAGCGGCGTAACGTCAGCACTGCCCCGGAGAGACGTCATGACGGTCTCGGCACGGGGAGCAACCGGCGGGCCGGAGTGGGTCTCGATGGCACGACGACAGTGCGCAGGTGCGCGATGACCGGCGAGGCCGGTCCCGGCCCGGCGGGCGACCCGGTGGGCCGGGCGCTGCTGCGTGCGATGGAGGAGGCCGGGGCGTCCGTCGGCGGGGTCTATGTGCTGGCGGCCGACGCGCCGGTCCTCCAGCTGACCGTCATGAGCGGGGTACCGGCGCCGTTCCTGGCGCCGTGGGACCGGGTCGCGCTGGCAGCCCCCATCCCGGTCGCCGTCGCCACCCACGAGCAGCGCCTGGTGTGGGCGGGCGGCCAGCAGCAGATGGCCCGCGACTTCCCGCGGACGGCGGTGGCGGTGCCCTACGACTTCTCGCTGGCGGCGGCCCCGGTCAGCAGCCCGGCCGGCAGCCTGGGCGCCTTGCTGCTGCTGTGGCCCGCCGGCCATCCGTCCGAGCTGTCGACGGCGGAACGCGACGCGGTGACGGCCGCGTGCCGGCGACTGGCGGCGCTGCTGGCCCGGCACCCCCGGCCCGACGGCTCCGGTCCGTCCGAGGCGCCGCGGGTCCTCACGCCGCCGCCGGCGCGGTCCGTGGGCCCGGCCGAGGCGCTGGCGGCGGCCGACTACCTGGAGCGGCTGCCCGGCGGCTGCTGCGCCCTCGACCTGGAAGGACGGATCACCCTGGTCACGCGGGGCGCGGTGGAGCTGCTCGGCGAGGCGGGCACCCGGCTGATCGGCGCGCGCCCCTGGGAGGCGCTGCCGTGGCTGCGCGACCCGGCCTTCGAGGACCGCTACCGCGCCGCGGTGATCAGCCGCCGTCCGACGTCGTTCACCGCCAGCCGGCCGCCGCACCACTGGCTCACCTTCCGGCTCTTCCCGGACAGCAGAGGTCTGAGCGTGTGGATCAGCCCGTCGGACAAGGACTACGGCCCGGTGGCGCCCGCACCCGCGCCAGGGGAGGCCGTGCCGGTGCGGGCCGGGCAGATCTACCACGTGCTGCATCTCGCAGCGGCCCTCACCGAGGCCGTGGGCACGCAGGATGTGGTCGATCTCGTCGCCGACCAGATCGTGCCGGCGTTCGGCGCCCAAGGCATGCTCATGTACGTGGCGGAGGCGGGCCGGCTGCGGACCATCGGGCATCGCGGCTACCCCGCCGAGGCGGTCGCCGCCTTCGAAGGGGTCGCCCTCGGCGCCGCCAACAGCCCCGCCGTCCACGCCCTCGCCACCGGGGAGCCCCGCTTCTTCTCGTCCCCCGAGGAGATCGAGCACGACTACCCGGGACTGCCGCGGCTGACCGGCAAGGCGGCGCGGGCCGTGCTGCCGCTGATCGTGTCCGGCCGCCCGGTCGGCTGCTGCATCCTCGCGTACACCCGGGCCCGCACCTTCAGCCTGGAGGAACGCCAGGTCCTGACCTCACTGGCGGGGCTGATCGCCCAGGCGCTGGACCGCGCCCGCCTGTACGACACCAAGCAGCAGCTGGCGCACGATCTCCAGGCCGGCCTGCTGCCGCACGGGCTGCCCCCGGTGCCGGGGTTCGCCGTCGCCGCCCGTTACCTGCCGTCGACCCGCGGTATGGACATCGGTGGCGACTTCTACGATCTGATCCGCCTCAACGAGCACAGCGTCGCCGCCGTCATCGGTGACGTCCAGGGCCACAACGCGGCGGCGGCCGCCCTCATGGGGCAGGTCCGCACCGCCGTCCGCGCCTACGCCACCGCCGGGGCCGCGCCGGACGAGGTGCTGGCCCGTACGAACCGGCTGCTGACCGACCTGGATCCGGGGCTGTTCACCAGCTGTCTGTACGTCCACATCGACCTGCCCACCCGCCGGGCGCGGCTGGCCGGCGCCGGCCATCCCCCGCCGCTGCTGCGCCACCCCGACCGGCACACCACGGTGCTGCATGTCCCCCCGGGGCTGCTGCTGGGCATCGAGCCCGGGGCCCGGTACTCCGCCACGGAGGTCACCCTGCCGCCGCGGTCCGTCCTGGCGCTCTACACCGACGGCCTGATCGAAACGCCGGGGACCGATCCGGACCTCTCCGTCGCCGACCTGGCCGCACGCCTCAACGACGCACCGCCCCTGAGCCCGGACCGGCTCGCCGACTCCCTCCTGGAGAACCGGCACGGCGACGTGGACCGGCAGGACGATGTGGCCCTGATGCTGCTGGCGGCGCTGCCGGCCGGACCGGTCACTCCGGATTGAGCCCTGACCGGTCACTCCGGCTTGCGCCCTGGGGTCCGAGTGGGGGCCGGCAGCGGACGGGCTCCGAAGTGCCCGGCATGGGAGGGAGTTTGGCGTCCCGTCACTTCAACCCTCCGGCGCGCCCAGTGCTGCACCGCCGCGCTGGAGTGCGCGCTGTGCCCGGCTGAGGACGCGGGCCGGTACGCGGGTGCGCAGCGCCGCGCGGGCCGCGTTGGCGCCGGGGGCGCCGTGCACCCCGCCGCCCGGATGGGCCCCGGCGGAGGCCAGGTAGAGGCCCGCCACGGGGGTTTCCGGACGGGCGAGACCCGGCAGCGGACGGAACACCAGCTGCTGGTGGAGGGCGGCCGTACCGCCGTTGAGGGCGCCCCCGTGCAGATTGGCGTCCAGCGCCTCCAGCGTGGGCGGGGCGAGGATCCGGCGCGCCTTGATCCGGGACCGGAAGCCCGGTGCGAAGCGCTCGACCTGCTCCTCCAGCCGGTCCGCCATCGCTTCCTGGTCCCCCTGGCCCCAGGCGCCGCCGATCCCCTGCTCCCCCGCGTCGCCCCGGATCCGGTGGGGTACGTGGGTGTAGGCCCAGGCCGCCTCGGTGCCGGGCGGGGAGCGGGTGGCGTCGGCGGTGGTCATCTGGCCGAACAGCGCGAACGGGCGGTCGGGCACCTGGCCCGCGGCGATCTGGGCGGTGAAGCGGGTGAGTTCGTCCATGCCGTCGGCCAGATGCACGGTGCCCGCGGTGGCGGCGGCCGCGGCGGTCCACGGCACCGGGCCGCCGAGCGCCCAGTCCACCTTGAAGGTGGCGAAGTCCCATTGGAAGCGCCGCAGTTCCGCCGTCAGCCCTCCGGGGAGGTGCCGGGAGTCGACCAGCCGGCCGTACAGGGCGGGCACGGACACATCCGCCAGTACGGCGCGGCGGCCCGGCACCATCTCACCGATCGCGGTCCGCACTGCCACCGCGCGCCCGGAGCGTACGACGATCTCATCGACCCGCTCCCCGCAGCGCAGCACCCCGCCGCGGCGGTACAGCCGCCGCACCAGGGCGGAGGTGAGCGACTGGGCACCACCGGCCGGTACCGGAAAGCCGTAGTGCTGGCCGAGCATCGACATCAGCCATCCGAAGCCGCCACTGCCGGTGGCCTCGGGGGCGAGGTCGGCGTGCAGGGCGTTGCCCGCCAGCAGCAGCCGGCCCGCCTCGCCCTGGAACTCCTCCTCGCCCAGGCGCCGTACGGGCAGCAGCATCATCCGCGCCAGCCGCAGCCCGCCGGCACCGCGGAGCCGGGCGGCGAGCCGGGCCAGGACACGCAGCGGCGGGAAGGGGGTGAACAGTGCGTCGAGGAGGTCGCCGCCGACCCGGTCCCAGAGGTCGCACAGTTCCTGCCAGGCCGCGCCGTCGCCGGTGCCGAAGGTCTCCAGTCCCGCCGCCGTGCCGGCCGTGGCGCGGCCCAGCAGCGCGCAGCGGCCGTCGGTCAGCGGATGGGCCAGCACCTGGGGCGCGTGACTCCAGACCAGCCCCTCTTCGTAGAGGTTCAGGGCGGCGAGGACCGGGGAGGCGACGGCCAGCGGATAGAACGAACTGCACAGGTCGTTGACGAAGTCGGGGTGCACCGCACGGTCGCTGCGGACCGCGCCGCCCGGCTCCTCCTGCTCCTCCAGCACCTCCACGCTCCACCCGGCGTCGGCCAGCAGGTTCGCCGCGACAAGTCCATTGGGCCCGGCACCGATCACCACTGCGTCCGGCATCGCTGCCTCCTGTTCGCCTGGCCGTGGTGCACCCGGCGGGGCGGCGGTTCAGGCTCCGCCGGGTGTACGGACCGGGGCCTCTTCGGCCACCTCGGCGAGCCTGCTGAGCATGCTGCGGTGGCGCAGCTGAAGCAGCAGGTCGAGCGCGGCGTTGTGCAGCCGTCCGCCCGGTCCGGCCAGGGGGTGTTCGTCGACGATGACCAGGGAATCGGCGCCCCAGGGACGCACCTCGACGGAGATCCGGGCGGTGCCCAGCCGGCCGCTGTCCACCTCCAGTTCGAGGGTGCGCGGCGGATCGCTGTGGCGGACGACGGTGTGCCCGGCGGCCTCCCAGGGCCCCAGGCGCACGGTGTATTCGAGCGAGGCACCGACCTCCGGCCAGTCGCCGTCCTTCGGCCGCGAACGCGCGGTGCCGACCACCCAGTCCTGGTAGCGGGAGCGGTCGGCGAGCACCGCCCACAGCTCCTCGGGCGACCGCCTGATCAGCTGGTGTCGTACGGCCACGAGCCTTCCACCGCCTCACCGCATCCGGTCGCCGGCTTCCTCACCCAGCGTAGAGCGCGCTCCCTGGGCCGGCCTCCCGAGCGGGACGCGCGCCCTCCGCCCTGCCGGGGCGGTCACCGGCGGACCCGGTCGGGGCCGCGGCCGGGGCCGGGCCGGGGCGCGGGCTCGGGATCCGGGGCGGGGACCGGCGGCGGCTGGGGCTTGGGGTGGACGGGGTCCAGCGGGCCCGGCGGTGGCGGGTCGGGCACCTCGTGACGCTGCATGTGCCGGCTCCTTCCGGTCGCCTCATGGTGGTTCACCGCTGCGGGTGCCCGGTCCGCGTCCGCTCACACCTGGCCTCGGCCGGGGACGGCGGGACGGTGCGCTCGGACAGCGGAAGCGGCGCCGGGAGCAGTTCCGGGTTGCCGAGGAAGGCCCGGTTGACCACCCGCTCGGCGGCGTGGCCGTCGTCCCACATGCAGAAGCGGGCGCGGAAGGCGGCCCGCAGCCCGGCGGCCTCGGTGCCGTTCCAGCGGCCGCTGCGGAACGCCTCGATCAGCTCGTCCTCGCTGGTGGCGACGATCCCCGGGGTGTCTCCCGGCTTTCCTGACAGCAGGTCGAAGGTGACCCCGCGGGAGCGGACATACGTCTCCCAGTCGTCGGCGTAGTTGATGACCGGCCGGTCGAGGTTGGCGTAATCGAACATGATCGACGAGTAGTCCGTGATCAGCGCGTCCGCGGCGAGGCACAGTTCCTCGACCGACGGGTGCCGGGAGACATCGATCAGCGCACCCTCCTCCTGGAGCTTCTGAAGGTGCGGGTTCTGACCGTAGAAGTAGTGCGTACGGACCAGCAGGACGATGTCCGGGCCGAGTTCGCGGGTGAGCTTCGCCAGGTCCAGCTGCGGCACATAGCCGACTTGGTAGTCGCGCACCGTCGGGGCGTAGAGGACGGCGGTGCTGCCGGGGGCGATCCCCAGCCGCTCCCGGATCTCCAGGATTTCCCGGGCCCCGGTCCGGAAGAACACATCATTGCGCGGATAACCGGCGTCGATGGACTCGAAGCTACAGGGATAGACCCGCTCCCACTGCTCACTCGTGTGCCGGTTGGAAGAGACCGACAGGTCCCAGCGGTCGGCCCGTTCAAGCAGCTTGCGCATGCTCATTCCCTTGGCGGCGGCCGGATACTTCTGCTGGTCGATGCCCATGCGCTTGAGCGGGGTGCCGTGATGGGTCTGTATATGGACCTGGCCCTTGCGCTTGACCACGTCGTCGGCGAAGTTGACGTTGTTGACGAAGTACTTCGCGCGCGCCATCAATTCCCAGTAGCGCCGGCTGTTGACGACGACGTGGTCCATACCGTCCGGCACGGTGTCCACGACGTCCTCGCGCACGACCCACACCCCGTGCAGCTGCGGGGCCAGTTCCCTGGCCTTTTCGTAGATCGCCAGCGGATTGCAGGACGGGGTGCGATTCCAATAGGCGCTGAAGACGGCGAGGTTCTGGTCGATGGGGCGCTTCAGCTGCATCCGGTAGAAGCTCGTCGCGGCCCGCTTGCTCATGGCGCGCTGGGCCTTGTGCAGGCGCTGCTGACCGCTCTTCCGGGTACGGCTGGCCAGATTCAGCGCCTGGAAGACACGGTAAGAACCGCGTTCCAGCGCCTGGAACTGGAGGGCGTCGACCTCCGGGGGCGGGGTGAATCCCGCGGGCTTGTGCCGCCGGTACATCGCCACGGAACGGCGGAAGAATTCCGGCCGGTCCTGCACGTGCACCCGGCTCTCCCGCGCACCGGTGAACAGGAAGTGGCTGACCATACGCTCGAAGAACAGCGGCCGCAGATGATCGAGGTCCGGCCGGCCGTCGAGGAAGTCGAAGAGCCGCTGGTACTGGTCGAATATCGTGAAGTGCTTGCGGCCCGGCGTCTTCATGGAATTGCCGTGCCGGCGCTGGCGGTATTCCACACAGGCGTGGTCCATGCACACGGCACGCTCGGCGGTGAGCATCGTCGTATAGACCATGAGGGCGTCCTCGTAGAGCCCGTCGGTGTACCGGAATCCGTTGTCCACGAAGAAGTCACGCCGGAAGGCACGGTTCCACACCACCGCGAACATATGCAGGAACTCGGTGCGTTCGGCGGGCTTGAAGACCTCCTTTCCGGCCTCGGCGAGGAGCTCCCGGACGGCACTCGGCTTGACCGCGTGCCACCAGTAGGTCCGTACGTGGTCGAAGAGCAGCAGGTCCGGGTCCGCCGCTTCTCCCAGCCGCTCGGCCATGGCCCGCAGCGCGCCCGCGGTGAAGGTGTCGTCACTGTCGAGGAACAGCAGATAGTCGCCGCGCGCCCGCTGTACGCCGGTGTTCCGGGCCGCGCCGATGCCACCGTTCTCCTCGTGGCGCACGTGGATCACCCGCGGGTCGCGGGCGGCGAACTCCGCCAGGATCTCGCCACTGCGGTCCGGCGAGCAGTCGTCGACCGCGATGACCTCGAAGTCGGAGAAGTCCTGCGCCAGCAGCGAGTTCAGGCACGCGCGAAGGTAGCCCTGCACGTTGTAGACCGGAACGATGATGCTGAAGCGCGGGGCGGATCCGCGGCCCGTCTCGGGCATGTCGGGGTTGCTCCTCGAAGCTGTCGGCCTCAAGACGAAGGCCGGGAGTTTTCTTGACGGGGAGTGGGATCCCCGACGACCCCAAATGGTTGTGCCCGAACTACGCAAAATTCCTGTTGTGTCCCTCACAGGCCATCGCCGGCGGGGGTCGCGCGAGCGGATCGCTTCGGCCGGCGCGTCCCTGGATCATCCAGATGGCAGAGCAGCCCGCCCGCTCCGCCCCGTCGCGCCCCTCGGGTGAACACCACGCCCAGCGAAACGACACCCGTACGTAACAACACCGCCGGAACGCTCGCGGTCGGATACTGGAGCCACCGGGTACAGGCACAGTCGAAGCCGCACGGAACGCTCCTGGCAATCCCTCAGAAGGGTCAGCACGAAGTCGGCATCCGTAGTGCCGGACCCCTTCCCCCGCCGTCCAGAGACCGCCAAGATCGATAGCCATGCATCACCAATGCCTGACCTGGGCAAACGCCGGTCAGCGACCCGATTGCCAGCTCACCAGGAGGTACCCATGAAGATGCTGATCAACGTCGCCGAAACCGTGGTCGCGGATGCGCTGCGCGGGATGGCGGCGGCGCACCCCGAGCTGGTGGTGGATGCCGAGAACCGGGTGATCGTGCGGCGCGACGCGCCGGTGGCGGAGAAGGTGGCGCTGGTGTCCGGGGGCGGCAGTGGGCACGAGCCGCTGCACGGGGGATTCGTGGGGCCCGGCATGCTGGACGCCGCCTGTCCGGGTGAGGTCTTCACCTCGCCGGTGCCCGATCAGATGGTGCGGGCCGCGGCGGCCGTGGACAGTGGCCAGGGCGTGCTGTTCCTCGTGAAGAACTACACGGGGGACGTCCTCAATTTCCAGATGGCGGCGGAGCTGGCGGAGGACGAGGGGGTGCAGGTGGCCAGTGTGCTCATCGATGACGATGTCGCGGTGACCGACTCGACGTTCACGGCGGGGCGGCGCGGCACCGGGGCGACCCTCTTCGTGGAGAAGATCGCCGGTGCCGCGGCCGAGGAGGGCATGCCGCTGGAGCGGGTGGAGGCGCTGGCCCGGCAGGTCGTGGCGTCCTCGCGCAGCTTCGGGGTGGCGCTGAGTGCCTGTACGACGCCGGCGAAGGGCAGCCCGACGTTCGATCTTCCGGCCGGGGAGCTGGAGTTGGGGGTCGGGATCCACGGTGAGCCGGGGCGCGAGCGCCGCGCGATGATGACCTCGCGGGAGATCGCGGACTTCGCGGTGGACGCGATCCTGGAGGATCTGGATCCGCGGCTGCCGGTGCTGGTGCTGGTCAACGGCATGGGGGCGACCCCGCTGCTGGAGCTGTACGGATTCAACGCGGAGGTCCGCCGGGTGCTGGACGAGCGGGGCGTGGCGGTGGCTCGCACGCTCGTCGGGAACTATGTGACGTCGCTGGACATGGCGGGCTGCTCGGTGACGCTGTGCCAGGTCGACGGGGAGCTGCTGCGGCTGTGGGACGCGCCGGTGCAGACGGCGGGGCTTCGCTGGGGACGGTGAGCGGGCTCCGGACCCGTTCCCCCATCGCTTTCTTACTCAGTGCCTGAACAACCAAGGAGAGTAGTCCGTGTCCGAAACGGTGCTGGATGCCGCGTTCTTCGTACGCTGGATGACGGCGGCCGCCGCCGTCATCGACCGGGAGGCCGACCGGCTCACCGAGCTGGACTCACCCATCGGTGACGCCGACCACGGCAGGAACATGCAGCGCGGCTTCACGGCCGTGGTCAAGGTACTGGAGACAGAGCCGCCGGTGACGCCCGGCGCCGTCCTGACCGCCGCCGGACGACAGTTGATCTCCAGTGTGGGCGGGGCGTCCGGGCCGCTCTACGGGACGCTGCTGCGGCGCGCCGGCAAGACGCTGGGCGAGGCGCCGCAGGTCTCGGCACAGGAGCTGCGGTCGGCGCTGGCCGCCGGGGTGACCGCGGTGGGGCAGCTCGGCGGTTCGGCGCCGGGCGACAAGACGATGCTCGATGCGCTGACGCCCGGGGTCACGGCGCTGGCGGACTCCTTCGACGCGGCGGCCGCGGCCGCCCAGGAGGGTGCGCTGGCCACCGTGCCGATGCAGGCCAGAAAGGGCCGGGCGAGCTATCTGGGAGAACGCAGCATCGGACATCAGGATCCGGGGGCGACGTCCTCGGCGCTGCTGTTCGCGGCGCTCGCGGAGGTGGCCAAGTGAGCACGGGGACGGCGAACGGGACGGCCGGCGGCGAGGGCGCGCGGGTCGGGGTGGTGCTGGTGTCCCACAGCGGGCCGGTCGCGGAGTCGGTGGCGACGCTGGCGGTCGGGCTGGCCGGGGGCGGGGACACGGTGCCGGTGGCCGCCGCGGGCGGTACCCCGGACGGCGGTCTCGGCACGAGTGCGGAGCTGATCACCGAGGCGGCGCGGTCGGTGGACCGTGGTGCGGGGGTGGCGGTCCTGGTCGACCTGGGCAGCGCCGTGCTGACCGTGAAGGCACTGATCGCCGAGGGGGACGAACTCCCCGAGGGCGCACGGCTGGTGGACGCGCCGTTCGTGGAGGGTGCGGTGGCCGCCGTGGTCACCGCGTCCGCCGGGGCGGATCTGGACGCGGTCGCGGCGGCGGCCGGGGAGGCGTACGGCTACCGCAAGGAGTGAAATCCGCGTGGGAGGCCGCCGGCCGCGCCCGCTCAGGGTTTGCGGGCGACGCCCGCGTAGCAGGCGGCCTCCGCGTCGGTGACATGGGTGGCGTCCTCGGGGCGGTCGGGGCGCCACTGGTGGGAGAGGGTGAGGCCCGGTTCCAGCAGCTCCCAGCCGTCGAAGAAGCGCAGGACCTCGGCGCGGGAGCGGAACTGGAGCCGGGTGCCCATATCGCCGTAGATCTGGACGATCTTCCGCATCGCCTCGGGGCTGAAGTCCGGTGTGGCATGGCTCAGCGCCAGGGTGCTGCCGCTGGGCAGTGCGGCCTTGAGGGTCTCGACGATGGTGTGGGCGCGGTCCTCGCCGTCGTCGGGGACGAAGTGCATCAGGGCGTTCAGGCTGAGCGCGACCGGGCGGGTCAGGTCCAGGGTGTCCACGAGCCGGGGCGCGGTGAGGATGCCCTCGGGGTCGTTGACATCGGCCTGGACGTACGCCGTGCGGCCCTCGGGGGTGCTCAGCAGCAGGGCCGCGGCGTGCGCGAGGACGATCGGGTCGTTGTCGGTGTAGACGACCCGGGCGTCGGGGGCGATGCCCTGGGCGAGGTCGTGGAGGTTCGGCGGGGTGGGGATGCCGGTGCCGATGTCGAGGAACTGCCGCAGACCGGCGGCGGCGAGGAACCGGGTGGCACGGTGCATGAACTCGCGGTTGATACGGGCGGCGACCAGCGCGGCGGGGAAGACGCCCAGCACGCTCCCGGCGGCCATCCGGTCGGCCAGGAAGTTGGTCTTGCCGCCCAGGAAGTAGTCATAGATCCGGGACGAGTGGGCCCGGTCCAGCTGTAGGTCCACCACGGAATCGTGCTCGCTCATCGTGCGCTGCCTCCCCAATCCGGCATCCCGCCCGGCGCCTCCCCCGCGCACCATGATGCCCGCTCCGTACGCCGCGCGCCGCCGACAGCGCGCCAAACGCCTTCGTACGCCCGGCTGTTGACGTGTGGAGCCCCGTATGCCCGGATCATTCCGGAGCTCGCCGACGGGTCCCATGACGGGCGGCCATGCCGCGGTCATGCGCGGTCACATGCCTCTGTCATGCGTAGTCATATGAATACGCAGCGGCAGATTTTTGCCCTGCCGATGCCACAAACGGGCTCACTTTCCGGTTCATTGGAAGGTGAGAGCAACCGCTCTCCCGCTGCCGGCGGCGCCTCGGCGCCCGGCTCGGTGCATGTCCAACGGAACGAGGACCGTTCGTGAGCGCAGACCGGGACCGACCGCCGCCGGCGTGCGCTCCGGCGCATGTCCGTACCGCGGAGTTATCGCCACTCCCCCGCTGTTCGCTCCCGGCCTCCGCATCGGACCCGCTCGACCACCGGCTGTCGATCACCTTCGAGGCGTTTCTGGCCACCCATGCACGGAAGTGGCTGACCTACGCCTATCTGCACACGGGCAGCCAGGCCGCGGCCCGTGAGGTCACCCGGGCCGCGTACGGGCAGCTCGGCCGGCTGTGGCCGCACGCGCTGCGGCAGGCGTCGGTGGAGGCGTACGCCTGGTCGGTCCTGAAGGAACGGGTCGTGGAGTGGCTGTACGACCACCAGCAGCCCACCGCGCTCACCGAGACCGCCGCCTTCGCCGTCGTCACCCATGCCCTGCTGCGCGAGTGCCAGCAGCAATTCGCGATGCTGGAAAGCCAGTTGGGGCTGTACGCGGCGATCGCCCGGCTGCCGGAGCGGCAGTGCGATGTGATCGTGCTGCGCCATGTCATCGGGTACAGCGACGCCCAGATCGGCTCGCTGCTCGGCGTCGACGAAGTCACCGTCCGCTCCTATGCGAGCCGCGGCAAGCGCAAGCTCGCCGCCGCGCTCGGTATCGATCAGGGAAACGCAAGGGGGAACTGACCATGTGGCACACCCGCCCCGCCGACCGCCGGGAGACCGTGGAGACACTGCTCAGCGCGGCCGCGGCGGTATCCGGAATCGATGATCTGGCCGGGTTCCGCGACCTCGATGACGCGGGCGCGCTCCGTTGCCTCGGCGCGTCCCCGCGCACGGAGACGGCGGCCGCGGACGGCCGTCCGACGGCGGTCCGGACGGTCCGGGCCGACCAGGGCGCACCCAGCACCTATCCCAGCGCCCGGGACGAGGCCACCCATGAGCTCCAGCTGGCCTGTGCGCTGGTCGTCAATGCCGCGGCGGCCGCGGCGAGTCTGGAACGGCTGGTCGACGACCATCACATCGACCCCGAGGGCGCGCTGGTCTTCGCCTGTCTGCTGCACATCACCGGGCGGACCGACGCGGCGCACTTCTGGTGGCACTTCGGCGCCGGCGCCGGCAGCCGGACGGCCGCCTACTGCCTGTATCTCTCGCACCGCCGCAACGGCGAGTACCGCGACGCCGCCTACTGGCGCGAGCAGGCCGCCCACGCGCCGGACGAGGAGCGCCGCTCGGTGGCCGCGTTCGACGAGAAGCAGCTGCTGCCGGACGCGGCCCGGCACAACCTCCTCGTCCAGTGGCACAGCGGGCTCGCCCCGACGCTGCCGACCGCGCTGGAGAATGTGATCAACCGTCTCGTCGTGGACAGCGACGACGAGGACTTCGGCGAGATTCCCCGCCCCTCCCCCACCCTCGTCCGGGACCTCGGCCGGGCCGAGTAGCCGGGCGCCCGCGCCCGTCGGAGGCCGGTGAGCGGCCCGGGACGACGGCGGGCCGCCCGGCTCAGATGTCGTCGGCCTCCGTGACCGGCTCCTCCACCGCGGGCGGCCACGCCGGGCGGCTGGCGTCGGGGACCGCGGTCAGCGCATGGCCGACGGTGGGGTAGCAGGAGAAGACGCTGAGGGACTGGGTGCCGACCAGCAGCCGCAGCATCCGTACGCCGAGCGAGGCCAGCAGCAGCCTGCCCTCCAGGCGCCGGCAGAGCCATTCCAGGGCCAGCAGGCAGCTCAGCCCGCGGGAGTCACAGAAGCGCAGCGCGGTCAGATCGAGCACCAGGAAGCGGTGTCCGGCCGAGACCACCTCCCGGGCCTCGGCCAGAAAGGCCTGTTCGGTACGGAGGTCCAGCTCTCCGCTCACCCGCAACACCGCACACTCTTCCGCCTGCACGATCGCAGTGACCGCCAACGACCGCATCTCCGAGCTCATGCCGTCCAGACTAAGCGCCGCCGCCGGCTGCACCACCGCGGTGGGCCGCGGGCGCACCACGGACCGCCGCGGACTCCGCCCCGGCCCGCCGCGCCCGGACGGACCCTCCCCGCGTGCCGTACGGGCACCCGTTCGTGCGTACGGCCAGGCTGACAGCGTTCGGAAGCGGGCGGAAACGGTCAGGTTTTTTGCCGCGACGGGCAGCCTGCGGCGCCGCTCCGGTTGCTATAAACCTGATGCGGGCGGAAACGGGCAACCTCGTGACCGAACGCAGACCGGAAGCACACAGAAAGCGGCAGGAGTGAGCCATGAGGGCCGAGGAACGACAGCATCGCCTCCTCGCGCTCGCCCGGCAGTCCGGCCGGATCGAGGTCGCCGAGGCCGCGGCGGAATTCGGGGTCGCCCGGGAAACCGTCCGGCGCGATCTGAGCGAGCTGGAGCGCCGGGGCCTGGTCCGGCGTACGCACGGCGCGGCGTACCCGGTCGAGAGCGCCGGGTTCGAGACCACGCTGGCCCGGCGGGAGACCCAGCAGGTGGACGAGAAGCGCCGGATCGCGGCCGCCGCCGCGGCGCTGGTCGGCGAGGCCGAGACGGTGTTCGTCGACGAGGGCTACACCCCGGAGCTGGTCGCCACGCTGCTGCCCACCGACCGCCCGCTGACTGTGATCACCGCCTCGCTGCGGACCGCCTCGCTGGTCGCGGCCTCCGAATCCACCACCGTTCTGCTGGCCGGCGGCCGGGTCCGCTCCGGGACGCAGGCGACGGTGGGGTCCTGGGCCCGGGACATGCTCGCCCGGTTCGTGATCGACCTGGCGTTCCTGGGGGCGAACGGCGTCTCCCGGGAGCACGGTCTGACCACCCCGGATCCGGCGGTCGCCGAGGTGAAGGAGCAGGCCGTCCGCTCCTCGCGGCGGCGGGTGCTGGTCGGGGTGCACAGCAAATTCGGCGCCAGCAGTTTCTGCCGGTTCGCCGAGGTACGTGACTTCGACACGATCGTCACCGACGCGGGGCTGTCCGCGCCGGAGGCGCATCGCTACTCGCTCCTGGGGCCGCAGGTGCTCCGGGTCTGACCGCGGCCGGAGCCGCCGGACGACCGGCCCCGCACCGCAACGCCACATCCCCCACAGCTGACCGCCGAAGGCCGGGCCCGCACCGCCGGCCGTCGGACGGCTCCCGGGCGTGCCCGCGAAACGGCGCGGTACGCCCCGGAACCGCCGCTTGTGCGGCATTCGCCGGACACGCACCCCTCTTGTCCCCAGAAAGGTACGAGCCGTGAGAGCACGATCCCCCGGACCAGGCCGCGGCGGCCGCTCCCCAGTGCTGACCGCCCTCGCCGTCGCCCTGGCACTGTCCACGACCGGCTGCTACCGCGGCGCCGGCGACGCGGGCAACGAGAGCCGCCGCAGCATCAACGTCCTGATGGTCAACAACCCGCAGATGGTGGATCTTCAGCGGCTCACCGCCGAGCACTTCACCAAGGAGACCGGCATCAAGGTCAACTTCACCGTGCTGCCGGAGGACGATCTGCGCGACAAGATGAGCCAGGACTTCTCCAGCCAGGCCGGGCAGTACGACGTGGCGAGCGTCAGCAACTACGAGACACCCATCTACGCCCGCAACGGCTGGCTGACCGAGCTGGGCACCCGTGCCGCCAAGGACCGCGCCTTCGACCAGGGCGACATCCTGCCCCCGGTCCGCTCCTCCCTCACGGCCGCCGACGGCAAGATCTACGCACAGCCCTTCTACGGCGAGTCCTCGTTCCTGATGTACCGCAAGGACCTCCTCAAGGAGGCCGGGCTGACCATGCCCGCCCGGCCCACCTGGCACCAGGTGGCCGCCCTGGCGGCGAAGCTGGACGGCTTCCGCAAGGGCATGAAGGGGATCTGTCTGCGCGGCCAGCCGGGCTGGGGTCAGCTGGCCGCCCCGCTGAGCACCGTCGTCAACACCTTCGGCGGAACGTGGTTCACCAAGGACTGGCAGCCGCAGGTCGACAGCCCGGAGTTCACCCGGGCCACCCGGTTCTACGTGGACCTGGTCCGCAAGCACGGGGAGGCGGGCGCCCCGCAGGCGGGCTACACCGAGTGCCTCAACGACATGCAGCAGGGCAAGGTCGCCATGTGGTACGACGCGACGGCCGGCGCCGGTTCGCTGGAGGGCAGCGACTCCAAGGTCGCGGGCAAGGTCGGCTACGCGCCGGCGCCGGTGGAGCGGACCCGGGACGCGGGCTGGCTCTACACCTGGGCGTGGGGCATACAGAAGGCCAGTACGCACCAGGACGCGGCCTGGAAGTTCATCCGCTGGGCCTCGGGCAAGGACTACGAACGGCTGGTGGGCCGCGAGCTGGGCTGGGCGAACGTGCCCGGCGGCAAGCGGGCCTCCCTGTACCGCGATCCGGCCTACGTCAAGGCGTCCGGGGCGTTCGCCGGCCCGACCGAGCGGGCGATCCGCTCGGCCCGGCCCGGCGACCCCGGCGTACAGCGGCGCCCGGCCCCCGGCATCCAGTTCGTCGGCATCCCCGAGTTCGCCGACCTGGGCACCAAGGTGTCCCACGAGATCAGCTCGGCCATCGCCGGGAAGCAGAGCGTTTCCGAGGCCCTGAAGAACAGCCGGCGACCGGCGCAGGAGGTGTCCGATGCCTATACGGACCACTGAGCCGGCCCCCGCGGGCGAGGTGGCCGCCGTGCACCGCGGCGGTGACCCGGCGGCCCGTGCCCGCCGCACCGAGCGGGCGAAGAACTGGGCCCGCCGCGCCCCGCTGCTGCCCGCGCTGGTCTTCCTCATCATCGTCACCCAACTGCCGTTCGTGGCCACCGTGGTGATCTCCTTCACCCGCTGGAACGCGCTGGCCCCCGAGAACCGCGGCTTCGCCGCCTTCGACAACTACCGGGCGGTCTTCACCGATCCCGCGCTGCGGGCCTCGGTGGGCACGACGGTGCTGCTGACCGTGACCGTGGTGCTGGTCAGCCTGCTGCTCGGGCTGGTTCTCGCGCTGCTGCTCGACCGTGGCTTCCGCGGGCGCGGCATCGTCCGCACCCTGCTCATCACGCCGTTCCTGGTGGTACCCGTCGCCTCCGCCCTGCTGTGGAAGCACGCGCTGTACAACGCCTCGTACGGGCTGCTCAACGGCTCGCTGACCTGGATCTGGCGGCTGTTCGGCAGCGACGACCCGCCGCAGCCGGACTGGATGACCGACTCCCCGCTGGCCGCGGTGGAGGTGTCGCTGATCTGGCAGTGGACGCCGTTCATGATGCTGATCCTGCTGGCCGGACTACAGAGCCGGGCCACCGACGCCATCGAGGCGGCCCGGATGGACGGCGCCTCCGCCTTCGACATCTTCCGCTATCTCACCCTTCCGCATCTGCGCCGCTACCTCGAACTGGCCGCGCTGCTGGGCACGGTGTACGTCGTGCAGAACTTCGACGCGGTGTTCACCATCACGTCCGGCGGCCTGGGCACGGCCAACCTTCCGTACACCATCTACCAGACCTTCTACCAGGCCCATGACTACGGACGGGCGTCCGCACAGGGCGTCGTCGTGGTGCTGTGTTCGCTGCTGGTGGCGACCTTCGCGCTGCGCACCGTCTCGTCCCTGCTGCGCGAGGAGGTCACCCGATGAACCGCCCGCTCCTGGCCCCGCGCCGCCCCGGCTCCCCCGCCACCCGGCGCCGGCGCCACACCGGCACCCTGCTGGGCCTGGTGGCCTGGCTGTGCGGGATCGGCTTCTTCCTGCCGGTCGCCTGGATGGTGCTGACGTCCTTCCACAGCGAGACGGACGCGGCGACCAACCCGCCGAGCGTCGGCGCCGGGCTGAGTCTGCACGGCTACCGCGAGTTCTTCGGCGCGGGCAGCGGTGTCAGCCCCTGGCCGCCGCTGATCAACTCGCTGACCGCCTCCGTCGTCGCCACCGTGCTGGTGCTGCTGCTGGCGGTGCCCGCCGCCTACGCCCTGGCCATCAAGCCGGTGCGCAAGTGGAGCGATGTCCTCTTCTTCTTCCTGTCCACGAAGATGCTGCCGCTGGTGGCCGGGCTGCTGCCGGTCTACCTCGTGGCGCAGAACACCGGGATGCTCGACAGCATCTGGCTGCTGGTCCTCCTCTACACCTCGATGAATCTGCCGATCGCGGTGTGGATGATGCGTTCGTTCCTCGCCGAGGTCCCGGTGGAGATGCTGGAGGCCGCCTCGATCGACGGTGCGGGGCTGACCACCACCCTGACCCGGATCGTGGCGCCGGTCGCCATGCCGGGCATCGCGGCCACCGCCCTGATCTCCTTCATCTTCAGCTGGAACGAGCTGCTGTTCGCCCGGGTTCTGACCGGGATCGTGGCCGGCACCTCGCCGGTGTTCCTGACCGGGCTCGTGACCAGCCAGGGCCTGTTCCTGGCCAAGGTGTGCGCCGCCGCCACCGTCATCTCCCTCCCGGTGATCGTCGCCGGGTTCGCCGCCCAGGACAAACTCGTCCAGGGCCTGTCGCTTGGAGCCGTGAAATGAAAGCCGCAGTGATCAGCGCCCCCGGGACCGTCGAGGTCACCACCGTCGACGACCCGGCGCCCGGCCCCCGCGAGGTCGTGGTCTCGGTCGCCGCCTGCGGGCTGTGCGGCACCGATCTGCACATCCTCCAGGGCGAGTTCGCGCCCACCCTGCCGGTCGTGCCGGGCCATGAGTTCGCCGGTACGGTCGTGGCGACCGGCAGCGCGGTCACCGAACTCGCCGAGGGCGACCGGGTGGCCGTCGACCCGTCGCTCTACTGCTTCGAGTGCCATTACTGCCGCATCGGCCGCAACAACCTCTGTGAGCGCTGGGCCGCCATCGGGGTGACCACGGCGGGCGGCGCCGCCGAGTTCGCCGTGGCCCCGGTCGGCAACTGCGTCAAGCTGCCCGAGCACATCCGTACCGAGGACGCGGCGCTGATCGAGCCGCTCTCCTGCGCCGTACGCGGCTACGACATCCTGCGCTCCCAGCAGCTGGGCACCCGGGTCCTCATCTACGGCTCGGGCACGATGGGCCTGATGATGCTCGAACTCGCCAAGCGCACCGGTGCCGCCGGGGTCGATGTCGTCGACATCAACCCGCAGCGGCTGGCCACCGCCCGCACCCTGGGGTGCAGCGCCGCCGCCGGTTCCGCCGACGAGCTGGACCGCCCGCGCGGCTGGGACGTGGTGATCGACGCCACCGGCAACGAGCACGCCATCCAGGACGCTCTGGGCCGGGTCGGCAAGGGCGGCACCTACCTCCAGTTCGGCGTCGCCGACTACGCCGCCCGCGCCACCATCGAGCCCTACCGCATCTACAACCAGGAGATCACCATCACCGGCTCGATGGCCGTCCTGCACAGCTATGAACGCGCCGCGGAACTCTTCGCGGCGGGTGCCTTGGACCCGGAGGTCTTCATCAGCGACCGGCTCCCGCTGGACCGCTACGCGGAGGCGCTGGGCCGCTTCCGGGCGGGCGAGGGGCGGAAGATCCTCGTACGGCCGTGAGCGGAGCCCGGGGCGGTCCTTGGGGGCCGCCCCGGGACGGGTGCCCCCTCCTGGGAGAGACGCGGGCACCGGCAGCAAGCTCGGCCGCACAGCTCGTGGTTGACAGTTCGTACACCCGCGCGACAGCATCCGGCCGGTGGAGATCACCGAGCTGACCCCAGCGGAGCGCCGTGTCTGGCAGGCGTTCCCCCTCGGCGAGGGCGTCGACTTCCGGGCGAGCGCCGGCGACGACCCCGCCGCCGGCGCAGCCTGGGGCCCCGAGCGGACCGTGCGCGCCGCGGTGCTCCGGCGGTTGCTGCTCAACGGGCCGTCGCGGGCGGGTGAGATAGCCGGGCTGAAGCTGTGGGGCGCCCGTATCACCGGGGAGCTGAACCTCAAGTACGGCAGAGTGGAGCACCCGGTACGGCTGCGGTCCTGCTTCTTCGAGGAGACCCCGGATCTGTACGGCGCGACGCTGCGCATCCTGGCGCTGAACGACTCGGTCCTGCCGGGTCTCACGGCCGGACACCTCCACGTCGACGGAGTGCTGCGCCTGACCTGTTGCCGCATCAAGGGGCCGGTGCGGCTGGCCGGGGCGCGAACATCCGGTGCGGTCTTCGCCAACGGAGCCCACGTCGGCGATCCGGCCGCCACGGAGCCGCCGGCGGAACCCGTTCTCCAGCTGAACCACGCCGACATCGGCACCGACCTCTGGGCTCCCGGCCTGGTCACCCACGGCCGGATCCGGCTGAACGGCGCGACCGTCGGCGGACAGGTCACGCTCGACGACGCACAGCTCAACGCCCCCGGCGGTCACGCGCTGGAGGCCGAAACGCTCAGCGTCGGCACCGATGTGCACGCCATGCGGCTGCGGGCCCACGGCCGGGTCGACCTGCGCGGTGCCCGGATCGCCGGCCAGCTCAACCTCGCCTATGCCGCCCTCGCCAACCCGGGTGGGGTGGCGTTACGCGTCAGTAGCTGCGTCGCGGGCGAGATGTGGCTGCGCGAGGCGAAGCCCGTGGTGGGCACGGTCAATCTCCGCCGCGCCCAGTTCGACGTCCTGTACGTCCCGCCGGAGGTCTGGCCGGACGAGGTCAAGCTCGACCGGCTCACGTACGGCTCGCTGCTCCCGCACCTGCCCGCCGGGGAACGGCTCCCGGTGCTGGAGCGCGAGCGCGCGGGGTATGTGTCGTACTCGTACGAGCAGCTCGCCGGCGCCTACCGTGCGGCCGGGGACGAAGCCGCCGCCCGCACCGTCCAGTTGGCCAAACTCCGCCGCCACCGCCGCACCCTGCCCTGGTACGCCAAGGTCTGGGGGCACCTTCAGGACGCCACGGTCGGCTACGGCTTCCGGCCGATGCGCGCCGCCGGCTGGTTGCTGGCCCTGTTGCTCATCGGCGCGCTCGCCTTCGCCCTGCACCCGCCGCGCCCGCTGAAGGCCGACGAGGCCCCCGACTTCAACCCCTTCTTCTACACCCTCGATCTGCTGATGCCGATCATCGGCTTCGGACAGGAGGGGGCCTTCGCACCGCGGGGTGGGTACCAGTGGCTCTCGTATCTGCTGGTCGTCACGGGCTGGACGCTGGCCACGACGATCGCGACGGGCATCACCCGCTCCCTGGCCCGCCAGTAGCGGGGCCTCCCGACCCACGCCGTCGTCTGCGACGCCACCCTCAACTCCCGCCTCACGGGCGGGAGTCGGCCCTCGTGCCCGCGCGTTCGGCCGTGGCGCGTGCCCACCGGCTGGAGCTGATCACAGCGAGGACGAGGATGCCCGCGCCGAGTGCGACGAGCATCCACCACACACGGTGCGCCGCACCCGTGAACGCCACTCCGCCGTGGGCGAGCTGCGGGCCGATGAGCGTCCCGGAGATCGCGACACCCAGTGTGGTGCCGGTCTGGCGGCCGGTGGAGGCCAGCGAGCCGGCCAGCCCGGCCATCGAGCGGGGCATCCCGGAGAGCGCCGCGTTGGTGATCGGCGGGTTGACCGCGCCGAGGAAGACGCCGAACAACAGGTGGACCGCCAGCACGGCCGGCAGCGGAGTCTCCGGGCCGAGCCATAGCGACATACCGCCGCCGAGGGCCAGCGCCGCCCCTGCCACCACCAGCGGAAACAGGGGACCCCGGGTGCCGACCACGCGCCCGGTGAGCGGCGCCACCACCAGGACCGGCAGCCCGACCGGGAGCAGGCACAGCCCGGCCGCCACCGGTGACAGGCCGCGCACGTCCTGAAGGTACTGGGTGGCCACGAACAGGAACGCGCCGAAGCCGCACAGGGCGAACAGCGCCATCACGATCGCGGAGCTGAACGGCACACTGCAAAAGAGGCGCAGTTCCAGGAGCGGGTCGGCGCGGCGAGGTTCATATGCGAGGAGGCCCGCCACGCCGAGCGCGGCGGCGGCGAGCAGCCCGACGATGAGCGGCGAGGTCCAGCCGAGCGCGCCGGACTCGATGATCGCGTAGACGACGCAGCCCAGGACCAGGACCATCAGTGCCTGCCCGACAGGGTCGAACCGGCGGGTGCGTTCGGCCCGGGACTCGGGTACGAACCGCGCGGCGCACACGATCGCCACGGCCACGACCGGGACGTTGATCCAGAAGACCGACCGCCAGCCGAGGGCGTCGACCAGCCCGCCGCCGAGGACCGGTCCCAGCGCCAGCGCCAGTCCGGACATCGAGGCGAAGACCCCGATGGCCCGGGCCCGTTCGGCGGCGCCGGTGAACGTGTTCGCGACGATCGCCATGGCCACCGGGTTGAGCATGGTCCCGCCGACCGCTTGCAGCGCACGCGCCGCGATCAGCCAGCCGATGTCCGGGGCCAGTCCGCACAGCACCGACCCGAGGCCGAAGGCCGCGAGACCGGCCTGGAAGACCCGTCGTCGGCCGACCCGGTCCGCGGTGGCTCCGGCCAGGACGAGGAACCCGGCCAGCACCAGAGTGTAGGCGTCGACCGTCCACTGGCGGCCGGATTCGGAGGCGTGCAGGTCGCGGCCCATGCTGGGCAGCGCGACATTGACGATGGAAATGTCCATCACCACGACGACGATGCTCACGCAGCAGATCGCGAGCACCAGGGATTTGCGGCGCGGGCTCAGTTCGGCAGCCGCGGCGGGGGTAAGCACGGTTGAACTCATGGTCCGACGCTAGGATTTAGAGCGTGCTCGAAATCAAGCAGCACTCAGCATCCGGTGCCACCGCACCGAAGGCGCGCACCGGCGCGGTGCCCACGGAAGGCGTGACCATCGCCGAGGCGGCCCGCCGCACCGGCGTGAGCGCACACACGCTCCGGTACTACGAGCGGGCCGGCCTGGTCATCAGCCCTGTCGACCGCACGAGCGGCGGCCGCCGCCGGTACCGCGAGCCCGACCTCAAATGGATCGTCATCTGCACCAAGCTGCGCGCCACCGGCATGCCCATCAGGGGCATCCGCCGGTACGCCGAGCTGGTCGCCGCCGGACCGGGCAACGAGGCGGAACGGCTCGCCCTCATGGAAGCCCACCGCGCCGACGTCCTGGCCAAGCTGGCGGAGACCCAGGAGAACCTGAAGATGATCGACCACAAGATCGAGAAGTACCGGGGCAGCATGGCCGCGGGCGACGCCGGGGAGCTCTGGGCACCCGTCAGCCCCCCTTGAGCAGCGTGCCTTGAACAGCGTGCATTGAGCGGCGTGCTGCCCCGGCACCTCTCAGTTCGGCAGCCGTACGGGGGCGAGTTCACCGTGCAGCAGCGCCGTGCCGAGCGGGGTGAGGGCATGGACGACCGAACCGCCGTCGCGCCGGCTGCGGGCCAGGTTGGCCTCGCGCAGGGCGCTCACGTGCTCGCTGGCCGAGGGGGCGGAGACCCGTAAGCGGCGGGCCAGTTCACCCGTGGTGGCCGGTGCGTCGAGCGCGGCGAGGATACGGGCCCGGGTGCGGCCGAGGAGGGTGGACAACGCCTGCGGATGACAGCTGCGGGTGGTGGCCGGTGCCCACGCCGTGGAGTGTTCCACGGGGTAGACCAGCACCGGCGGCAGGCCCGGGTCGGCCAGCGCGATGGGTCTGCGCCAGCAGAAGTGGGACGGGATCAGCCGCAGCCCGCGCCCGCCCAGCCGCAGCTCGCGGTCCTGGGGATAGTCGACGTACAGCACCGGCGGCTCCCAACGGAGCGCCGGGCGGAGGCTGTTGAGCATGCCGTCGACACCGCCCCGGCAGAGGGCGCGGGACCGGGCAGCGCGGTCGGAGTCGACGGTGGCGGCCGCCTCCGTCCAGTCGGGGGCGATCACCGCGCGGTGCACCTCCCGGAAGGCGCGGGCCAGTTCGTCGAGCGGCTCCCGGCTCCCGGCGGCCAGGGCGGCGGTCCAGCGCGGGAGCCGGTCCGGCAGCGCGGCCCGTGCGGATTCCGCCGTCAGCCGGACCGGGGAGGTCTCCCGCAGCGCCGCCAGCCCGGCGGCCAGTCCGTCGCGGGCCGCGTCGGGGGTGAGGAAGTCCGGGAAGTAGCGGGCATCGGCCGGGGCCAGTGCGCTGATCAGCCGGGCGGCGGGGGTCAGTCCCCGGGCGTCCAGTTCGCGGCGGGCGCGGGCGCGCCAGGCGCCGTACACCGGCACTCCGCGCCCCGGTGGGACGACATGGTGCAGCGCGAGCACCGTTTCCCACAGTGGATCGGGTTCGGCGGCTATCTGTACCCGCGCGACATCCCGGTCTTCGAAGTGAATACGCAACATGCGGCCCCCGCGGCATGCTCATGACCCTGTGGCCAGGGCCCCCCGTTCGGGACCTGGTGGCACGGCCCCGCCGCCAGACTGCCGGGTGGCGAACGGAAGTGTCCAGGGCGAGTGGTGGCATCTCGCCTGCGCGGGTAGTGCGGCCGGGGAGTGCGCGGCGCCCGCGGTCAGGCCCCGCTCGCGAGCCGTTCCGCCAGCCGCTCCAGGAACACCCGCTGGCCCGCCACCAGCCGCTCTCGCGCCGCGTCCGGGCCGAACCAGGCCACCCGGTCGATCTCAGGGAAGGTGCCGATCACCCCGGACCCGCGCGGCCACTCCATCTCGAAGGTGCCGGGCACCACGTGCTCCGGATCGAGATCGCTCTCGACGGCCCAGGCCGTCACCACCTTGCCGCCCGACTGGCGGATCTCGCCCAGCGGGAGACCGGGCCCGTCGGGCGGCGGCACGCCCAGCTCCTCCTCGAACTCCCGCCGGGCCGCGTCCCACGCCTCCTCCGGCGGTACGTACTCGCCCTTGGGCACAGTCCACGCCCCCGCGTCCCGCCGCTCCCACAACGGCCCGCCCATGTGCGCCAGCAGCACCTCGACCCCGGTCGCCGTGCCCCGGTACAGCAGCAGTCCGGCGCTGCGCTTACCGGCCATGGCGCTACCCGGCCCCGCCGTCGTGCGCGGTGAGCACCGTCTCGATGGTGTCCGCCTCGGCCGCGGTCTTGTCCTCCCGGTAGCGCACCACGCGCGCGAAGCGCAGGGTCACGCCCGCCGGGTAGCGCGAGGAGGTCTGGAGCCCGTCGTAGGCGATCTCGACGACGAGCTCCGGACGCACCGTCACGACATGGCCGTTGTCCGCCACCGCGAGCTCCCGCAGCCGCTCGGTCTGCCAGCCGAGGGTGGCGTCGGTGAGCCCCTTGAACGTCTTGCCCAGCATGACGAAACCGCCGTCCGGGTCCCGTGCCCCGAGGTGGAGGTTGGACAGCTTCCCGGTGCGCCGGCCGTGGCCCCACTCCGCGGCCAGCACCACCAGGTCCAGGGTGTGCACGGGCTTGACCTTCAGCCAGGCGGCGCCGCGGCGGCCCGCGCTGTAGGGGGCGTCCAGCGCCTTGACCACGACGCCCTCATGGCCCCGGCGCAGGGTCTCGGCCCAGAACTCCTCCGCGGCGGCGCGGGCGGCCGCGTCGGCGGGGTCGCCGACCACCGCGCGGCGCACCCGCAGCGGCTCGGGAACCAGCCGGACCAGCTCCGCATGCCGCTGCTCGCCCGGGAGTTCCAGCAGGTCCCGGCCGTCGACCGAGAGCACGTCGAAGAAGACCGGGGACAGCGGCAGCGCGGCCCGCGCGGCGGAGACGTCCACCCGCGAGCCGAACCGTCCGGCGACCCGCTGGAAAGGCACCGGCCGGCCCGCGCCGTCCAGGGCGATCACTTCGCCGTCGAGGATGAAACGGCCGGCCGGCAGCTCCCGGGCGACCGCGGTGACCTCGGGGAGCCGGTCGGTGACCTCGTCCAGGGTGCGGGTGTGGATCCGGACGTCCGGCCCGTCGCGGTGCACCTGGACGCGGATGCCGTCGAGCTTCTCCTCCACGGCGCAGGCGCCGAGCCGGTCGACCGCCTCGGCCACCGACTTGGCGCTGTGCGCCAGCATCGGCCCGACGGGCCGGCCGACGGTGAGCCGGAAGTCCCGGAGCGCGGCCGGTCCCTCGGCGAGCAGCGCCCGCGCCACGTCCGGCAGCGAGCCCGCCAGCATCACGGCGCGCCGTACGTCCGCCGCGGGCACCTCGGCCGCGGCGGCGAGCCCTTCGGCCGCGAGGGCGTCCAGCGCGCCCTGCCGTACCTCGCCGGTGAGCAGACCGGTCAGGAACCGCTGTTCGTCCGCGGTCGCCGCGGCCAGCAGCTCCCGGACGAGTACGCGCCGCTCGCCCTGCGCCCCGGCCCCGGAGACCCGCGCCAGGGCGGTCAGCGCGGTATCCACATCGCGTACGGTCAGCGTGGCGCGGTCCGCGGCCGGCACCGCTTCGCGCAGCACGCTCCAGCCGACCCCGATCCGCCCCTGCGGCAGCCGGCCGGCGAGATACGGGATGACCACCGGGACGTCCTCCGGCGCCGCGGCCCGGAACAGCCCGGCCAGCAGCGCGATCTTCTGCGAACGCGCCGGCGTCGCGGCGACCTCCCCCGATACCTGTGCGAGATGCGCCAGCAGCATAGGGCCATGGTGCGCCCACGGCGCCGTCCGCGCTTCCCCTGGCGGCGGATCCGTGCCTAGCCCCTAAGGGGTGTCAGGGTGCGAGGTAGGAGTGGAAGAGGTTTTCCGGGTCCCACTGCGCCTTGATCTCCTGGAGCCGGTCCCAGGTGGCGGGGGTGTAGGAGCGCCGGGCCCGGGCGGGGTCGGCCTCCAGGTCCGTCTCGGCGATGTAGTGGGAGCCCTGGTCCCGCGGGTCCGCGGCGGCCATGGCGTCCCGCAGCCAGCGCGCGTTGTCCTGGTCGCCGCCCGGGTCGTCCCAGACCGCGTAGCAGACGAGATAGGACGCGCCGAGCGGGGCGAAGGCCATGTTCCGCAGCAGCGCGGGTTCCTGGGCGACCGGCTGTACGGGCGAGAGCACCAGGGACTTCCCGGAGGGGGCGTGGGCGACCGCGTCGGCGATCCGCGTCAGCTGGGTGGTGTAACTCTCCGGCGACCACAGGGTGTCCGCGGCATACCGGTGTGCGGGCGGCCAGACGGCTGCCGCGCCCTCGTGCAGCGCGGCGAAGGACACCGGCGTGGGCAGTTGCCGGGTGACGGCGCATTCGCCGAAGGGACAGTCGGCGTACGGCTCCAGCGCCTGCCGGGCCTCGGACTCCGCGGCGGCGAACGCGGTGGCGGCGACCGTGATCCGGGGTCCCCGGGGAGCACTGGCGGTCGGCGGACCGGAGGCCGCGAGGACGAAGGCGGTCTCGACGTACGGCGGGAGGCGGCGCGCGAGCGGCTCCGCCCACTCCGTCACCCGGCTGACATCGGCCAGCGGGAAGGTGAGGGTTGTCGTCAGCATCGCGGCCGGGTGGGGGTGCAGGGCCAGGCGGAAGCCGGTGACGGCCGCGCAGAAGCCCGGCCCGGCGCCCCGGGCGGCCCAGAAAAGGTCGGGGTGCTCGGTGTCGCTACAGGTGACCGTCCGCCCGTCGGCGGTGACGGCCCGGATCTCCCGCACATCGGCGCAGGACGGCCCCCAGGCGCGGGAGTTCCAGCCGAGTCCGCCGCTGAGCAGAAATCCGCCGACCGCCACCGTGGGGCAGTGCCCGACAGGGAAGGCCAGATCGTGCGGGGTGAGGGCGGCGACCAAGTCCTGGCCGGTGGCGGCGGGGCCCACGGTGGCGGTGGCCGGGCCGGCGCCCCGGGCGGGCGTGATGCCGCACTGCCGGAGCCCGGAGAGGTCGAGCAGCAGGCCCCCGTCGCGGAGGGGTGAGCCGGACCAGTTGTGCCCGCCGGATCGGAGCGAGACCCGCAGGTCCTGTTCACGGGCCCAGGTGACGGCGTGCACCACGTCCGCTTCCGTGGCGGCCCGCACGATGAGCTCGGGGAACCGCCGGGGCGTGACCTCGTTCCACACCGCGCCGGTACGGGCGTCCTCGTAGCCGCGGTCGGCCCGCCGGATCAGCGTGCCCTCGATGTCCGCCCCAACTGCCGGTGCCCGTGGGCGCATGGCTGCCTCCTCACCAGATCTGGCCGGTGATCAGGCCGAAGACGCCGATGCTCACCACGTAGCAGAGCAGCATCACCGCGACACCGGTCACCTGTACCCGGCGGGTGCGGGCCCGGGCCGGCACCAGCCAGAAGGCGAGGGCCCGGTTCACCGTCGGCATCAACAGCCAGGTCAGTGCGCTGACGCTCAGCACGTTGGAGAGGAACAGCCCGATGTACTCGCGGATTCCGAGCTTCTCCAGTCCGTATCCCACGGTCAGGTTGAGCACCATCACCGTCGGATAGAGCGCCAGCAGAACGGACATGGCCTGTTTCCAGTTGGGCGGTGCGCTTTGGTCCTCGCCGTGGTCGAACGTGAACCAGCCGCTGAACGACGAACCCACCTTGCGTACGTCGTAGGAGGTGAAGTATTTGCTCCCCTCCTCCAGCAGCTTGCTGCGTACGTCGGAGGTGAGCCAGTCGTCGAGGTAGGCACGCGACTCGAACCGGAAGACGACAACCCAGTTGTCCTGTACGCCCGCCACCGGCTCGAAGAGCTCGGACCCCATGAAGCCCGGCGCCTTCTCCTGCTCTTTGAGCGTCTTCTGCTGCCAGTTCACAAATCCCTCTTCGCAGCCCGGCTTCACCTCGTGGGAGATCACGGCCGTGACCGCCTCCGGAGCCGGCTGAGCGGGGGTGCCGCCCTGGAGCACCTCCTGCGTCGGGGGGCTCTCGAAGAGTCCGCGCGCTTCGTCCAGCAACTCCTGCCGTCGGTCCGAATCCAGCCAGGCGGTCAAATAGTCCATGGCGGAAAAGCGGAAAACGGCCACCCATTCATTGGTTTCACCGGCGGCCGGCGGATATACCTCGGCGCCCACAAATCCCTCGAATTCGCCGGCCGCCTGATTCACCCGGTCCTGCCAGCGCTGATACTCATCGGCCCGGCCCTCGCGCACCTTCTGCGAGGTCACAACGGTGGCGTTGAGCGCCGTGGAGTCACGGCTTGCACGGGAACTCACATCGAGTAGCCTAGTACATAGGGGAATTACCGGGCAAATTGGGCATTAGTGCAGTCCGTTCCGCAGAGGACGCTGAGGAATCGATGCCGATCGGAGAGTCCGTGATGGAAGACAAAGAACTCCTCGCAGAGGCCGTACGGCTGGCCACGGAATCCGTGGAGAACGGCTGGGGCGGCCCGTTCGGCGCGGTGATCACACGCAACGGCGAGATTCTCGCCCGCGGGCAGAACCGCGTTCTGCTGACCGGCGACCCCACCGCTCACGCCGAGATGCAGACGATCAGCAAAGCCATCCAGGTCCTCAACCCTGAGGCCCCGTCAATCGCCGTGGAGCACCAGAACGAGAGCACACTGGAGTACGTCGCCCGGCCCGAGGGTTCACCGGACCCGCTGCCGGAGCGCGCCCGGATGCTCCAGGGCTGCTCGATCTACATCAGCGGCGCCCCCTGCCCGATGTGTATGAGCGCCATCTACTGGTCCCGGATGGACGCCGTGTACTACAGCTGCGACCTGGAGGACACCGCGCGGATCGGCTTCGACGACTCGTTCCAGTACGAGGACTTCAAGCGGCCCCTCAGCGAGCGGCGGATCAAGATCGAACAGATCCACCCCGAGCTGGGCGCCCATGCGTATGCGGCATGGACCAACCGGGCCGACCGGCACGCGTACTGACAACGGATCACGGCCCACGCGGCAGCACGGTGCCCGCCGCGCGGCGGGCCGCTCCGCGCGACCCGGCCCCCGAGCCGTCCGGACCAAAGCGTTCCGGGCGGCTCACTCGTACATCACGTACTCCGGCTGCGGCCGGAGGGCCAGCACCTCCTTCGGCGTCATGAGGCGGCTGCCCTCCGCGTCCTCCTCGTAGAAGAGCTTGAAGCCGGTGTGCAGACCATCGGGCAGATCCCGGACCAGCTTGTGCCAGGTACCGCGCTTCAGGCCGGGCGAGCCGATCCCGTCGGCGCTCTTGATCAGCGCCACCCCGGGCTGCGGGCGCAGCGCCGACTGGTCGCCCACGACAGACGTGGCGACCTGGTGGAAGACCAGCGGCTTCTGCGGCAGATCGTGCTCCTCGACCAGGCCGGACAGATAGCGGGCGACCTTCGTCAGCTCATGGCCGTCGGTATGCCCGTAGGTGTCGCCCGGCACCTCGCCGGAGCCCATCTCCCACTCCGGGTCCAGGGCGATCCCCACATCCGGGTGGACGAGCCAGTCGCGCAGCGCCTTGACCTCGTCGAGCACCGCGGCACGGCCCGGCTGGATGTTCAACAGCAGCAGCCCGCGGCGCTCGCGCGCCACCCGGTGAAAACGGCGGATGGTGGCGGCGGGGGTGCGTGAGCGGTACATCCCGTCCGGGCCGGCCGCGGAGTTGGCGACCGTCGCCAGGAGTTCGAGCACGGGCAGCGGCTCCCGCCCCGCGGCGAAGGAGTGCGCCACCTTCTCCGCCTCGGCGGCCCGCCGCCCGGGGTCCCCGGTCCCGAGCCGGCCGAGCGCCGCGGCGCCGGGCAGGCCACAGAACCCGACCAGCCGGTAGCGCGGGAACAATTCCCGTCCGCCACGCGGGAGTTCCGGGCGGCGCCGCTTCTTCGGGCGGCCCGGGGACGCGGCGCCGGACGGGCCCGGGGAACCGGACCCGGCCGACGGGGAGGATCCCGGCCGCCCCGGCGGTGAGGCCCTGGACGCGGAATCGGCACGGGAGGACGTGCCCCCACAGGCCGTGAGCAGTCCGAGCCCGGCCGCTGTCGTGACCGCGAGCATCCGGCGCCGGCTCGCGTCCGGCGCGGGTACCGGGTCGCGCCCCGCCGTCCTGCCGCCGCGTATCTCTGTGTCGGTGCGCCCTGACACCTTGTCCGCCATGTTGCCTCCGTCCCCGGCAGCCGGCCGTCGACCGGCCACCGGTTGCCCTGCGGACCGGTCCGTTCCGGTCCGTGCAGTGCGCATCTCCAGACCCTCCGCACCAAAACCCGGGGTGGTAACGATCAAGCCAGGTTCACCGCGGCCGCCCGCCCGCACGCCCTCGCCCCGCCCGCGGGCCGGTCCGCGTAGCGTGAGAGCGTGACCAGGCCCCGACGCCTCGAAGCCCTGGACGACTCCCCCGAAGCCGTCCGGCGCCGCACCCCCGTCCACCGCCTGTGGTACGCCGCGTACGGCTCCAACATGCATCTCGACCGGCTGACCGCCTACCTGGCCGGCGGCCGGCCGCCCGGCGGGCTGCGCAGCTACCCGGGCTGCCGGGACCCCCGCGGCCCCGCGCGCACGGCACCGGTCATGCTGCCGGGGCTGCTCTACTTCGCCACCACCTCGGAGGTGTGGACCGGCGGCCGGGCCTTCTACGACCCCGATGCTGCCCCGGCCCGGGGCAGCCGGCCGGAAGGCGCCGAACTCCCCTCCCGCGCCTATCTGCTGACGCTCTCCCAGTTCTCCGACATCGCCGCGCAGGAGATGTACCGGGAGCCCGGCGAGGACCTCGATCTCACGGAGGCCGTGGCCCAAGGACGGGCCCGGATCGGCCCCGGCCGGTACGAGACGCTGGTGTGCGCCGGCGTCCTGGACGGGTACCCGGTGCTGACCTTCACCGCCCCGTGGAGCAGCCAGGACATCACCATGAACGCACCGTCGGCGGCGTATCTGCGGCATATCGGGGCCGGCATCGTCGCCTCCCACGGATGGAGCGCCCGCCGGGCCGCCGCCTATCTGGCCGGCTGCCCGGGGGCCGACGGTCACTGGACGGCGGCGGAGATCGCGGCACTGCTCACCGCCCCGCCCTGACCGGCATCCTCGCCCCGGCACGCCGTGCGCACCCGTACGGCCGCCACCGCGCCCGCGCCGGGCACACTGGAGCCGTCCGGCCGGTATCGGCCCGGCCCCGACGACCTCGGCGAGGACGGCGATGAGAAAGATCATTGTGTGGCTGTCGGTGTCCCTCGACGGCTTCATCGAGGGCCCGAACCGCGATATCGGCTGGCACCTGGTCGACGACGAGCTGCACCGGTACGTCAACGAGCAGCTGCGGACGATGGGCGCCTTCCTGTGCGGGCGGGTCACCCATGAGCTGATGGCCGGATTCTGGCCCACGGCCGATGCCGATCCCGCGATCACCGGCCCGATGGCTGAATTCGCCGGGATCTGGCGGGACATGCCCAAGATCGTGTTCTCCCGGACCCTGGAGGAGGCCGGCGGGTACCACACCACCCTGATGCGGGAGGTCGTCCCCGAGGAGATCATGGCGCTCAAGGCACAGCCGGGCGGCGATATGACGCTCGGTGGCGCCGACCTCGCCGCGTCCTTCCGGGAGCACGATCTGATCGACGAGTACCGCCTCTACGTCCATCCGGTCATCCTCGGGCGGGGCACGCCCCTGTTCCGGCCGGCGGACGCCAGGACCGGCCTGGAACTCGCCGGGACCCGGACCTTCGGCAATGGCGTCGTCCTGCTCCACTACCGGCGCGCCGGGGCGGCGGCCGCCGCCGGGTGAGGCCCGGGGCGCGGTCGGGGCGCGGTCCCGCACCCCGGCTCACGGGGCAGGCCGCTCCGGCAGGCCGGGCAGACCCAGCAGCGCGGGCAGCTCGGCGAAGGAGTCGAGTACCCGGTCCGGGGTGCCGGTGGCCGTGCGATGGGTTTCCGGCAGATATTTACCGGTCTTGACGAGTACCCCGGTGAGCCCGCAGCGCTGGGCCGCCAGCACATCGGACTCGATGTCGTCGCCCACCATCAGCGTTTCCGACGCAGCGGCGCCGAGCTGCGCCAGGGCGGTGGCGAAGAACGCTTCGGCCGGTTTGCCGGTGACCACCGCCTCGACCCCGGCGGCCCGTTCCAGGCCCGGCAGAAAGGCCCCGGTATCGAGGACGAGCCCGTCCGCGGTACGCCAGTACAGATTGCGGTGCATGGCGACCAGCCGGGCGCCGCCCTGGAGATGGCGGAACGCGGTGTTGAGGGCCGCATAGCCGAATTCCTCGCCCGCACCGCCGAACACCACCACATCCGGCGCCGCCCCGCCCGCTCCGCCGGCCCCCTCCTCAACGATCTCCACTCCCTCCAGATCGGCCCGGACCTCGCCGCTGTTGATCAGCAGACAGCGCGCGTCCGGATGGTGCGTGCGCAGGTAGGCGGCGGTGGCGGCGGGTGCGGTCAGAATGTCGTCGGCGCCTACGGGGAAGCCCTCCCGGGCCAGCCGTCCGGCGACCACGGCGCGGGTCCGTGAGGTGGTGTTGGTGACCAGCAGCAGCGGGAGCCCGGCCGCGCGCAGCCGCTCCATGGCCGCGACGGCGCCGGGCAGCGCCTTCCAGGACACGGTGAGCACACCGTCGATATCGATCAGAACCGCTCCGATTCCTTCCATATGCCGACGGTAACCACGGTCGGCCGGGGCCGGGCGGAGGGCGGGGCCCCGTCCACCGTCCGACTTGCGAAGGAGCCATGAATGGGGTTATTTCGAAGTGAGGTGTGAACGCAGCTTCCGTCTCCCCTGGCTAGGGGGTGCACACTGTGCTGTTCACTGACCGCGCGGATGCGGGGCACCGCCTCGCCGAAGCGCTACAGCACCTGGAGGGGGAAGAGCCCGTCGTGCTGGGCCTGCCCCGTGGCGGGGTCCCGGTGGCCTTCCAAGTGGCGCGGGCGCTCAAGGCGCCGCTCGATGTGATCGTGGTCCGCAAACTGGGCGTCCCCTACCAGCGCGAGCTGGGATTCGGTGCCATCGGCGAGGGCGGCGTGCGGGTGATCAGCGACGACATCGTCCGCCGGGGCCGGCTCGGACAGGCCGATCTGGCCTCCGTGGAGCATGCCGAGGCGGCGGAACTCGCCCGTCAGGCGGAGCGTTTCCGTGCCGGACGGCCGCGGCTCTCCCTCGAAGGGCGGACGGCGATCGTGGTGGACGACGGGATCGCCACCGGCGCCACCGCGGCGGCAGCCTGCCAGGTGGTCCGCGCACAGGGCGCGGCCCGTGTGGTGCTCGCCGTCCCCGTGGCGCCTCCGGACGCGGCCGAGCGGCTGCGCACCGCGACCGATGAATTCGTCTGTCTCTCCACCCCGTTCGCCTTCTCCGCCGTCGGCGAGTGGTACCAGGACTTCTCCCAGACCCCCGACGACGAGGTCGTGGCGCTGCTGGCGCAGGCAGCGGACGGCCCCGGGCCGGAGCGGTCCGCGCCGGACGCGGAGACCGCGGACGCGCAGACCGCGGCGGACAAGGACGTCGAGGAGGAGGTGGCGATCGACGCCGCCGGGGTCCGGCTGACCGGGGACCTCCACCTGCCGGCCGGCGCCCGCGCGGTGGTGATGTTCGCGCACGGCTCGGGCAGCAGCCGGCACAGCCCGCGCAACCGGCTGGTCGCCGCGGCCCTGAACGAGGCGGGCCTGGGCACCCTGCTCTTCGACCTGCTCACCCCGGCGGAGGAAGCCCACCGGTCGAACGTCTTCGACATCGGCACCCTCGCCGACCGGCTGACGGCCGCCACCGGCTGGCTGCGTGACCGCACCGCCCTGCCGATCGGCTACTTCGGCGCGAGCACCGGCGCCGCGGCGGCGCTGTGGGCCGCCGCCACGCCTGGTGCGGACGTCGGTGCCGTGGTGTCCCGCGGTGGCCGCCCCGACCTCGCCGAACCACTGCTGGTCGCGGTACGGGCGCCGACGCTGCTCATCGTGGGCGGCAACGACAACGTGGTCATCGACCTCAACCGGGAGGCCGAGGCGGCGCTGCGCTGCGAGACCCGCGTCGAGATCATTCCCGGCGCCACCCATCTCTTCGAGGAGCACGGCGCCCTCCAGCAGGTCGCCGACCTCGCCCGGGACTGGTTCCTCAGCCACTTGATGCAGGAGGCGTAGCGGGCCCCTCGGCGGAGGCGCTCCGGCCCGTCCGCCCTTGGCGGTTCCGCCGATTGGCTTTCAGCCGGGGGCCGTTCACCGATTGCCTTCCGGTCGGTGGCCGTTTCCGCCGGTGGCCGTTCTGCCGGTCGCCGGTCCTTCAGTCGATGGTGATCTCGCCCATGGCGCTCCAGCCGTCCGCGCCCTCGATGGTGGTGCTCACAATGTCGGGGGTGCGGCGCAGCAGCGGGCGCATCTGCTCGATCGCGGCGCGGAAGTGGTCGGAATTGACATGCGCTTCGGCGGCATCGTCCTTGAATGCCTCGACCAGGACATAGGTGTTCGGGTCCTCGATGCTGCGGGACCATTCGAACCAGAGGTTGCCGGCTTCGGCGCGGGTTGCCTCGGTGAAGGCGGCGACGTGCTGCGGCCACTCCTCGGCGTACTCGGGCTTCACGGGGAACTTGACGACGATGAAGATCATTCAGCGATTCTAGATCACGTGGCACCCGGTGCCGTCAACCCTTCACCGCGATACCTCGGGCTCCGCCTCTTTCTCGCGGCTCAGGGATTTGACGAGCACTATGCCCAGCACGATCAGCCCCACGCCCAGCCACACCGGCCCGGCACCGAAGGCGAGGACCAGGATGCCCACCGGGGTCAGATAGCCCGCCAGCGGGATGAGCAGGCTGCTCAGCGGGGGTTCGGCCGGGCCGGGCAGATTGCGTTCGCGCAGTGAACGCGCCCGTGCGACGTCCGGGTACCACTGGGTGAACTGCAAGGCCGCGATGATGGCCGCGATTTGGATGATCCAGCCCGTCCACAGGTTATTGGAATTGTGCAGCACGAGGTCGCCATAGGCCCCCGCTATCGCCGCCACGGCGAATGCGGCGCCCCAGGCACCCGTGATGTAGTAATTGGTCCGCAGAAATCTGGGCTCGCCCCAGAACTCGCGGGGCACCTGTTCCCGGGCGTACTGGAGGGTGAACGGCACCCGGCACGCCATGGAGCCAAGGGCGATCGTCATCAGGGCGAGGTTCGCGACCTCGCCCGAATAGTTCTCCAGCCAGCGGTGGGTGCCCGGGGAGGCGAAAATGCCGATGATCGCCATCACCGCGAAGAACACCACATCGGAAATCTCCAGAATTTTGAAGGAGGACCCGGGACGGCGTATACGGCCGGCGATGACGATCACCACGGCCAGGGCCAGCGCGATGGCGACCGCCAGCTCGAAGCGGCCCGGCCCGACCAGGACCGACATCGCGATCCATGGCGACATTCCGATCACGGGGCTGTCGAGGAGATGCGACAGCCGGCCACCGTCGGCGGTGTCCGTCGGGCCCTGAGACATGGCAACAGCCCCTCCTGGGAGGCGAAACTCCCTTCCACGCTAGACCGCCGCCTGGGCTCCCTCTACTCGGGCGCGGCAGCGGTGCGGGCGGCGGGACGGGCGCGGCAGCGGTGCGGGCGGGACGGGCGGTGCGGCGCCGCCACGGGGTCGGCGCCACGGCGGGGAGCGGGACCACGGCGGGGAGCGGCGCGGTGACCGGCCGGAGTCCGGTGGGCTCGGGGCGCGCCTCCGGGGTGGGTCAGGGGTGGGTCAGGGAGACCCCTGACGACGGCGCGGTGCGCAGCCGCGAAGCTGTTCGACATGAGCCTTTCTCCCTTGTCCCGCAGGGCAGTTGTGGGGGCCGCACTGTCCGGCGCGGTGGTCGCCGCGACGGCGGGCCCGGCCGGTGCCGCGTCCCGTCCGGCCCCGGCCCCTGCCCCGTCCCCTTCGCCGGGCGGCGGCCCGGCCCGTCGGAGTCCGTCCGCCGGAGCCGTCCCCGTCCCTCCGCTGAACGTTCCCGCGCTGCGGGCCGCCCTCGCCGATCTGGAGCATCCGCAGCTGACCGCGGCCCAGCTTCGGGTGAGCGGTTCGGCCGGGCGGTGGTGCGGCACCGAGGGCGTCGCCGACCGGGCCACCGGCCGCGCGGTCCATGAGCGGGACACCTTCCGGATCGGCAGCATCACCAAGGCGTTCGTGGCGACGGTGGTGCTTCAGCTCGCCGCCGAGCGCCGGCTGTCGCCGGAGCAGCCGGTCCAGCGGCTGCTGCCCGGCGTGCTGCCGTCGAGGTTCCCGCCGATCACGGTGTCACAGCTGCTGAACCACACCAGCGGACTCCCCGACGAGCCGGACCCGCCCTACGACCCGTCCTCCCCGGAGGACATCGCCCGTCACCGCTACGACCGGTGGACGCCCGAGCAGCTCGTGGCCCAGGTGTCGCACGGCCCCATGAAGTTCACCCCCGGCACCAAGCAGGAGTACCGGGGCATCAATTACGTCCTTCTGGCCCTGCTGATCGAGCGGCTGACGGGCTGCCGCTACGGCGAAGCGATCACGCACCGCATCCTGCGCCCGCTGGATCTGCGGCACACCACCGTGCCCGGCAACGACCCGCGGATTCACTGGCCGCATGTGCACGGCTATCTGAGGATGACGGACGGCTCCCTGCTGGACATCACCCGGTTCGACCAGTCGGCCGCCTGGGGAGAGGGCGAGATGATCTCCCGTACCGGCGATCTGGACCGCTTCCTGACCGCCCTGTTCTCGGGCGAACTCCTGCCACCCCCTGAGCTGGAGCGGATGTTCACACTGCCGCCGGACGAGGTGCGCATGGTGGACGGCACCCCGGCCCGCTATGCCGCGGGCCTCCAGACCTTCACGTTGAACGGCATCACCCTGTGGGGCAAGACCGGCGAACGGTACGGCTACAGCTCGGCCATGTTCGCCACCCGGGACCAACAGCGCCGCGTGGCCTTCTCGTTCAACCCGACCCGGCGTGACGCCACCCAGGCACAGGTCTCCCAGCGGATAGCCGAGGCCCTGACGAAGGCATGAGCCGGGGCCGCACAGCACTGTGGGCTCCACGCGTCCGCTGAAGCGCGGAGACGCGGAGCCCACCAGGACCCCATCGGCGAGGTCCGGTCACAGCCTTCGTTCAGGACTGGGGCCGCTTGCCGTGGTTGGCACCGTTCTTGCGACGAGCCTTCTTCTTACGACGGCGCTTGGATGACATACGTCTCCCTCCTCAATCACTCAGCGATGCTTTTCGCCGAATTTCTACCACTTCTCAACGGTATCCCGCCCGGCGATCACGAGGCCGCGTACCCAGGACCGCGGGATCCCACCCCACCCCGGTTTGTGAGTCACCCCACGGAGGCACCGCCCGCCCGGTCCGCCGGGGCGTCACAGATCGGCTTCCTCGCCCATGTACAGCCCGGCGAAGGCCCTCGCCGCGGACTCCGACCCCAGCAGCCGCCGCAGCCGCGCCCGCGCGGTGCCCGCCAGGAAGCGGTCGCCGGAGGAGGCACCGTGCAAGACGTAGGACAACCACTGCGAGAACTCCAGGTACTGCCAGACCCGCCGCAGACAGGCATCCGAATACCCGGCGAGCCCGCTGTCGTCGCCCTCGTAGTGCGCGATCAGTGCGTCGCCGAGCAGCAGCGCGTCGTTGATGGCGAGGTTCATGCCCTTCGCGGCGATCGGCGCGACCAGATGTGCCGCGTCACCCGCCAGGTGGAGGCGGCCGAACACCATCGGCTCCACCACATAGTTGTGCATGTCCAGGACCACCTTCTCGATCAGCGGTCCTTCGGCGAGCGGCGGGGCGCCGTCGGCGGCGAGCCGGACGCGCAGCTCGTCCCACACCCGGTCATGCGACCAGTTCCCGGCGTCCTCACCCGGCGCGACCTGGAGGTAATAGCGGGTGACCTGGGAGCTGCGGGCCATATGGGCGCCGAAGCCGCGCTCGTGGATGCCGAAGATCACGCCGTCCGCGGACGGCGGTGCCTCGGCGAGGAGGGCGAGCCAGGCGACGCCGTAGTCATGGCGGGTGAGGACCGCCCGGCCATCGGGGACGGCCGCCCGGGACACCCCGCGGGCGCCGTCGCAGCCGGCGACGAAGTCGCACTCGATCCGGTGCCGGGCACCGGTCACCGGGTCGGTGTACGACACCGCCGGCCGGTCGCCGTCGATGTCGTGCAGTGCCACCTCACGTACCCCGAAGCGGGCCTCGCCGCCCGCCCGGTCCACGTACGACGCCACGAGGTCGGTGACCAGGAGCGGCTGCGGATAGACGAAGTGACGGCGGCCCGACAGCTCCCCGGTCCGCATCGTGTGCCGCTCCCCGTCGAAGCGGAACTCGAACTCGCCCTGGGTGGCGGCCCGTTCGAGCAGCCGGTCGGCGAGCCCGCGCCGGGCCAGTGCGCGCACCGCCCACTCCTCCATGAACCCGGCACGCGGCCGCTGCTCGATGAACTCCCGGCTCTCCGCCTCCAGCACCACACAGTCAACTCCGGCGGTGCGCAGCAGATTCGCCACGGTGAGCCCGGCGGGACCGGCGCCGATGATGACGACACGGGTGCGTGTGACGGGGAGAGGGGCGGTGGAGGACACGTCGCGAGGTTCCCTTCGGGGGCGAGGAAAGATCGCAGGCAGTATGGCGGTTGCCCCGGGCGGACGGTCCGGCACCCCGGCGCCTGGCCGGGGCACCGGCGAGCGGCCCGGTCGCCCGTGCGGGGCGCCGGACAGCCGGCCGGTGCTGCGCGTGTCCGGTCTACGCGCTGCCCGTGAGGCTGGCGAACACCACCACGTTGTCGGGGTAGTAGTGCTGGCCCTGGTCGTAGTCACCGCCGCAGGTGATCAGGCGGAGCCCGGCGTGATCGAGGTTCTTGTAGACCTCCAGCGTGGGGAACTTGTTCTTCGGGTACTGGGCGATGCGGTCAACGGTGAACTTCGCCGTCTTCCCGTCCTGCCGGGAGACCTCGATGGTGTCCCCGCGCTTCATCGACGACAGCTTGTGGAACACCGACGGCTTGCCGTTCCAGGAGACATGGCCGGCGATCACCGCCGGTCCCTGGGAGCCGGGCGTGGGCCCCGGCTGGTACCAGCCCGCCTTGTCGGGGTCCCGGGGCGTCTCCATGGCACCGTTCTTCTGCTGTCCCAGTGTCTCCAGCGTGGAGGAGACCTGGAGCGACGGGATGGAGAGCCGCTGCGGAGCCGACTTCGGCAGGCTGGCGGCCGCCTTGCTCCCGGAGCCGCCGCCCGGTGCCGTGTCGCCGGACGACTGCCCGCCGCCGTCACCCGGCTGCTGCCCCGCGGGGAGTGACTGGGCCGGTGGCGCGTCCTGCCCTCCGCACCCGGCGAGAAGCACGGCCGACAGGGCCGCGGCGACGGCGCAGGCAGCGGCGCGGTGGCCCCGGCGGCGTACGGTGCTCATGGTGTCCTCGTTACGGCGGCTCACGCGGCGGCTCCGTTGTCCCCGGCCCGCCCGGCGGCGAGGACGGCCTTCCGGCGCCGCGCGAGGGCCAGCGCCCCGGCCGTCGCCACGAGGGCGGCCCCGCCGGCGCCGAGCACCGCGGCCGGCACCCCGTTCTCCTCGACGGGCCCGGTGCCGGTCTCGACGCCGCCGACCGGAATGGAACCCACCGCGGCGCCCAGCACCTCACCGCAGTTGGTCGGGGCGGTGGCCTCCTGGGGGAGCTTGGGGTCGAGTTCGCTCTTGCCCGCCCCCTCGAAGTCGTACTTCTTGTTGTCGTTGCGGTCGATGCCGTGCTGCACGATGTGCAGGTCCTTGATGTGGTCGACCACGTCCTGGGAGACCGGGATGGTGCGCTCGTAGGAGAGCTTGCCCTGCGCGTTCGCCACGGGCATCCGGTCGACGGCGAGACCGCTCTTCATGTCCGTGGGCCCCTTGGTGGTGAGCGAGATGTTGATATCGCCGTAATCGACCGTGGCTTCGGTGTTGTTGAGGACGCCATCACCGTTCGTGTCGTCGCTCGCGTCCGGGCAGTGAAAGTCATGGCCGTCGGTGGAACCGTGGAGGTGCTGGGCGGAGGGCTGACCGGGCACGAGCCCCTCGGACTCGATCTTCACGGTCAGCTGCCTGCCCTGGAGGCTGAGCATCGCCGTGCCCTTGGAACCGGAGTTGTTCAGCTGCGCCAGGTTGATCTGGAACGCTCCGGTGCCCTGGGCGACGGCCTGGGACGAGGCGCCTGCGGTGAGGGCCAGGGCGGCGGGCAGAGCGACGACTACGGCGAGGTGGCGGGTGCGCTTGGCTATCACGATCGTTCCTTTTCCGGCGGCCTCCACGGAGGAGGGGGGACCGCACGTCGTCCGGGTTCGACAGCAACACCTCGGCGAGGTGTCACGCGTCATTCGGAGCCGCAACGCCCGCGGATTGGTGGCGGATTAAAAAAATTTTCGACGGCCTTCTCCCGGGGCCCGCGACGGCCCCTCCCCCGGCTTTCTCAGGCGCAGTTGCTCTCCCGGCTCAGCCGTGCGCCGGCCGCCACCCCAGCGCCTGAGGTCCCCGTTTCCGTCCCCACCCTGCTCCCCCGTTCGTTCCGCCGTTCCAGGAAAGCATTCCAGGCAGTGGTCGTTTCCCCAGGTCAGCGCCTGTTCCAGCGTTCCGGCTTCTCTCCTTGTCCCGGGACGGTTGGCACCCGGGCGCCCGCCGCGCAGGCTGGGAGCAGCACCACCGAGACGGGAGCCGCCATGCGAACCCGCTGGTGTATCAGCGATGTTGTCGCCGCCGCCGTGGTGATCATCTGTGCCGCGGTCGTGATTTCGCTGATCATTCGCCCTTGAAACCCTCGCTAGGAGAAGTCGAATCACCATGCGCACCATTCGATCCCGTACCGCGGCCGCCGCCACCGCCGTCGTTCTCGCGGGCCTGTCCCTGACCGCCTGCGACAGCGACGGCAATGCGGCGTCCGGCGGCCGGTCCGCGCCCCGCCCGGAATCCGGCGCCCCGAGCACGCCGGGCGGCGAGGCCGGCGGAACCGGCAAGGCCGACGGCGAAGGCTCCGGCTCGGGCTCCGGGCAGGGAGCCTCCAGCGGTCAGGGCAAGGACGCCGGCAAGACCGGCGGTGCCGGAAAGTCCAACGGCTCCGGGGCGAACCAGGGCGCCGGGAACGGCTCGTCGGGCCCCTGCACCGGAGCGAACGTCAAGGCCGTGGTCAGCAAGGTCAAGCGCCCCATCAATCACTTGCTCCTCACGATCACCAACACCGGATCCCGCGCCTGCGACGCCTACTCCGCACCCTTCCTGGGCTTCGACGACGATCAGTCGACGACCCGGATCATCGAGGACAGCAAGCCGCAGTCCGTCGTGTCCGTCGCCCCGGGCCAGTCCGCCTACGCCGGGATCCAGCTCAGCGGCGAGCCCGGCGGTGACACCCATGGCCGCACCGCCCGGAAACTCTCCGTGCACTTCGCTCCGCGCAACGGCTCCGGTTCGGTGGGCACCCCCGCCAAGCTCACCCTGCCCGCGGACACGCACAAGGACGACAACGCCGCCGTCACCTACTGGCAGAGCTCGGCGTCCGACGCGCTGACGTACTGATCACTCGTGACGCATAACGCATGACGCATGCCGCATGCCGCACTGACGACTGATCCTCATTGATCGGCCGGTGATCTCTGATTGATCAACCACTGATCCGTCGTTGATCAGTTGCCGCCCCGATCACGACGCCTCCCTCACCCGAGCTGCTGGGCGATCTCGCGGGAAAAGGCGGCGACCCGGGTGTAGACGCCCGGCGTCGGTGTGGCGGCGTCGCTGTTGGCCAGCCAGCTGACGATTCCGATCAGCCTGCCGCCGGCGACGAGCGGGCCGCCGCTGTCGCCCTCGGCGTGGTGGGCGCCGGTGACCGGATTGTTGGCACAGACGTGCATCGAGGGGTCGAAGTCGCCCCCGGGGTTGAGCCTTTGGCACGTCCGGTCGGGGAGCACCCGCAGGTTCGCCGCCCGGAGCACGTTCGCCGAACGGTTCTCGTAGTCCAGCAGGCCCCAGCCGTACACCCGCGCGCCGGTGCCGGGGCGGTACAGCCCGGTATCGGCAGCGGTGGCTATCGGCAGCGGGGTGTACCGCGGCGGCATCGGCCGGTCGAGCGTGAGGACGGCGACATCGTTCTCCAGATGGCGGCCGAACCGCGGATGGATCCAGACCTTGGTCACCTTGCGCATCCGGCCCTCGTGACGGCGCAGGTCGGTCCGGCCGGCCACCGCCCCCAGATCGGTGGGGGCCTCGTCCACGACGCAATGGGCCGCGGTGACGACCTTCGTCGGAGTGACGAGGGTGCCGCCACAGAACTGCCCCGAGCGCGGGTAACTGTCGGTCTGCCGCCACAGATTGATCGCGACGACCCAGGGTGCCTCCGCCGTGCTGGTCTTCTGTCCGCCGACGACGGCCTGGGCGGTGGGGGCCGGCAGCACGGCGAAGCCGGCGCCGACGAGCACCATGAGACCCACCAGAACCGGCCACCGCAGGCAGCGGTGTCGTGTCGTCCTCCGCATCATCCCTCCCACCCCCTATCCGGCGATCTGGCTCTGGAGGAGCGAGTAGTAGGAGGCCGACTTCACCGCGACGCCCGGGTAGAGACGGCTGGTGCAACTGCCGCCGCCACTGATGACACCGACGAGCCGCCCCCGCACCACGACCGGTCCCCCGCTGTCCCCTGCGCACGCACTGACGCCGCCCGCCGGATAGCCGATGCACATCGTGTACGACGAGCGGTACCTACGGGTGCCATACGCCGTGATGCACTGCTCATCGCCCCTGTTGGGGATCAGCGCGGTCTGCAACGGCGGCACCCGGGTGTCGTCATCGCGGCCCGTCGTGGAGCCCCAGCCCAGCACCCGGTTGGGCGTGCCCTCCTCGTACAGCTTCTGCTGCGCCGGGGTGGCGAGCGGCAGCGTGCGGTACGGCATGGGGGCGTTGAGGGTGAGGACGGCGAGGTCGTGCGCGTAGGTGGCGCCGTGCCCTTCGGTGTCGGCCTTGGGGTGGATCCACAGCTTCGTCACCTTGCGCACGGTGCCCTTACGGGTGTCCCGGAGGTCCTCCCGTCCGCCCACCACACGCACCCCGTCGACGGTGGCCGGGCTCACGCAGTGGGACGCGGTCAGCACCTTGCGCGGCGCGACGAGGGTACCCGCGCACTCCGGCTCCTTCACGTCCCGCGACGACGTCAGCGCGACGGTCCAGGGATATTTCTTGATCTCGGCCCGGTCTCCGCCGACCACCGCGGCGGCGGGCGGGGCCGCCGACACCACCAGCGCCGCCCCCGCCACGACCGCACCCACCCAGGCAGCACAGGGTGTTCTCGCCTTGCCCATCAGTCCTCCATTGGCGATAGAACAAAGTCGCCCATGGAGAGGCCACGATCCGCGACGCGGTTGCCTGCCCCGTCCCACCACTCGCAGTTGGCCGGCCTGAGCCCGGACCTCTTGACAGCGTTCCGCCCCTGCCCTTACGGATGCGCACAAACTCCCGCGCCGCCCGCGGCGACCGGTTGTAGCCTCAGCCCTTATGAGCTGGCTTCCTGACGACTTCGTCCACCCCGTGCACGTGCCCGTGCCCCACACCACGCTGCACTTGCGGCCGATCCGGGAGGCGGACACCGCGCTCGACTACCCCGCCGTGATGGGCTCCCGGGAGCGCTTGTGGGAGATCTTCGGCCCGGCCTGGGGCTGGCCCACGGAGACGATGACCTATGAAGAGGACCGCATCGACCTGCTGCGGCACGAGAAGGAGATAGCCGCGCACCAGTCGTTCAACTACGCGCTGCTGGACGAGGAGGAGACGGCGATCCTCGGCTGCGTCTATGTCGACCCGCCCGAGCGCACCGGCTCCGACGGGGAGATCTCCTGGTGGGTGGTGGACGACCTCGTCGGCGGCGAGGCGGAGCGCGCGCTCGACACGCTGGTGCCGCAGTGGATCGCCGCCGACTGGCCCTTCCAGCAGCCCCGTTACCTGGGCCGCGACATCAGCTGGCAGGACTGGCTCGCGCTGCCGCCCACCTCGTGACGTCCGAGGCGGTGCCCAGCCGTCTTGACGCCCGAGGCGGTGTCTAGCCGTTCTGGGCCCGCTCGTACACCTTCTTGGCCGTGTCTCCCAGCACTTCTCCCTGCATCTCGGTCGGTGTCAGGGAGTCCAGTGCACTGTTGACCGAGACCAGGGTGCCCTTGCCAGTGGTGGCGTTGAAGTCGGCCAGCCACGGGCCGCCGCTGGAGCCGCCCGTCATGTCGCAGGGGACGGCCTGTACACCGTCCTTCTTCGTGGCCGTACCGACACAGTGGAGGAGTTCCTCGCCGAGCTGCGGGCGGGTGGCTGAGTAGCCGAAGGCGGAAATCGTGCCGCCAACGGGGCGGTTGAAGGCGATGTCCTGGCCGCCCACGACGTCGGTGAGTTTGCGGCCGCTCCTGTCGGCGTCGACGACCAGCGTGGACAGGTCGTCGGTGGAGTCGTTCTCCCAGTTGCGCGGGGTGACGGCGGTGCGGACCGCGAACGCGCCGTAGGGCATCTTGCCCTTGCTGTAGGCGGGGACGAACACCATCGCGATGTGGGTGTTGGCGGGCGAGGAGCCCCGGCGCACGCAGTGTGCGGCGGTCATCACGGCGGAGCGGTTGGCGCTCTTGACGGCGGTGGCCGTGCACCAGGTATCGGCGCCGTTCGCGTTGACGAAGAAGAGCCGCCCCACGGTCTTCAGAGCGGTGCCCCGCCACGGCTTGGCCTTCGGCCCGGTCGGACCGAGGTCCACGGACTTCCCGACGGCCTTGATACGGGCGGGCGTCCAGTAGGCGAGGGCTTCCTGGCGCTCCTTGGCGGTGTACGTCAGGACGGAGACCGGGTCGGCCGGGGCGGCAGGGGCCGGGCCGGCCACGGCCGTCGCCGGGCCCGGGGCCACGAGAACGAGGGCCGTACCGGCCACGGCGAGCCCCATGGCCCGGCCACGAAGGCGACGCATTAAGGATGTGGATGTCTCGGACACGGCGGATGTCTCCTCGGCTGGTACAGGCGGCGGACAGGGACTGTCAGTCCGCTCCACAAGAGGGGACAACCCGCCTGTTCGGTTGCATTGTTGACGACCCGTGACAAATCTGGAGGGATGAGCGTCAAGTCGGAGGTGATACTCCGCCGAGGAGGCGGCCGCGGCCGGACGATGCACCACCTCGTTCCGGGCCCGTTCATGGCGGACGGCGCGCCCGCGGGACATGGTGCCATCGGCTCTCGGGTGTGCTGGTGGTCGTGGGCTGTGGGTGCGGCTCTCGGTGGATGGATCACCGGTGTTCCGGGCCGCGTTGGCGCGTGCCGAGGCCCGGCGGGCGGAGGGGGCCGCGGTGGAGAAGATGCCGTTGGTGGCGGTGCTCAGGCACCACTGGCGGGAGGTGCTGATCGCGATGGGGGCGCGGATGGCCGAGAACATCTCGTACTACGTGATCACGGCCTTTGTGCTCGTGTACGCGACCTCGCACACCGCGCTGTCCCAGCAGACCGCGCTGAACGCCGTATTGATCGCCTCGGCGCTGCACTTCGCGGTGATCCCCGCCTGGGGCGCGCTCTCGGACCGGATCGGGCGCCGGCCGGTCTATCTGCTGGGCGCGGCCGGCGTCGGCGCCTGGGCGTTCCCGTTCTTCGCGCTGGTCGACAGCGGCCGGTTCGGGCCGCTGCTGCTCGCGGTGAGTGTCGGGCGAGTCTTCCACGGGGCGATGTACGCGCCGCAGGCGGCCTTCTTCGCGGAGATGTTCGCGACCCGGATGCGGTACTCGGGCGCCTCGATCGGTGCCCAGTTCTCGTCGGTCGCGGCCGGTGCGCCCGCCCCGCTGATCGCGACCGCGCTGCTCGCCGACTACGACAGCCCGACGCCGATCGCGCTGTACGTCATCGCCGCCGCGCTGCTGACGCTGGTCGCGGTGGGCGTGGCACGGGAGACCCGCAGCCGGGATCTGGTCGCGGTGGACGGGGCGGTGCCCGGCGGGGGCCGGACGGCCGGGCCGGGTACGGCCGGTCCGGACGGCGGGGCGTCGTCGGCCGTACCGTCCGGAGGGGCCTGAGAAACCTGATGTACGGCGGGGGCGTGGCGGGCCCGGGGACGCTCCGGGAGACGGGGCAGCGGGTCCGCCACGCCCCCGCCGGGCGTCAGGAGCGGTCCCTGCCCTTCATGGAGTCCTTCATCCCGCGGGCGTTCTCCTTGGCGTCGCTCATCGCGCCCTTGGCCCTGCCCTTGGCCTCGTCCGCGCGGCCCTCGCCCTTCAGCCGCTCGTCGCCCATGATCTTGCCGGCCTTCTGCTTGGCCTTGCCCTTCATCTTGTCCATGGCACCCTTGTCAGCCATTTCGCACTCCTCTGTCGGTGGGGGGAAGCTTCGGCACCACGCTGCCGCAGGTCGCGACGGCGCGCACCCGGAGGCGGCCATCGGTACGGACCGCTTCGCGGCACGCCGCGGATCCTCGCTCCCTGCTACGCACCGGTATCGCCCACCACGGCTGAGGAGAGCTGATGCAGCCGCAGCGCCAGCTGGATCTCCAGGGCACGCGCCGGCGTCTGCCAGTCGGGTCCCAGCAGCCGGCTCACCCGGTCCAGGCGCTGCGCCACGGTGTTGACATGCAGGTGCAGCGCCTCCTTGGTGCGGGCCGGGCTCATCCCGCAGGCGAAGTAGGCGCCGAGGGTGCGCAGCAGTTCCGTACCGCGACGGGCGTCGTAGTCGGTGACCGCGCCGAGCGTGCGGTGGACGAAGCCGTGCACATCGCGGGTGTCGGCGAGCAGCAGGCCGAGGAAGCCGAAGTCGGCGGCGGCCGCGCCCTGGCCGGTCCGGCCCAGCACCCGCAGCGCCTCCCGGCAACAGCTCGCCGCGCACCCGCTGTTCGGCCTCGCCGGCGGTCCGCCGGGCGAGCAGAAGCAGCGAGGTGACCACGGCGGCCCGCTCCAGGGTCCGCTGGTCGACCGGGTCGAGGGCCGGATGCCCGCGCAGCACGAGGGCGCCCAGGACCTCGCCGCCCGCCCCTACCGCCGCGACCCAGTCCGCGCCGTCCCGTACGGCGTGCCCGTCGGCGCGCGAGCGGTCCAGGGCCTCGGCCGGTGCCGCGCCGGGCTCGGCGAACTCGACCTCGCCGTCCAGCACTTCCGCCACCGCCCCGGCGACGTCCTGGACCCCGCCGCCGCGCAGCACCAGTTCGGTCAGCCGGTCATGGATGTCCGAGGCGCGCTCGATGACCGCGCTGCGGTCGCGGATGATCTCGTTCGCGGCCTCCAGTTCGGTGAGTGTCTTACGGGTCTCGGCAAGGAGGTTGGCGGTGTCGATGGCGACGGCGGCATGGGCCGCGTGGGCGGCGAGCAGCGCGATCTGGCCGTGTTCGAAGACCCGCTCCCGCCGGTCCGCGGCGAAGAGCACCCCGATCACGCCGCTGCCGAGCATCAACGGCACCCCGAGGATCGCCACCAGCCCCTCGTCCTGGACGCCCGAGTCGATGCTGCGGGTGTGCCGGAACCGCTCGTCGTGGAAGTAGCTGTCGGTGACGTACGGGCGGGCGGTCTGCGCGACCAGCCCGCCCAGCCCCTCGCCCATACCGAGCCGCAGCTGCTGCAACCGCGCCGAGACCGAGCCGCAGGTGACCCGCACATAGGTGTCACCGGCGGACGGGTCGTGAAGGGTGAGGTAGGCGACCTCGGTGCCCAGCAGGGAGCGGGCCCGGCGGACGATCGCGCGCAGCACCGCGTCGAGGTCCCGCAGCCCGGCGAGGTCGTGCGCGGTGGCGTAGAGCGCGGACAGCTCGGCCTCCCGCCGCCGGCGGTCCTCCAGTTCGGCGCGCACCCGCAGCGCGCGCAGCTTGGCCCGCTCCAGTGCGGCGAGCCGGCCGGCGGACGCGCCCCCGGCGCGGGCGCGCAGCACCGGGCGCTCGTACTCCTCGGCCGCGGCGCCGGTGGCCAGCAGACCGAGGAAGGGGGCCTCGGCCGGGTCGTGGCCGTCTTCACCGGGCGGGGCGCCGTCCGGTGCGTACGGAACGGGCGCCGCCCGCGCGGTGTTCACGGGCTCGGGGCCCGGCCCGGGCGCCGGCTGTTCGATGGGCATGGTCACAGGGATACCTCCGGGTCGTCGCGGTGCGCCAGCCTCCGCCGCCCGGATACGGAGCAGGAGCCGCTCAGTGCGCGGTCCAGCCGCCGTCCAGGGCGAGCGAGGCGCCCGTCACGAAGGACGCCTCCGGGGTACAGAGATAGGCGACGGCCTCGGCGACCTCCGCCGGTTCGACCAGCCGCTTGACGGCGGAGTCGGCGAGCAGGATGTCGGCCAGTACGCGGTCCTCGGGGATGCCGTGCGCGGCGGCCTGGTCGGCGAGCTGCCGTTCGACCAGCGGTGTGCGGACATAGCCCGGATTGACACAGTTGCTGGTGACGCCGTGCGGGGCGCCCTCCAGCGCGGCGGTCTTGGACAGCCCTTCCAGACCGTGCTTCGCCGCGACATACGCCGACTTGAAGGGGGACGCCCGCAGGCCGTGCACGGACGAGATGTTGATGACTCGGCCCCAGCCGCGCGCGTACATATGGGGCAGCGCGCCCCGCAGCAGCCGGAAGGGCGCCTCCAGCATCACGGTCAGGACCTGGTGGAAGACCTCGGGCGGGAACTCCTCGATGGGCCGGACGAGCTGGAGGCCCGCGTTGTTGACGAGCAGATCGGTGCCGGCCGCGATCCGCTCGGCGGCGTCCAGATCGGTCAGGTCCAGCGGGCACGGTTCGATCCGGCCACGGGCGCCGTTCGGGTGGTCCGTCACGAGGCGGGCCAGGCCGTCGGTGTCCCGGTCGACCGCGCGCACGGTGGCGCCGGCCGCCGCCAGCCGCAGCGCGCAGGCGCGTCCGATGCCACCGGCCGCACCGGTGACGAGAACGGTACGGCCGTCGAGATCGAGGGATACCGGGCCTGGGGTGCCGATCGCGGTCATGTCCGCACCCTAGGCAGCGGGCGCTCCGGCACCGATGTGGCCCGGCCCCACACTTCGGGGCCCGGGTGTGGCGGTGGCACCTGCCGGGCACCACCGGCGGACCGCCGCCGCCCGGTTACCCGGCATCCCGCAACTCCCCGGCGCGGAGCCTGCCACGCCCCAAGCCATGGCCCATGCACGTCACCCGAACGGCCGTCCCGGATCGCCCGGCGCCCGGCGGGCTCCTAAGGTCTGTGCGGTGGGGCGGCATGCCGTCTGCGCACCGCCGCCACCAGGGAGGCCGACATGCGGAGACTCATCGCCGTACCGACGGTGCTGCTCGCACTGGCCGCCGCGGGCTGCGGGGACGCGGACGGCGGCCAGGACACGGCCGCGGCCTCCCCCACAGGCGCCGGGCCGGACCGCACCCCGGGCGGTGGGGCGGGCTCCGCTTCCCCGACCGTGCCCGGCCAGCCGGTGAACTGCGGTGAACTCCCCGACGCGCTGGGCCCGGAAGGCGACGTCACCCTCTTCGCCGACCCCGGGGCCGGGGGCACGGTGGGCTGCGGGGAGGCCCGCACAGTGATGTCCGAGTTCTTTCTGCGGGCGCCGCGGGACGCCCGCGACGACCGGGCCACGCTCTCCGTACGCGGCTGGATCTGCCAGTACGAGAGCGGCCCCACCGGCACCTGGATCACCACCTGCCGCAAGGCCAAGCGGGAGATGCACACGGAGGAGCCGCCCGGCGCGAACACCGACGAGCCCGGCTCCCCGGAGGAGTCGGAGCTGCCGCCGCTTCCCGACGAGTCGTCCGACCCGATGGACGAGCCGTCGACGGAGGAGCTGTAGCCGGTCGCCCGTCGCCGACGGCCTGAGCCCCCGGAGGCGGCCGCCGGGGGGACTCAGGCTTCCGGGTGTCCGCCCGACGGCTCCTCGCCCATCCCCTGAAACCACGTCGGCCCGGCCTCCTGCGCCCGCTTGATCCGGGTCAGCGCGTACTCCTTGAGCTCCGGCAGGGCGTCCACGTCGAACCAGCCCACCTCCAGCGACTCGTCGTCATTGACCCTCGCCGCACCGCCGACCGCCCGGCAGCGCAGCGTCACATCCATGAACTGGCAGACATCGCCGTTGGGGTAGTGGGTGGGCGGCATGGTCTCGACGAGGACGATGCCCTCGGGGACGACCCGTACGGCGGTCTCCTCGTAGACCTCCCGCACCGCGGTCTCGGCGGGCTGCTCACCGGGCTCGGGGATGCCCCCGATCACCGACCAGCCACCGGTGTCGACCCGCTTGCCCAGCAGGACACGGCCCTGGTCATCGAAGACGACCGCGCTCACCCCGGGAAGCCAGAGGAGCTGTCGGCCGATGGAGTTCCGGAGGTCACGGATGAAGTCGGGGGTTGCCATGATCCCGACCCTACGGGACATCCCCGGTCCGCCCCGGCGGGCGGGCACGGCCTGGGACACCCGCCGACGCGGCGCTCAGGTGCCCGCCGGGGTTCCTTCCCGCGGCCGGAGCCGGCCCCGGATCGCCCGGACCGCGCCCTCGGCGTCATCGACGGTGACAGTGAAGGTCATCCCGTCGCCCAGCTTGAGGATCACGCCCTCTCCCCGGCGGACGACCACGGCCGTGCCCTGCTCGGGGCGCCAGCGGTAGCCCCAGCCGCCCCAGTGGCGGGGCGTGACCTGGGGGGTGAAATCGGCGCCGACGACAGTGTCGAGCGGAATCCGTCGCCGTGGCACCCCTATATGGCCGCACCGCACTTCCAGGCATTCCTTGTCGACGCGTACCGCGACATGGACGAAGGCGAGCGTGCCGAAGAGGACCAGCAGACCGGCCGCGACACAGCCCACCACCGACATCACCAGGGGCGCGCGCCCCGAGGTCCAGTTGCTCTCGACGGCGAGCAGGATGCCCAATGCCAGGCAGGCCGCGCCGATCGCGGCCAGCAGCCACTGGATGCGGTTGGTGGCGCTGCCTTGCCAGACCTCGGGGATCTCGGCATGGGAGCCGCCGCCGGGGCGCGCCCCGCTGGCGTCGCCGTCGGTACTGCCGTGGTTACCGGGGGCTGCTGCCCCCTCGTGGGGGTGGTCCCTCATGAAACGCAGCGTACGCGTCTTTGCACCCCGTGGCAGTGCGTCGGACGGCCCCATTCCGGCCCGGGTTGCGAGACGGGAGACGCCATGGGTCACGTCAGCGGCGGACCGCGGCGGCCGCCCCGTCGGGCTCGGGAGCGGCCGGCAGCACGCCTTCCGGCGCCAGGTCCGTACCGCTCCGGGCGAGCAGCCGGCCCTCGGCGTAGGCGAGCGCCTCGGCCGGGAGTCCGGCGGGGCGGCCGCTGAGGATCACGCTGACGCCACCGGTCGGGGCGGCCGCCGGGGCCGGTTCGGCACCGATACGGCGCAGCGCCTGGGCGGCGACCGCCTCGGCGGAGCCGTGCAGGACGAGGGCGGGCGCGCCGGGCTGCTGGAGGGCGGCCCGGATGCGCTCGGCGACCAGCTCGTAGTGGGTGCAGCCCAGGACGACGGTCCGCACGTCCCGTGGGGTGAGCTGGGCGGCGGCCTCGATGGCGTCGTCGATCGCGCCCTCGTCGGCGACCTGGATCGCGTGGGCGAGCCCCGGACAGGGCACCCCGGTGATGTCCAGCCCGCGCCCGAACCGGTCGATCAGATCCCGCTGGTAGGGGCTGCCGGTGGTGGCGGGGGTCGCCCAGATGGCGACCGGGCCGCCGCCGGCCGCGGCGGGCTTGATCGCCGGGACGGTGCCGATGACCGGGATCTGCGGTTCCAGTTCGGCGCGGAGCGCGGGCAGCGCGTGCACGGACGCGGTGTTGCAGGCGACGATCAGGGCCTCGGGGCGGTGCGCGGCCGCCGCGCGGGCCACGGCCAGCGCACGGTCGGTGACATCGTCGGGGGTGCGGGGGCCCCACGGCATCCCGTCGGGGTCGGAGGAGAGGACCAGATCGGCGTCCGGCCGCAGTCGCCGCATGGCGGCGGCCGCCGCGAGCAGCCCGGTCCCGGAGTCCATCAGCGCGATCTTCACCCGGACACTTTACTCAGCCGCCCGTCCGGCTTGTCATACCGGGCGGCGCGGCCAGGCGCCCCCGGTGACCGCCCGCCCGGCCCCTGCCCGGCGAACTCCCCGGCCTTTCCGCTCCCCTTTTGCCCCGTTTCTCCCGTCCTCCCGACACCGTGTCGCGCGCCCGTGTGTGCCGGGTGCGGTGCGGCAGACTGCGGCCGTGGGAGCGATGGAGTGGATCGGCGCCGGGTCCCTGCTGGCCTGGGTGTGGCTGCTGCTGGGGCAGGGCTTCTTCTGGCGGACGGACGTACGGCTGCCGGACCGCCGGGATCCGGAGCGCTGGCCGTCGGTCGGTGTGGTGGTCCCGGCGCGGGACGAGGCCGCGGTGCTGCCGGACAGCCTGCCGTCGCTGCTCGGGCAGAAGTACCCGGGCCGGGCGGAGGTGTTCCTGGTCGACGACGGCAGTACGGACGGGACCGGCGCGCTGGCCCGGCGCCTGGCGGCCGCGCGGGGCGGGCTGCCGCTGACGGTGTCCGCGCCCGGCGAGCCCGAGCCGGGGTGGACGGGGAAGCTGTGGGCCGTACGGCACGGGATGGCGCTGGCGCGGGAGCGGGTCGCACCGGAGTATCTGCTGCTGACCGACGCGGATATCGCGCACGAGCCGGACAGCCTGCGGGAGTTGGTGGCGGCGGCCCGGTCGGCTGAGCTGGACCTGGTCTCCCAGATGGCGCGGCTGCGGGTGGTGACGTTCTGGGAGCGGCTGATCGTGCCGGCGTTCGTCTACTTCTTCGGGCAGCTCTACCCCTTCCGCTGGGTCAACCGGCCCGGGGCGCGGACCGCGGCCGCGGCCGGGGGCTGTGTGCTGCTGCGGCGGGAGGCCGCGGAGCGGGCGGGCATCCCGGAGGCGATCCGGCATGCGGTGATCGACGATGTGACGCTGGCGCGGGCGGTCCAGCGCGGCGGCGGGCGGATCTGGCTGGGGCTGGCGGACCGGGTGGACAGCGTGCGGCCGTATCCGCGGCCGGGCGCGCTGTGGCGGATGGTCTCGCGCAGCGCGTACGCCCAACTGCGGCACCGGCCCCCGCTGCTGCTCGGCACGGTGCTGGGGCTGGCGCTGGTCTATCTGGTGCCGCCCGTCGCGCTGGTGGCCGGACTGGCCGGCGGCGGTCCGGTGCTGGCGGCGCTGGGCGGGGCGGCCTGGGCGGTGATGAGCGGGACCTATCTGCCGATGCTGCGCTACTACGGGCAGCCGCTGTGGGCGGCGCCGCTGCTGCCCTTCACCGCACTGCTCTATCTGCTGATGACGGTGGACTCGGCGGTGCAGCACTACCGGGGGCGCGGCGCGGCCTGGAAGGGCCGGACGTATCCGGCGCCCTGAGCGGCGCCCCCGGTGCCGGCGTCACTTACGGGCCGGAGACCAGTCCAGGCCCCAGCCATAGGCGTAATCGACGGTGCGCTGCGGGCTGACTCCGGGCTCGGGGACGAGGTAGCGGGCCTCGCGCTGGACGACGAGTTCGCTGCCGGTGTTGGTGATCAGCGCCAGCGCGCAGACGTTGGAGGGCACCGTGCAGGCGTCCAGGGTGAAGTCGACCGGGGCGCCGTGCTGGGGCTGGAGGGTGACGGTCGCGCTGAGCCCCTCGAAGCTGCGGGCGCCGGCGTAGACGGTGACGAAGATCAGGATGCGCTTGATGCGGTCCTGGTGGTCGAGGTTGATCGTCATGTTCTCACCGGCCGCGACGCCGCCGGTGCGGTCGTCGCCGTCGAGCTGGATGTACGGCGGGGCGTGCAGCGCGCCGAAGTTGTTGCCCAGCGGATGGACCACTCCCGCGGCGCCGTCGGTGAGTTGGTAGAGCGCGCACAGGTCGAGGTCGAGCTCCCCGGAGGGCAGCAGCGCGCCGCGGGCACCCATGGCCTCCATCGCCTTGCGGCCGAGCTTCTTGCCCAGCCGCTTGCCCGCCGAACCGGCGCTCCAGTTGAGGTTCACCCGCATCGCGCCGGAGGTGCCGCCCTGCTTCGTGAGGGAGACGGCCGGGGCGTCCTTCGTGAGGGTGACCTTCGTCAGACGCACGGGCGGGGGCGCGGGGGCGGGCGCGGGCTGTCCCGGCGGGGGCGGGATGGACGCCGCCGGCTGCCCCATGGGCGGCGGGGGCGCCGTCGGCGGCGCCATGGGGGGCGCGGGCGCCATGGCCGGGGGCGCGGCGGGCGGCGGAGCGGGCGCGGTGGGCGCGGGGGCCGGAGCCGGGGCCGGTGGCGCCGCCGGTTCCTCGACGCTGATGCCGAAGTCGGTGGCAAGGCCGGCCAGCCCGGTGGCGTACCCCTGGCCCACCGCACGGAACTTCCAGCCGCCCTGGCGCCGGTAGAGCTCGCCGAGGACGAAGGCGGTCTCGGTGCCGGCGTCCTGGCTGTCGAAGCGGGCGAGTTCGGCGCCGCCGGCGGCGTCCAGCACCCGGATGTGCAGCCCCGGGACGCTGCCGAAGCTGCCGCCGTCGGCGGAGGCGGCGAGCACCACCGTGTCGACGGCGGGTTCGACGGCGGCCAGATCGACGGCGAGGCAGTCGGTCATCGCGCCGCCAGCCGGGCGCTTGCCTTCGTGGCGTACGGCGCCGGAGGCGTGCGCGGCCTGGTTGTAGAAGACGAAGTCGCCGTCGTCGCGGACCTTTCCGGACACCAGCAGCAGGGCGGAGGCGTCCACGTCCGGTGTCCCCGGGGCCGTCTGCCAGCCCAGTTCGACCCGGACCGCCGGGGCCGGAACCGGAACATTGCTGCCCTTGAGCATCGACATCGCCGCGCCTTCCTCATCGTCCGTCGTGCCCCGTCGGTGGTGGCACCTCCCAACCTACTTGTCCCCCACCGCTCCGAACGCCCCTTGTTCACCTGCGAGAAGCGCGGCCTTTACACGATCCCTACGGGCGATCGCGACCGATTTCCACGAGTTCGCTCACATTGGTGCTCCATGGCCACTCCGAACACGTGAAACAACCCGCCTTCCAGACTCCCCAATCGGCACATCGTGGGCTTAACTTATGAGGCATGACCTCCCCCCGCTCTACCTACGGCGGCGGCTACTACGCTTCGCCCTCCTTCCCGGACACTCCGATCTACGACAGCCTCGTCGCAGAGCGCGGCACGCCGCAGATCGCCCCGATCCGGGTGAACCCCTCCCCTTATGAGACGGGTTCGTCCTATTTGCCGGCCCTGCCCTCGGCACTGCCGGCGCTCCCGGCCGCGCCCTCCCACCCCTCGCCCGCGCAGGGTTACCCGGGAGCGGCCGCCCAGCCGGTCGCCCCGCTCCAGCAGGCGCCCGCGCCGTACATCCCGCAGCAGGCGGGTTCCCGCGGCTATCAGTCCCCGCAACAGCAGCAGCCCCATCGCCCGCCCATGGGCACCGGGTATGAGGCGATGCGCCCGGCCGCACCGGTCGCGCCGCGCCCCGCCTCGCCCTACGACGATCCGTACGGCCGCCAGTACCCGCGCGGGTACTGACCTGGGCAATCGGTCAACTGTCCGAGGCGGCTGGCAGGATGGCAGACATGCCGAAGCCTGCGCTCCAGTCGATCCACCTCTACCCGGTCAAATCCATTGCGGGGTCCGGTCCCGGCGAGGCGGTCGTGGAGCCGTGGGGGCTCGCCGGGGACCGACGCTGGCTGCTGGTGGACGCCGAGGGCAGGCAGCTCACCCAACGGCAGCAGCCGACGCTGGCGTTGGCGCGCGCCGAGGTGCTGCCGGGCGGAGCCCTCGGGCTCAGCGCGCCCGGGAGGGAGCCGCTGACGGTCGCGGCGCCCGGGTCCGGGGAGACGGTTCCGGTCGAGGTCTGGAAGGACGAGGTCGAGGCGGTGCCCGCGGGCCCGGAGGCGGCCGAGTGGTTCCGCGGGTATCTGGGCGTCGAGTGCCGGCTGGTGTATCTCGACGCCCCGGAGAAGCGCCGGCCCGTCGACCCGGCGTACTCCGCGCCCGGCGACACGGTCAGCTTCGCCGACGGCTTCCCGCTGCTGCTGACCACGACCTCGTCGCTGGACGCCCTCAATTCGCTCATCGCGCAGGGCGACCACGCCGACGAGGGGCCGCTGCCCATGAACCGTTTCCGGCCCAATGTGGTGGTGGACGGCACCGCGCCCTGGGCGGAGGACGACTGGCGCCGGATCCGTATCGGCGAGGTGGACTTCGAGGTGGCCAAGCCCAGCGCACGCTGCGTGGTCACGACAACCGACCAGCGCACCGCCGAGCGCGGCAAGGAACCGCTGCGGACGCTCGCCCACCATCGCCGCTTCGGTGACCGGTTGGTCTTCGGCCAGAATCTGATACCCCGTGGGACCGGCACGATCCACATCGGCGACCCGTTCGAGATACTCGGCTGACGGGCCGGCGCGCGCCCCGCGCCGTGGGGGTTCCGACCGCCGTAGGAGCCGCCGCCCGGTGACCACCTGTCCACGGTGTGCGCCCGGCGGCGCCGACGGAGGGGCCGGCGGACGACGGAGAGCTGGGCCGATGACTGCGAGGGACACCGGATGCGACCGTCTGCGTCCCGTCCAGCAGCTGCGGCCCGGGGACCACGCCTTTGTGAGTTACGGCGATGACGAGGTGCGCTGGGAGGTCGTCACGGCGTTCGTACGGCTCGGGCTGGCGCGCGGCGAGAAGGTGCTGGTCCTGCCCTCCCCCGGGGTACCGGAGGACGAGGTACTGGCCCGGATCGACTTCCCCAGCCGCAGCACGGTCCGGGCGCGCGGGCGCGGCCAGTTGGTGGTGAGCAGCATGCGCGAGGTGATCGGGCCGGACCGGGAGTTCACCGCCGCACGCCAGATGAGCCGGCTGCACGCGGAGACCGACCGGGCGACGGCCGAGGGCCACACGGGCCTGCGGGCCTTCATCGACATGGGCTGGGTGCGCGTGCTCGGCGCGGACGTGGCGGTGATGGCGGCCCGCGAGACCGGCGCGCAGGCGCTTTTCAGCGGCCGCCCGTACACCGAGATCTGTGCCTACGACCGCCGCGGTTTCGACCGCGGCGTGCTCACCGCCATGGAACGGGCCCATCCCTGCGCGCTCCTGGAACGGCTGGGCGGTCTGCGGTCGACCCGCGGACCGGACGGCGCGCTGTGCTTCATCGGCGAGGCGGACGCCGCCCATCGGCCCGCGGTCGGCAGCGCGCTGGAGCTCGCGCTGGCACAGACCGCGCCGGCCCGGCGGCTCACCGTCGATCTGACCCGGCTGCACTTCCTGTCGGTCGGCTGCGCGGTCGGCCTGCTCCTGCTGGCCCGGGACGCCGCGGGCCATGAACGGATCGAGGTGCGCTGCGACCGCGGGCAGCTTCGGCTGCTGCGCCGGCTGGGCGCCGGGACGGTGTCACGGCTGGTCCTGACGGAGGTGGTGCGCGCGTGGTGAGCTCCGGTCCGGCCGAAGAGGTGCCGGCGGGGGAGTCCGGCCACCGGCTGCTGGAGCGGCGTTTCACCGCCCGGCTGCTGCCGCAACTACGGCTGCTGGTCGAGGAGTGCGCTGCCCGGGAGGGCCTGGGTGAGCCGCGGCGCGGCGAGTTCGTGCTGGCGGTGGACGAGATCGCGGGCAACGCCGTGGAGCATGCGGGCGGCTCGGGGCGGCTGGTGCTGCGTCGGGTGGGCGAGGAACTGGAGTGCCGGATCAGCGATGCGGGGCCCGGGTTCAGCGAGGAGGTGATCCCCGAGCTGCTGCCCGGACTGGACGGCGCGCCAAAGGGGCGCGGGCTGTGGCTGGCGCGCCTGGTGGCGGACCGGTTCGCGGTGACCGGCGGGGCGCCGGGGACGAGCCCGCCGGGCGCCGTGGTGACGGTAGCCGTACGGCTGCGCTGACCAGCCAGGAAGCCGGGCCCGGCGGGCCCGGGCCGAGGGCGGCCGGGGCCCCGTTCCGTACGTCCGGATGTTGCTTTTTGTACCCGGTGATGTTGCTCTCTCTTCGCAGAACTCTCGCGTGGACCACCCCTGATGCGGTATTCACGGACACGGAGAGGGGGCAACGATGCGAGCGATGAGAGGTGTGTGGCGCTGGCGGCACAATCCGCTGCGGCGCCGGACCGATCGGATCGAGGCCTGGGTGGCGCTCGTCGCGGCCCTCCTGATCGCCTTCGGGGCGAGCTCCGCGGGCTGGCTCACCGGGCGGGCCGCGCAGGGCGCACTGCTGGAGACCGTACGGCTACAGCACCAGCAGCGGCATCTGGTGTGGGTCACGGTCGACCGGCTGCTCTCCCGGGCCCCGCTCGACCCCGACCCGGAGACCTCCTCGCAGCGTGATGCGCACCGCCGGGTCCTCGCCCGCTGGACGGCCCGGGACGGCAGCGCGCATATCGGGCAGCTCGCCGCGCCCCGTCCGGTGGAGACCGGCGAGCGGTTCCGGATCTGGACGGACGACCGGGGCCGGGTGATGCCGCGGCCGATGGACGCGAGTACGGCCGCCACCCATGCGGTGCTGGCCGGGCTGGGCACCACGGCCGGGGTCGGCATGATGATCGAGGGTGCCCGGCGGATGGTCGTCTGGCAGCTGATGGTGCGTCGTTTCCGCCGCTGGGACCAGGAGTGGAAGCGGGCCGGCCAGGACTGGGGCCGGGCCGACGCGGGCAGTTGAGCGGCTGCCTTCCGAGGCGGGCCGACCCTGTCAACTGCCGCCCGCCGGGCGCGCTACGGTGGTGGCGCCAGCCTCTCGGCTGGGGCCTCGCAGACCGGAATACGGACATCCGCGGACGGATGGTGCCGGGCCGACAACAGCCGCACGAAGTGGGGGCACGACAGCGCCATGGCACAGGGCTCGGTCCAGGTGACGCACTCCGGAACGTCCCGTTGGCGACGCCGTACAGGGGAGTACAGCTCGCTCGCCGCCGCCCTGGAGGCCGCCGGGGACGGTGATGTGCTGACCGTCCCGGCCGGTACCTACCGCGAGAATCTGGTGCTGGCGCGCGCGGTGACCCTGCGCGGCCCGGACGGCGCGCGCGGTTCGGTGCGGATCGCCCCGTCCGACGGGGTGGCGCTGACCGTACGCGCCTCGGCCACCGTCCACGATCTGCATCTGGAGGCGACGGATTCGGCGGCGCCCGCGCTGCTGGTGGAGGACGGTGCGCCGGAGCTGGCCGGGCTGCGGGTGGTGACCCGGTCCGCGTCCGGCATCGAGGTCCGCGGCGGTGCCCGCCCCACGGTGCGCCGCTGCACGGTCGACAACGCGGGCGGAGTGGGCATCAGCGTCCTGGACGGCGCCGGCGGGGTCTTCGAGGAGTGCGAGGTGATGGCCGCCGGACAGGCCGGCGTGGCGGTGCGCGGCGGGGCCCACCCCCGGCTGGAGAACTGCCGGATCCACCACGCCTCGGGCGCCGGGCTGTCGCTGCACGGCGAGGGCAGCGCGGTCGAGGCGGTGGGCTGCGAGCTGTACGAGATCAAGGGCGCGGGCATCCAGGTCGCGTCGCGGGCCACCGGGCACTTCACCGACTGCACGGTCCACCGCACCGCCGCCGACGGCGTCACCCTGGACACCGACGCGGTGCTCACCCTCGCCGACTGCGATATCCACGACATCCCGGAGAACGCCGTCGATCTGCGGTCCCGTTCGGTGCTGACCCTGACCCGCAGCACGGTGCGGCACTTCGGACGCAACGGGCTGTCCGTCTGGGACCCGGGGACCCGGGTGGACGCCAACCAGTGCGAGATCCACGACAGTACGGGCGACTACCCGGCGGTGTGGGTGAGCGACGGCGCCACCGCCGTACTGGACGCGACCCGGGTACACGACGTCCCGGACGCGCTGTTCGTCCTGGACCGGGGCTCCCGCGCCGATGTCGTCGACTGCGATATCGCGCAGGTCCGCAACACCGCGGTGTCGGTGAGCGACGGGGCGACCGTGCAGCTGGACGACTGCCGGATCCGGGAGGCCGCGACGGGTGCCTGGTTCCGTGACCACGGCAGCGGCGGCACGCTCGCCAACTGCACCATCGACGGTGCGCAGACCGGCGTGATCGTCACCAAGGGCGCGGACCCCACCATCGAGGGCTGCACGGTCAGTTCACCGGCCGAGGCCGGCTTCTATGTCTCCGCCGAGGGCCGCGGCACCTTCCAGGGCTGCCGGGTCACCGGGAGTTCGGGCTTCGGCTTCCATGTGATCGACGGCTGCCGTACGACGCTGACCCGGTGCCGTACGGAGCGGTGCGCCCGCGGCGGCTACGAGTTCGCCGAGGGCGGGGCCGGCCAGGGCGACGGGCCGACGGTCCAGGACTGCACCAGCGACGAGAGCCGCGCCGTACCGGCACCGGCCGACGGGGCGACGGCACCCGCCGTACAGCAGATGACGCAGACGGCCGGGCTGCTGGGCAACGTCCCGGCGCAGGGCCCGCCGCCGGCCGCGCCCGCGCCGGTGCCCGCGGAGCCGGCCGTCAGCAGCCGGCCCTCCGACGAGGTGCTGGGCGAGCTGGACACCCTCGTGGGGCTGGAGAGCGTCAAGCGTGAGGTGCGCAGCCTGATCAACATGATCGAGGTGGGGCGCCGGCGGCAGGAGGCGGGGCTCAAGGCCGCGTCGGTGCGCCGCCATCTGGTCTTCACCGGCTCCCCCGGCACCGGCAAGACGACCGTGGCCCGGCTGTACGGCGAAATCCTGGCGTCCCTGGGGGTGTTGGAGCGCGGGCATCTGGTCGAGGTGTCCCGGGTGGACCTGGTGGGCGAGCACATCGGCTCGACGGCGATCCGTACCCAGGAGGCGTTCGACCGGGCGCGTGGCGGGGTGCTGTTCATCGACGAGGCGTACGCCCTCTCCCCCGAGGACTCCGGACGGGACTTCGGCAAGGAGGCCATCGACACCCTCGTGAAGCTGATGGAGGACCACCGGGAGGCGGTGGTGGTGATCGTGGCGGGCTACACCGCCGAGATGGAGCGCTTCCTTGCGGTCAACCCCGGTGTGGCGTCCCGATTCTCACGGACCATCACCTTTGGTGACTACGCGCCCGAGGAGCTGCTGCGGATCGTCGAGCAGCAGGGCGAGGAGCATGAGTACCACCTCGCCGAGGGGGCCGGCGAGGCGCTGCTGAAGTACTTCACCGCGCTCCCCAAGGGCCCCTCCTTCGGCAACGGCCGTACCGCACGGCAGACGTTCGAGGCGATGGTCGAGCGGCACGCGGGCCGGGTGGCGCAGCTGACCGACCCGAGCACCGACGACCTGACCCTGCTCTACCCGGACGACCTGCCCGAACTCCCCTGATCCGGGCGCCCCTCGGTGCTCGCGTCAGCGGGCCGCTGACCCGGCAGGTCCGGGCTGAGCCGGGCGATCAGCTCGGCGCGGACCGTCACGAAGACCGGGTCGGCCTGATAGTCACCGTGGCCCAGGATCTGGGCGGGCAGCGGGTTCTGTAGCGTGCGGCCGAAGGAGAGCGGGTCGCGCAGCGGCCCCTGGTCGATCCGCCGGCCGCCCTCGCAGGTGAGCCGGATCGGGCCGCCGATGGGGTCGGTGAAACGCCACAGATTGCGCCAGTCGTCCATCTCGCGGTGCAGCCCGGTCAGCGCGGGCGGCCCGAAGAAGGCCGGGAACCAGCGCCCGTAGAGACGCTCCAGGGGACTGCCGTACGTCAGCAGGGCGACGCGGCTGCGGGTGACCAGGTCCAGCTGCCAGACCGCGGCGGCGGCCAGCACACTGCCCTGGGAGTGCCCGGAGAGCACCAGCCGGCCGTCGAACCGCTCGGTCCACGTGGCCATCCGCCAGGTGAGGTCGGGGACGGCGCGCTCGGCGTAGCAGGGCGGTGCGAAGGGGTGGGCGGCGCGCGGCCAGAACGTGCCGACGTCCCAGAGGATGCCGATGGTGCGGCGGGCGGAGTGGTCACGGTAGGCGCGCCGGCCCATGGTGATCAGCAGTATGACGCCGGCGCCCATCAGCCAGGACCCCAGGGACTCCGCGGTCTCGGCGGCGGCGTGCACGACGGGCGGCGCGCCTTCGGTGGCGCGGCCGGGCGCCCGGCCGGTGAGCCACGCGCCGATCACCGCGCCGGCCCCGAGGACGAGGGTGACGGCGGAGGTGGCGGCGATCAGGACGGGCGCGGAGTCGGTGAGTCCGGCGCCGGCGATGGTCGCGGCGATGCGCTTGGTGCGGCCCGCGTCGGGCTGCTCGCGCGGGTCGTAGAGCCCGGGGACGTCCTTGGCCACCCGGTTGCGGACGATCACCACGCGGACGGCGGCGAGCACCGCGACCGCGGCGACGACCACCAGCAGCGCGGGAATGACCGAGGCCTGCCAGGACAGCAGCACCGGTGGCCCGGGGATGGGGGCGTGCGCCTGACCGGGGGTCGCGCCGCCGTCCAGCCAGTCCGCGAAGCGCTGGGCGACGCCCCCGGACAGCACCCCGCCGACCGCACACGCCAGCAGCGCGACGGCGGGCCCGCCCATGCCGCGCAGCGCGGTGCGGGCGTCGTCGCGGGCCGCGCGCTGGAGTACCCAGGCGGTCACCGCCAGCGCCAGGACCAGCACCCCCTGGAAGACGGCGATCCCGCCGAAGGCGTCGGCGCCGGGCAGCGGGCCGTGGCTGCGCGCACCGGGGCGGGCCCAGCCGATGTGCAGCATGGTCAGCGCCAGCACCGCCAGGGAGGCGAACGGCAGTGCCCGGACGACCAGGTGGTCCGAGGCGACGTCCGGTGCGTCCTCGCTGCGGGCGGTGCGCCAGACCACGATCAGGGTGGCCGCGGCGAGCACGATGACCAGGGCGGTCAGTGCCCGGCCGGTGACCGCGAGGACGGGGTGGCCGCCGTCCCCGTCGGCCTTCGCGGCGGCGGCGAGCAGCACCGCGGCCACGGTCAGCACCCCGGCCGTGGTGTGCGCCGCACGCAGCCTGGCGACCAGCCGGCGGCCGTACCAGAAGCCCTCACGGCTGAGCGCGGTGCGCTCGGCGACCGGGGTGTCGCGGGAGGTGCCGGGCAGCCGCGGCGGCGGTGAGGCGGATTCGTAGGCGCTCCAGGTGCGCCGGGAGAGCCCCCACAGGAAGCCGATGACGAGCAGCGGCACCATGGACGCGAGCGCGAGACGGCGGCCCGGGGCGCTCCACCAGCCGGAGTTGTCGGGGCTGAGGAAGCCCATCCAGGATTTGCCGGCGGCGCAGACGGTGGTGCCGGCGCACTGCCAGGCGGTGAGGTCGAGGGCCACCTCACAGGCCGCGGCGGCGAGCAGGACCGTGAGGGTGAGGGCGAGGATCCGGACGAGCAGGTCGTAGATCCGCTGGGCCGGATGCTCGGACGGGGCGGCCGGGCGCATCCAGTGGGCGAGGTTGGCGACCATGAACGGCACCAGGATCAGCCACAGGGCGCGGGCGCCGTTGCCCGAGGTGAGGTTGGACCAGCAGTACGCCTCGCGGACCGGCTCGCCCCGGTAGCCGTCGGGGCGTTGCTCGGCGTCCGCGTCGTCGGTGCGGCGGTAGCAGGCGGCGGTGTCGTCGCCGGTGATCAGCTGGACGCGTGGGTCACCGAGCATCTCCTGGGCGGTGGTGCCGCCGACACCGTGCACCAGCAGCTCCAGGGAGAGCTGCGGTGCGCTGCGCGGTGGCCCATCTGCTGCGGTGTCACGGTCCGTTGAGCGGGCGTGCGGTGTCGGATCCGCGGTCTCCACTGAATTCCCCCGTAGTCCGTGCGGCGCCATGCGGTGCGACGCCCCCAGGATTGTCTCTTCCCTTCGCGGGGACATCCAGCACCGTGGGGGGTGGGGTTCTTGGGGGCGGCTTCGCGGCTTCGCGCGTCCCCCCACCCCCGAACCCACCCCCGCCCCCTCCCCCGAAGGGGGAGAGGGGGAGGGGGCGGGGGAGCAACCGCCGGGGCAACCAGCGGCAGCCACGCCCTCCCCCGAAGCCCCACCTGGCACGCGCCGCAATGCCGCCCCAGCACCCCACCGCCCCCACCCGTCTCCCCCGACCACGCCGTCACTGTCAGTGCCTCGTGCGAGGATGTGGGCAATCAGTGATCGCAGGCGGGAAAGCCAGCGCGTACGACCCGACACAGCGAGCCGGGGCGGAAGGGACGGGCCGGGGTGAGCGACAACCAGAATCTCCTCGCGGAGCAGCGGCGTGCCCTGATTCTCGACGAGGTCAGACGGCGGGGCGGGGTGCGGGTCAATGAGCTGACCCGCAAGCTGAACGTGTCGGACATGACGGTCCGTCGCGATCTGGATGCGCTGGCCCGCCAGGGCCTGGTGGAGAAGGTGCACGGCGGCGCGGTGCCGGTCAGCGAGCCGAGTGCGCATGAGCCCGGTTTCGAGGCGAAGTCGGCGCTGGAGCTGAGCGCCAAGGAGGACATCGCGAAGGCGGCGGCCGAGATGGCGGCGCCGGGCAGCGCGATCGCGCTGGCGGGCGGCACGACCGCGTTCGCGCTGGCCCAGCAGCTGCTGGAGGTGCCGGATCTGACGGTGGTGACGAATTCGGTGCGGGTGGCCGATGTGTTCTACACCGCGCAGCGGGCGGCGGCCAGCGGCGGCACGGGACCACGCGCGGGGGCCGCGACGGTGGTCCTGACGGGCGGGGTGCGTACGCCGTCGGACACCCTGGTGGGCCCGGTGGCGGACGCCGCGATCCGGTCGCTGCACTTCGATGTGCTCTTCCTCGGGGTGCACGGCATATCGGTCGAGGCGGGTCTGTCGACGCCGAATCTGGCGGAGGCGGAGACCAACCGGCATTTCGTGCGGTCCGCGCGGCGGGTGGTGGTGGTCGCCGACCACACCAAGTGGGGCACGGTCGGCCTGAGTTCGTTCGCGACGCTGGACGAGGTGGATGTGCTGGTGACGGATGCCGGGATTCCCGCGCAGACGCGTGCGGAGTTCGCGGAGCTGCCGCCGGAGCTGGTGGTGGCGGGCGAGCAGCCGGACGACGCAGACATCTGACGGGTCGCCAGCTATGGTGAGCCGCGCAGGATCACCGACCGTCCCGTAGGGGGTGCTCGTCCCATGGCACGCCGACTCCGCCCCGTAGAGCTCGACTTCGTCGAGTCCGCCCCGTTGCGGCTGGTGTTCGCCGCGGAGGTCGGTGCGCCGCCGAAGGCGGTGTACGCGGCGCTGGCGGACGATGTGGCCGGCTGGTCGTGCTGGTTCACCGGCGTGGCGCGCTCGGCGGCGACGCGGGGCGGCGCGGGCCGGGAGGTGCGGCTGACCGGTGGCACCCGCTTCACCGAGACGGTCCTGGCAGCCGAGCCCGACGCGCACTACGCCTACCGGGTCGACACCACCAACGCCCCTGGTCTGCGGGCCCTGTTGGAGGACTGGCGGCTGACGCCGGCGGGCGGCGGCACCCGGCTGCGGTGGACGTTCGCGGCGGACGGCCCGGCGCCGTTCCGCTCGCTGCTGACGCTGGCCAGGCCCGGCCTGGGCCACGCCTTCCGGCAGTCGGCGCGAGCCCTGGACCGCAGGCTGACCCGGTCCTGAGCCCTGCCTCCGCGGCCCGCCCGGCGGCTCACCCGGCCCTGACTGCCTCCGAATCCCGCCCGGCGGGTCAGGCGGGCCAGGAGCCGGTGGCCAGGAACTCGTCGATGGTGCGCGCGTAGGGCGTGATGTCCAGGCCCTGGGCGGCCAGCCAGGCGTCGGAGTAGTACTTGTCGAGGTAGCGGTCACCGGGGTCGCACAGCAGGGTGACCACGGATCCCGTACGGCCCACGGCGACCATCTCGGCGACGATCTTCAGGGCGCTCCACAGCCCGGTGCCGGTCGACCCGCCCGCCTTGCGGCCTATCGCGGTCTCCAGGGCGCGTACGGCCGCGACGCTGGCCGCGTCCGGGACCTTCATCATCCGGTCGATGGCGCCGGGCACGAAGCTCGGCTCCATCCGGGGCCGCCCGATGCCCTCGATACGCGAGGCGGTGGCGCAGTCGGTCTTGGCGTCGCCGGTGCGCCAGCCGTCGAAGAAGCAGGAGTTCTCCGGGTCGGGGACGCAGATGCGGGTGTCGTACTGCATGTAGTGGACATAGCGGGCGATGGTCGCGGAGGTGCCGCCGGTACCCGCGGTGGCCACGATCCAGGCGGGCTCGGGATAGCGCTCCAGCCGCAGCTGCTGGTAGATCGACTCGGCGATGTTGTTGTTGCCGCGCCAGTCGGTGGCCCGTTCCGCGTAGGTGAACTGGTCCATGTAGTGGCCGCCGGATTCGGCGGCGAGCCGGGCGGAGACCTCGTAGACGGTCCGCGGGTCCTGCACCAGATGGCAGGTGCCGCCGTGGAACTCGATCAGCCGGGCCTTCTCGCGGCTGGTGGTGGCCGGCATCACCGCGATGAACGGCACCCCGATGAGGGAGGCGAAATACGCCTCGGAGACGGCCGTGGAGCCACTGGAGGACTCGATGACGGGCTTGCCGGGGCGGATCCAGCCGTTGCACAGCCCGTAGAGGAACAGCGAGCGGGCCAGCCGGTGCTTGAGGCTGCCGGTGGGGTGCGTCGACTCGTCCTTGAGGTAGAGGTCGATGCCCCACCGCTCGGGCAGCGGGAAGCGCAGCAGGTGGGTGTCGGCGGTGCGGTTGGCATCCGCCTGGACCTTGCGCACGGCTTCTTTGAGCCAGCTTCGGTAGTCCTGATCCGTGCGGTCGACGTCGACGGTCGGTATCGGGGCTTCGGCCGCGGCCTGGTGGTCAGGCCGGCTCTGCGGCTGCTGTGCAGTGCTCACGGCGCGCTCCTCCGGGGGTGTGAAGGCCCGTGGAAATCCGCGGGCCGCTTCCGACTATAACCACCCGCCGCACCCTTCTCACCTGCATAAACATCACTTTGAGATACCCCAAGGAGGCCAGGGGACAGGGCTGTTGTGCGCACCGCGGGCCGGTGCCACTGGTGCGCCGGGCGCGGTACCGGCAGACTTCCCCCAAGGGGCGGTGGAGGGCAGCTGCCCGTCTACCGAGGAGGTGCCGGCATGGCGGAGCCTGAGTTCAACGCGACCGGCGTACGGATCGAGCGATGGCTGCGGTCCCTGACCCGCGCCGGCCAGGTCGTCATCAGCGACGGCAGGCTGGCGCTGCTGACCAGCTACGGCACCGAGATCGACAGTGCCCCGCTCCAGGCCGTACAGGCCCATAAACCGCTGTTCGCGGCGCGGGACCGGGCGCTTGCCACGCTCAACGGGCACCGCTATTCGCTCACGCTCGGCACCCCGGAACTCTTCTTCAAGGCCCTGGAGGCGGCCCGCCCGCCGCGCCGCTGACGGTCTGCTCCGGCCGTGGAGGTGCGGTTGCGGGAGCGCTGCGGCTGCCTGACCCTGGACTCGTATCACTGAGGGTTCACCAGCGGTGACGCTGTGGTGCAGTCGGCATCGCTGGATCCGATCTTCGCCCCTGCCCGGTACGAGGGGCGCCCGGCCTCATCAGGGAGTCGCGGTCGTGATCAGGCAGCCCAGCAGGCACTGCACGGTGGAGCTCCAAGCCGTTCCGGCTCGCATCGGACATGTGCGCAGAATCGTCTCCGCCCAGCTGCGGTACTGGCGTCTCGACGCCCTGATAGACCCGGCGGCGCTCGGGGTGACCGAACTCCTCGCCAATGTGCACCGGCACGCCCGTCCCAGCAAGCAATGCACCGTGGAACTGTGCGTTCTTCTGGATCAGTTGACGGTGTCGGTACACGACGAGGACCCCCGGCTGCCCCGTATCCGGGTCGCCGAAAGCTGGGAGACCTGCGGCCGCGGCCTGGCGCTGATCGCGGCGCTCAGCGAGAGCTGGGGGGTGCGCCCGGACGGCAGCGGCAAGGTCGTGTGGTTCACCCTTCCGGCCCTGACCACGCCGCCCGAAGAGGCCCGTACGGTCTGCGGATACGGGGAGTCCGTGCAGCTGGAGGACGCCCGTACGGTGACCGGCTCGCACGCCCGCAGTCGGGGCACCAGGGTCGGCTGACGGGCCGTCCCCGTCAGCCGGCGGTCATGCCGCGCCCCCCTTGGGGCCCGCGCCGAAGTGTTCCTCCAGGACGGAGAGCCGGCGCCAGTACTCCTCCTCGTCGATCTCGCCCGCGGCGAAGCGACGGCCGAGGACCGCGACGGGTGAGGGCGTCTCGGCACGGGCGGGGTACTGCGGTCCGCGGAACGGCCGTCCGGGCCCGCCATGGCGCCAGACGGTGCGGCGCAGCAGTGAGCCTTGCGCTACGAAGGATGAAACGGCTCACTGGATGCCGGCTCGTCTGCGATCGATGTGCCGGCGCGGTTGCCGGTGCCCGGCAGGTCCTTGGCGAGCCGGCCTGCGAGTGCGCTCACCGGGCATCGACCGGGTGAGGACGCCGAGTGTGAGCAGAGCGAGCGCCGGCAGCACGGCGACGATGATTCCCATCGGCAAGGCGTCGGTGGCGCCACCCGCGCCGGCCAGCGGAGCAAGTGCCCCGCCGAACATGAACTGGCTGAAGCCGAGCAGAGCGGCGGCCGACCCGGCGTGTCCGGCGTGGTCGGCCAGGGCCTGGGCCGCGGCGTTCGGCATGACCAGGCCCACGCTGGAGACCAGGACGAACAGGCCGGTCAGGAGCACGGGCAGGGGTGCCCGTGTCAGCACCGCGCCCAGGACCGTGGTGCCACCGGCTGTCGCGCCCAGCAGACCGGCGAGCAGCAGCACGCGGGCGCCGGCCCGGGCCACCAGCCGGCCGCTGATCTGGGCGGCCGCAATGAGTCCGGCGGCGTTGACGGCGAACACGGCGCTGTACTGCTGCGGTGACAGGCCGTGGATTTCCTGCAGGACGAACGGCGAGCCGGAGATGTAGGCGAACATCGCCGCGAAGACCAGGCCGTTGGCCAGGACGTACCCGGTGAAGACCCGGTCGCTGAGCAGCTGCCCGACGACAGCCAGCAGCGGCTGGCGTGACGCGGAGGGCCGGGTCTCCGGCAGTCCTGCGGCGGAGGCCGCCAGCATCACGGCGCCGAGTACGGCCAGGGCCACGAAGATTCCAGGCCAGGCCGTGACGCGCAGTAGCTGGCCGCCGAGGACCGGCGCGAACACCGGCGCCAGGCCGGTGATCAAGGTCAGTGCGGAGAAGAGACGTGCGGTGCGGGTTCCGGAGGTGCGGTCGCGGACCATGGCGTTGGCGTTGGCGATGACGATGCCGAACGCCCCGCCGATGCCCTGGACCAGGCGTAGGCCGACGAAGGTCCGGACGTCGGGCGCCACCGCGCAGAGCGCGCTGGCGATCGTGTAGAGGGCGAGGCCCGCCAGCAACGGGCGCCGCCGGCCGTAGGTGTCGCTCAGCGGCCCGGCGATCAGCTGCCCGATGGCCAGCCCGGCCAGACAGGCGGTGATGGTGAGCTGGGTGGCCGCGGCGCTGGCGCGCAGGTCGCCGGCGAGGTCCGGCAGTCCGGGCAGGTAGCCGTCGATGGACAGTGGTCCCAGGGCCACGAGCGCTGCGAGCAGGACGATGAATCGGGTTTGCCGGCCGGCGGCGTCGTTGCTCATGGCTCAGTACGCCACGGTGATGCGGCGGCGGATCGCGGTGCCGCTCTCGATCGTGTCGGCCAAGGCGATCGCGTAGTCGGCGTACGAGATGCGGCTGTTGCCGTCGTCGTCGGTGAGCAGGGTGTCCCCGGCGCTGCGGTAGGCCCCGGTCCGCTCGCCCGCTCCGATGACCGCGGCGGGCGACACGTACGTCCAGTCGAGATCGTGCACGCCGCGATAGAGGTCGAGCGCTTCGGACTGGGCCTGGGCGTTGGCCTTCCACAGCGCGGGGAAGTCCGGGTCGTCCATGACCCGGGCGCCGGTCGGCGTGCGCAGGCTACCGGCACCGCCGATGGTGACCAGGCGGGTGACGCCGGCTCGGCGGAGTCCGTCGATCAGCGCACGGGCGGCGCCGACGATCGTGGCGCGGTCGCTTTCCTGGCCGATCCGGGGGCCGACGGCCGAGAGCACGGCGTCGTGGGAGGCGGCGAGGCCGGCGACCGCCGCGGGGTCGGTGACGTCACCGGTGGTCACGGTCAGGGCCTTGTGCTCGAGGCCGTCGACGTGGCCGGCTCGGGTGACCGCGGTGACGGTGTGGCCGCGCCGCAGCAATTCCTCGGTGGTGGGCCGACCGATGTTGCCGCTGGCACCGAACAGGACGATCTTCATGTGTTGCTCCTTGTTTCTGATGGTCAGAGGACGGGCTGGCCGTCGGCGATGATGGCCGCGGTGATGCCCCGCTCGTCGGCGGCGTGCTGGAAGCGCTGCTCGATATCGGGTTGTTCGGTGTAGAACGGCGGGTTGTGGAACAGGCCGTAGTGCATGGCGCAGACGGTGCCGGCGCCGAGTGCGACGGCGGCCTCGACGCCCTGCTCGGGGGTCATGGTCGCCGGGACGTTGGCCGCGTAGCCCTCGAAGTGGGCGATGACGCCGTTGACCGGGACGAACGCGACGTCGAACGGGCCGTGGTCGCGGGCGATCTGCCACCAGCTGCCGTGCCACTGGGTGTCGCCGCAGTGGATGACCCGCCGGCCGGCGCCTTCGACGACCCAGGCGACCTGGTCACAGTCGTTGCCGCGCCAGTCCAGCGAGGTCACCGGGGTGACGGTCAGCTTTCCGATGCGCCGCGACTGGCCCAGGTCCTGGGCAACGGGGGTGATGCCCGCCTCGCGCAGCCCGGCCGCGCTCGGGGTGTGGCAGCCGATCGTGCCGGTGGCCGCGATCCGGGCGATCAGGTCGTGGTCGTAGTGGTCGGGGTGCAGGTGGGTGATGAGGGCGTGGGTGCCGGGCGGGGTATCGACCGGGTCGACCGGCCGGTGCGGCTGCCCCATCACCGGCGCCAGCGGAGCGACGTTCTCGAGCGGGTCGATCAGCAGGCGGGTGTCGCCGAGACGGATCTCGACGCCGGCCCAGGCCAGCCGACGCACGGAAAGGGTGGTGGTCATGGGCAGCGACGCTAGACCGACGTTGTTGAGAAAGTCAACAAGAGAGTTTTGAATCTCAACGTCACAAATGTAGGGTGGGGGCATGCGCACCTACGGGCAGTACTGCGGCATCGCGAAAGCACTGGACACCATCGGCGACCGATGGACCCTGCTGATCGTCCGCGAACTGCTCGCCCTCGGTCCTTGCCGGCACACCGACCTGCGCAACGGGCTGCCCGGGATCGCCAGCAACCTGCTGGTCGACCGGCTCCGCGAACTCGAGGAAGCCGGCCTGATCCACCGCGAGGCCGCCCCGCCGCCGGTGGCCACCACCCTGTTCTCCCTCACCGAGCGTGGCCGCGCGCTGGAGCCGGTGCTGCAGGAACTGAGCCGATGGGGAATTCCGCTGTTGCGTGAGCCGGCCGGCAGCGACACCTTCCGCACCCACTGGCTGGACATGCCCGCCCGGGCACTGACCGACCACCGCCCCGACCAGCCGGCAATCGCCCTGCAACTGCACGCCGACGGCAACGAAGACCTGGTCATCGAAGTCAAGGACGGCTCGGTGCACACACACGCCGGCCGGGTCGACCACCCCACCGCGTCCCTGACCGGACCGCCGCACCTGCTGGCCGCGACCCTGCTCGGCGACCTCGACCTGAGCGCCGCAGTACAGCAAGGCCTGCGGCTCAGCGGCGAACACGAGGCAGTACTGCGCATCCTGCCCCGCTGAACGACCGGCCGCTCGCGAGACTGCGACCTCAAGCTCTACCGAGTCTGCGCCGGTCTCAAAAGCGGTCCATTTGTCACCACGCCGGCGATGACCAGCACCCAGACGACGGGGACGAACAGGACCCAGGGGCCGGGGCCACCCCCGGACCAGGGGTCGGCGAGTTCGAACATCGCAATCAGCTCCTTGAAGGGGAAGGTGTCGGCCGGGGCCTTCGGTCCCGGCCGGACCGGGCATGTCCGGCCTCCTTCGAGACTCGCCCTTCGGGGGCCGCCGGTCGTCGTACGGCCAGCGGCTCCGTCCCGTACGACGCGGGAAGTACGCGGGGCGCCGACGGCTGCTCCCCGCCGCCCGGAGGCCCCCGCGCCCCCGTTCCCCCCTCCCCCATCCTTGATCACTGTAACTACTAGTATGTACAGTGCCGTGCATGAGCACTCAGGAACCGCTCGGCACACAGGAGCGACTCGTCCGGAGCACCCAGGAGTTGCTGTGGGAGCGGGGCTATGTCGGCACCAGCCCCAAGGCGATCCTGGAGCGCTCGGGCGTCGGCCAGGGCAGCATGTACCACCACTTCACGGGCAAGTCCGAGCTCGCCCTGACGGCGATCCGGCGCACCGCGGAGGAGCTGAAGCAGGGCGCCGAGTCGTGCCTGGGCGGTCCCGGTACGGCGTACGACCGGGTCGCGGCGTATCTGCTGCGTGAGCGGCGGGTGCTGCGCGGCTGCCCGATCGGCCGGATGACACAGGACCGCGATGTGGTGCACAGCCCGGAGCTGCGGCAGCCGCTGGACGAGCTGTTCGGCTGGCTCCAGGGCCGGATCGCCGAGGTGCTCGCCGAAGGGCAGAGCCGTGGGGAGCTGTCCGCCGGGCTGGATCCGGCGGCCGGCGCCGCGGCCGTCGCGGCCGTCGTCCAGGGCGGCTATGTCCTGGCCCGCGCGGCCGACGACCCCGCGCCCTTCGACGCCGCCGTGCGGGGCGTGCTGGCGCTGCTCGCCGCACAGTGCACGCCCGGCACCCGCACCACCGGCTGAGCCCCTCCCCGCACCCGTACGGAGCCCGTCATGCACGCCATGCAGTACGCGATCACCCTGCCCGCCGACTACGACATGCAGATCATCCGGGACCGCGTCCGGACCAGGGGCCACCTCCTGGACGACTTCCCCGGGCTCGGCCTGAAGGCGTACGGGATCCGGGAGCGCGGGGTCGACGGCGCGCCGGTCAACCAGTACGCGCCGTTCTATCTCTGGGCCGACCCGGAGGCCATGAACCGCTTCCTCCTCGGCGACGGATTCCGCGGTGTGGTCCGCGACTTCGGCCGGCCGGCCGTCCAGCACTGGCAGGGGCTGTTCCACCGCCCCGGCCCGGCCGCCGGTGCGCTCCCCCGCGCCTTCACCCGGCGGACCGTGCCGCTCGCCGGGGACGCCGACGCCGCCACCGTCATCACGCAAGAGGTCGCCGGACACGAGGAGTTGGCCACTACGGACGGGGTGCACACCACCGCGCTGGCCCTCGACCCGCGGCGCTGGGAACTGGTCCACTTCACCCTCTGGACGGACGGCGCCCCGCGGTCCGCGGGCGACCGCTATCAGGTACTGCACCTGTCCGCCCCGGGCACCGGCCTGCTGGGCGAGGGACGACAGTGGTGAACCGGGCCGCCGCGGAAGCCCCCGCCTCCCCCGCCGTCCGTACGGTCCTCGGCGATATCGCGCCCGCCGACCTCGGCGTCTGCGACGCCCACGACCATCTCTTCCTGCGCAGTCCCCAACTCCCGGGCCAGGAGCTGGACGACGCCGAGGCGACGGCCGCCGAGCTGAGCGCCTTCCGCGCGGCCGGGGGCGGGGCGGTGATCCAGTGGACGCCGTACGGCATGGGCCGCCGCGCCGCCGAACTGCCGCGGCTGGCACGGGAGTCGGGCGTACGGATCGTCGCCGCCACCGGGCTGCACCAGGCGGCGCACTACTCCCCCGAGCTGCTGGCGCGGGTCGGTGCGGACCTGGCCGGGCTGTTCGTCGGCGAGCTGACCGAAGGGATCGGCGGCACCGGCCCCCGGGCCGGGATGATCAAGGTCGCCGGCGGCTTCCACGGGCTGGACCGGCACGCCCGGCACACCATGACGGCCGCCGCCGAGGCCCAGCGGGCGACCGGCGCCGCCCTCGGCGTCCACCTGGAGCTGGGCACCGGGGCGCTGGACGTACTCGACCTGCTCTGCGGCACGTTGGCGGTCCCGCCGGACCGGGTGATCCTCGGTCATCTCAACCGCTCGCCGGACCTCGTCGTGCACCGGGCGGCCGCCGAGGCCGGGGCGTATCTGGCCTTCGACGGCCCCTCACGGGCCCATCACGCGACCGACTGGCGGCTCCCCGAGGCACTGGCCGCGCTGGCCGACGCGGGCTTCGCCGACCGGATCCTGCTGGGCGGCGACACCACCACGGCCGGCGCCAGATCGGTCAACGGCGGCCCCGGCATGCCGTATCTGCTGCGCCGCCACCGGGAGCGGCTGGCACGCGCGCTGGGCGCGGACCTGGTGACCCGGTTCCTGACGGCCAACCCGGCGCGCGCATTCGCCGCCGACTGGGCGCGGGCGCCACACGGGAGCGGGTGAACGGAGCCGAGAGTTCGGGCGGCGCGCCCGGCCACTACAGGGTGACCGAAATCCCCACATGCGGCCGCTTGCCGCCGCGCACCAGCGCGCCGACGACGTCCATCAGCCGGAACCGCAGCCCGTATTTGCGCGCCATCGCCTTGCGCACCCGGCCCAGCCCGGCCACCCCCTCCAGGAGCCGGCCGGTGCCCTCGACGGTCCGGGCGCCCTCGGCGATCCGGCCGCGCACATCGCACGGGGTGACGGTCACCCGCGGGTCATGCCGCAGCCGCTTCACCTTCCAGCTGTCGTCCCGCGTCCACACCAGGAGTTCGGCCCCCTCGGCCACCGCCCATACGGGGGTGGCGACCGGGGTCCCGCTCCGGCGGAAGGTGACCAGGCTGACGTACGGACTGCGCGCGACCGCTTCGGGAATCATGACCGCAGCCTACGGACTCCGCCGTCTTCCGCTGTGCCCCGGTGCCTGGCCCTGGCCCTGCCGCGGGGCACAGGCCGTGCCCAGCCGCCCTCAGCGGACCACGCTGCGCCCCGCGCCGCCCCGCGGACCGCCCCTACCGGTCGACGACGACCAGCGGATCGTCCAGCACCGGCTGCCAGGCCAGTTCGGCCGCGCCGACCAGGCTGTTGTGGTCGAGGCTGCACGGCAGGATCGGCACCCCGCCGCTGCGGCCCCACAGGCTGCGGTCGGCGACCACCGCGCGCAGCCGTTCCGGGTCGGCCTCCAGCAGGGCGCGGTGCAGTCCGCCGAGGACGATGCGGTCGGGGTTGAGGATGTTGACGAGGCCGGCGAGGCCCAGGCCGAGGCGGTCGATGAGGAGATCGGCGGCGGCACGGACGCCCGGATCGGCGTACTCGTTCCGCAGCAGATCGGCGGACTGCTGGAGCAGGGAGCCCTCGGGGCCCGGTTCGCGGCCCGCGGCGCCGAGGAAGGCGAGCGGGTCCGCCTCGACGTCCAGGCAGCCGCGGCTGCCGCAGTGGCAGGGGGCCCCTTCGGGGTGGACGGTCAGATGGCCGACTTCCAGCGCCAGGCCCGAACTGCCGCTGTGCAGACGGCCGTCGAGCACCAGCGCGCCGCCGACGCCCCGGTGCCCGGAGGCCACGCAGAGCAGGTCGCGGGCGCCGCGGCCGGCCCCGTGCCGGTGTTCGGCGAGCGCCATGAGATTGACATCGTTGCCGCTGAAGCCGATCTGCTCGGTGACGCCCGGGATGCCGGCGTCGGCGAGCGAGCGCAGGAAGAGCGCGCGTACGGGGGCGCCCCGAGGCCAGGCGAGATGCAGCGGGTTGAGGGCCTCGCCGTCGGGTTCGGCGACCGCGGAGGGCACCGCGAGGCCGGCGCCGAGGCAGCGCCGTCCGGTCTCGCGCAGCAGGTCGGCGCCGGCCGCGACGACATCGGCGAGCACATGCGCCGGGTCGGCGGGGATGGCGCCGCAGCCGGTCGAGGTCGCCACGATGCGGCCCCCGAGGCCGACCAGAGCGACCCGGAAACCGTCCGCGTGGATCTGCGCGGCGAGCACGACCGGTCCGCGCTCGGCGACGAACAGCCGGTGGGAGGGCCGCCCTTGCGAGCCGGCCGAGGCGGTCGGCCGGGAGTCGACGGTGATCAGGCCGAGCGCTTCGAGCTCGGCGGCCACCGCTCCCGCGGTCGCGCGGGTCACGCCGAGTTCGGAGGTCAGGACGGCGCGGGTGGGCGCGCGGCCGGTGTGTACGAGCTCCAGTGCGGGTCCGAGGGCGCCGCGGCCCCGCTCCAGCCTGGTTGTCCGAGTCTGGGTCACACCCCTATTCTGACTTTGTGCCGACGCTAAACAAAATGCGGAGGGTCCCCACACGGGAGCGAGGCTCCGTCCCCACCGGGCCGAGCCTGACCCGCACCCGTATCGCGCTCACCGCATTCTTCGCCATGGACGGCTTCCTCTTTGCCGGATGGGTCGTCCGGATCCCCGCGATCAAGGCGCAGGCCGGCGCCGGAGCGGGCGCCCTCGGGCTCGCCCTGCTCGGCGTGTCGGCCGGCGCGGTCGCCTTCATGATGATCGCCGGACGGCTCTGCCGGCGGTTCGGCAGCCCCCTGGTGACGGTCGCCGCCGCGGCTGCCCTGTCTCTGAGCATCGTGCTGCCGCCGCTCACCCGCTCCGCGACCGCACTGGGACTCGTCCTGCTGCTCTTCGGCGCCGCCTACGGCGCGCTCAACGTCGCGATGAACAGCGCCGCGGTCGCGCTCATCGGCGCCCTGCGGCGCCCCGTGATGCCGGGCTTCCACGCCGCCTTCAGCCTGGGCGGCATGCTCGGCGCGGGCCTCGGCGGACTGCTCGCGGGCGGGCTGTCCGCCACCGTCCATCTTCTGGTGCTCGCCCTGATCGGCCTGCTGGTGACGGCCGTCGCGGGGCGCGCGCTGGGCCGGCACCCGGTGCCGGAGGTCCCCGAGCGGCTGCCCGCGCCGGCGGACGACCCTTCGCGGAACGGCCGGACGGGCCGGGCGCGCCGTCTGGTGCTCGTGTTCGGGCTGATCGCCCTGTGCACCGCGTACGGCGAGGGGGCGATGGCCGACTGGGGCGCGCTGCACCTCTCCCAGGACCTGGACGCCGGGCCCGGTACGGCCGCCGCCGGATACGCGGTGTTCGCGCTGGCGATGGCCGTGGGGCGGCTGTCCGGAACGGCGGTCGTGCAGCGCTTCGGAGCGGCCCGGACGCTGATCGCGGGCGGCACGACGGCGACCGCGGGGATGCTGCTCGGCGCCCTCGCGCCCACGGCCTGGTGGGCCTGTGCCGGCTTCGCCGTCGCGGGCCTGGGCCTCGCCAACATCTTCCCCATCGCCCTGGCGCGGGCCGGCGAGACCGGCGGCCCGGACGGCGTCGCGGTGGCCTCCACGGTCGGCTACGGCGGCATGCTGCTCGGCCCGCCGGCCATCGGCTTCCTCGCCGAAGCCGTCGGGCTGCCCGCCGCGCTGACCACCCTCGCCCTGCTCGCCGCGCTCGCGGCGGGTATCGCCTGCGCCACCCGAGGGGCACAGACCGGGCGAACGTGACGCACCGGGGCGACCCCGGGCGCCGTCGCCCGCTGCGCGGTCGGCGTCCGGACCCGCGAGGGTTCGCTGTCAGTGGCGGCTGGCAGACTCGTGGGTATGGAGATCACTGAGTTCGTCGAAACGCTGCGACTGGACGGCGGCCTGCTCGCCGATGCCGCGCAGGAGGCGGGGCCGGATGCCCGGATTCCGGCCTGTCCCGACTGGCAGATGCGGGATCTGGTCACCCATGTCGGACGGGTGCACCGCTGGGCGACGGAGTTCGTGACGCAGGGCGTGCAGCAGCCCAGCCGTCCCCCCGAGGCCCCGGATCTGGCCGACGATGAGCTCGTTCCCTGGCTGCGCGAGGGCCACCACCACCTCGTCCTGGCGCTGCACTCCGCGCCGCAGGACCTGTCCGCCTGGACGTTCCTGCCCGCCCCGTCCCCCCTGGCGTTCTGGGCCCGCCGGCAGGCGCACGAGACCTCGGTGCACCGCGCGGACGCCCAGCAAGCGCTCGGCGCCTCCCTCACGCCCCTGCCGTCCGCCTTCGCCGCCGACGGCATCGATGAACTCCTGACGGGCTTTCACGCCCGCGACCGCAGCCGGCTCCGCACGGACGCCCCCCGTACGCTGCGGCTGCGGGCCGTGAACACCCCCGGCGCCGACTGGACCGTCCACCTCTCCGACGCCCCGCCGCAGACGGTGCGCACCGCCCCGGACGCCGACGGTCCGGACGCCGGAAAGCCGGCCGACTGCACGGTCGAGGGCCCGGCCGAGGAGCTGTATCTCGCGCTGTGGAACCGTCTGCCGTGGGACGCGCTGACCCTCACCGGCGATGAGACCCTGCCCCGGCTGTGGCAGGAGCGGGGCGGCGTCTGAGCTTCCGGGGCGGCGCGGCGGGCCGGCCGCTGGTCCGGCCCACGGCCATCGCCCCGCCTCCGGCCTCACCCCAGCCAGCCGGGCCGCACCAGCCCCGACTCATAGGCCAGCACGACCAGTTGGGCACGGTCGCGGGCGCCCAGTTTGACCATCGTGCGGCTGACATGCGTCTTGGCGGTGAGCGGGCTGACGACCAGCCGGCGGGCGATCTCCTCGTTGGACAGGCCGATGCCGACCAGCGCCATCACCTCGCGCTCCCGCTCGGTCAGTGCGGACAGCGCATCGGCCGCGGCCGGTTCCTTGGAGCGGGCCGCGAACTCGGCGATGAGGCGGCGGGTGACACCGGGCGAGAGCAGGGCGTCACCGGCGACGACCGCGCGCACGGCCCGTAGCAGCTCCTCCGGTTCGGTGTCCTTGACCAGAAAGCCGGAGGCTCCCGAGCGGATCGCCTCGAAGACGTACTCGTCCAGCTCGAAGGTGGTCAGCATGACGACCTTCACATCGGACAGCTGTGGGTCCCCGGTGATCCGGCGGGTGGCGACCAGGCCGTCCGCCACCGGCATCCGGATGTCCATCAGGACGATGTCCGGGCGGTGTTCGCGGACCGCGGCCAGCGCCTGCTGCCCGTCCGCGGCCTCGGCGACCACCTCGATATCGGGCTGGGCGTCCAGCAGCACCTTGAAGCCGGCCCGCACCAGCAGCTGATCGTCGGCGAGCAGTACCCGGATCACGACTCCTCCTCGGGGGCGGTGGGGGTCACCGTATCCGCCCCCTGGCCCGGGTCCGGAGTCCCCGTACCGGACAGCGGGATACGGGCCCGGACCCGGAAGCCGCCGTCCGGGCGCGGCCCCGCCTCGACGGTGCCGCCCAGCGCGGCGGCCCGCTCCCGCATCCCGATCAGTCCGTTGCCGCCGCCCGGCTCGCCCCCGCCGGCGGTCGCCGGGCCGTCGTCGTCGACCCGGATCTCCAGCGCTCCGGGAGTGTGGCGGAGCAGCACCCGGGCGGTACGGGAGCCGGAGTGGCGGACGATGTTGGTGAGCGCCTCCTGGACGATGCGGAACGCGGCGAGGTCGGTGCCGGGCGGCAGCGTGGCCGGGGTGCCCTCGGTGGTGATGTCCACGGTGAGCCCGGCGCTGCCGGCCTGCTCGGTGAGTTCGGGCAGCCGGTCCAGCCCGGGGGCCGGGGAGCGCGGCGCGTCGCCCGGCGTACGCAGGGTGTCGAGGACCTGACGGACCTCGCCGAGCGCTTCCTTGCTCGCGTCCTTGATGGTGGTCAGCGCGCTCCGCGCCTGCTCCGGGTCGCTGTCGAGCAGCGCCAGTCCCACGCCCGCCTGGACGTTGATGACGGAGATGCTGTGGGCCAGGACGTCATGCAGCTCGCGGGCGATCCGCAGCCGCTCCTCGTCCGCCCTGCGGCGTTCCGCGGCGGCCCGCTCGGCGTGGGCCCTCGCCAGCTGCTCCCGGCGCACCCGCACCAGCTCGGAGAGCGCCACCACGGCCACCACCCAGGCCGTGACCAGCAGTTCCTCGCCCCAGGGCGCGGGCCCGTCGTGCGGTGGCGGCAGCCACCTGTAGAGCCAGTGGGCGACCAGGACATGGCAGGCCCACACCCCGCCCAGCGCCCACCAGGCAACCTTGCGGTGTCCCGCGACGACCGCCGCGAAGGCCCCGAGGGCGAGAACGAGGAAGACCGGGCCGTACGGATAGCCGGCCGCGAGATAGGCGGCGGTGACGGTGGCCGTGCCGACGGCGACGGTGCGGGGGAAGCGGTGCCGGAACAGCAGCAGGGCACCGCCGAGGACCAGCAGCGCGCGCCCGAGGGAGTCCAGCGGGACGCGGTCCGGCTGACCGTGACCGGCGAAGCCGGAGCCGACCGTCACCACGAGCGTCACGACGAGGGTCGACAGCCAGGGCAGCCGGGTGCCGGGCCGCCCGCGCGGTTCCCCGGGCGGGGTCGCCAGCCACCGCTCCCACGCCGGGCCGACGGAGCGCCGCGCCCACGGCGGCCGTGCGTTCTCCATGCCGTCACGCTAGTCCGCGAGGGGGCCCGGCGGCGTCAGCCCGGCGCGGTGACCGGACGTACTCCTGCGGGAGTACGGCCCGCCCCACGTCGAGACCCTGGGGCGAGCGGCCCGCGGCCCCGCGCACCACGCGCGAACAGCCGGGCCCTCGCACCAGGACCGGGCGGCCCGCTCTCCAGGCACCCGGCCGCCCGGCCTCAGCCGCGGTCCATCGCCTCCAGCGCCCGACGCGCCACCGCATGCGTGCGCACGATCTCGGCCAGCGTCGTCGTCCCACGGGTGATCTTCGCAAAGGCCAGCCAGGCCGGGCGGAAGCCCGTGACCGCGGCATGCAGCAGACCGGGGCGGCGCGAGAAGACCTTGAGCATCTGACGGCCCACGCCCATCTCCACCCCGAGGCCCGCCTTGATGGCGAAGGCGTAATTGAGGGCCTGGCGACGGGCATCCACCGCGTCATGCGCCTCGGAGACCCGCACCGCCCACTCCCCCGCAAGCCGCCCGGACCGCAGCGCGAACGAGATGCCCTCCCGCGTCCACGGCTCCAGCAGCCCGGCCGCGTCACCGCACACCAGCACCCGGCCCCGGGACAGCGGGGAGTCATCGGCGCGGCAGCGCGTCAAATGCCCGGACGAGATACTCGGCTCGAAACCGGCCAGGCCCAGCCGCCCGATGAAGTCCTCCAGATAGCGCTTGGTCGCCGCGCCCTCGCCACGCGCGGAGATGACACCGACGGTGAGGGTGTCCCCCTTGGGGAAGACCCAGCCATAGCTGCCGGGGATCGGCCCCCAGTCGATGAGCACCCGCCCCGCCCAGTCCTCGGCGACCGGCGGCGGCACCGGGATCTCCGCCTCCAGCCCCAGATCGACCTGGTCGAGCTTGACCCCGACATGCGCTCCTATACGGCCCGCGCTGCCGTCCGCGCCGATCACCGAACGCGCCAGCACCACCTCGCCGTCGCCGAGCACCACCGCGACGGTCCGCCGGTCGGGCACCTCGGCACCGTGCTGCTCCACCCGGGAGACCGTGACGCCCGTACGGAGCGTCGCGCCCGCGTCCTTGGCCGACTCGACCAGCCGGGCGTCGAACTCGGGGCGGTTGATCAGCCCGAAGAGCATGTTCTTGGAACGGCGGGTGCGGGCCAGCCGGCCGTTCAGCGAGAACGTCACCGCATGCACCCGGTCGCGCAGCGGCAGATCGAAGCCCGGCGGGAGGGAGTCCCGGGAGGGTCCGATGATGCCGCCGCCGCAAGTCTTGTAGCGCGGGAGTTCCGCTTTCTCCAGGAGCAGGACGCGGCGTCCCGTACAGGCCGCGGCATGCGCGGCCGAGGCGCCCGCAGGCCCCGCGCCCACCACCACGACGTCCCACACCTGCTGGTTGTCCTCCGCTGCCCGCTCGCTGCTCACCTGTGCTTCTGCTCCCGTTCGATGCCTGGCTGCGTGTACCCCGCATCCTACGGGCCGCTGTTGCACAAGGGGCCTGTGGGAAGATCGGGTGACTGATGCCCGTACGTCCGGCCCGTCCGGCTCACGAGGCCGGACGGCCCGTACGCACAACGTCGTGCCCACAAGGAGCGTTCCATGCCTGACAGCCCGCTCGCACGCACCGTCGCCGCACTCCAGCCCCGCGCCAGGACCGAGCTGGCCGAGCTGGTGGCCTTCAAGTCGGTCGCGGATCCGGCCCAGTTCCCCAAGAGCGAGTGCGAGGCGGCCGCCAACTGGATCGTCGACACGCTGCGGGCGGACGGCTTCCAGGACGTGGCACTGCTGGACACCCCCGACGGCACCCAGTCCGTGTACGGCTTCCGCCCCGGCCCGCCCGGCGCTCCCACGGTCCTCCTGTACGCCCACTACGACGTGCAGCCCCCGCTGGACGAGACCGCCTGGATCTCCCCGCCCTTCGAGCTGACCGAGCGCGACGGCCGCTGGTACGGCCGCGGTGCCGCGGACTGCAAGGGCGGCCTGATCATGCATCTGACGGCGCTGCGCGCGCTCAAGGAACACGGCGGCATCCCGGTCAACGTCAAGGTGATCGTGGAGGGTTCGGAGGAACAGGGCACCGGCGGCCTGGAGCGGTACGCCGAGGCACACCCGGAACTGCTCGCCGCCGACGCCATCGTCATCGGCGACACCGGCAACTTCCGGGTCGGGCTGCCGACGGTGACCGCGACCCTGCGCGGCATGACCCTGGTCCGCGTCCAGGTCGACACCCTGGAAGGCAATCTGCACTCCGGCCAGTTCGGCGGCGCGGCCCCCGACGCGCTGGCGGCACTCATCCGCATCCTGGACTCGCTGCGCGCCGAGGACGGTTCGACGACGGTGACCGGCCTCGCCGCGGACGCCGCCTGGGACGGCCTCCAGTACCCGGAGGAGGACTTCCGCAAGGACGCCAAGATCCTGGACGGTGTCGGCCTGCTCGGCAACGGCACGATCGCCGACCGGATCTGGGCCCGCCCGGCCGTCACCGTACTCGGCATCGACTGCCCCCCGGTGATCGGCGCCACCCCGTCCGTACAGGCAGGCGCCCGGGCACTGGTCAGCCTGCGGGTCCCCCCGGGCACGGACGCGGCCGAGGCCACCAAGCTACTGGCCGCCCACCTGGAGGCCGCCGCTCCCTGGGGCGCACGGGTCGCGGTCGAACAGGTCGGCCAGGGCCAGGCGTTCCGCGCCGACACCACCAGCCCCGCGTACACCTCCATGGCCGAGGCCCTCCAAGAGGCCTACGACGGCGCCGAGATGCAGACCTCCGGCATGGGCGGCTCCATCCCCCTGTGCAACACGTTGGCTTCGCTCTACCCCGACGCAGAAATCCTCCTCATCGGCCTCAGCGAGCCGGAGGCCCAGATCCACGCGGTCAACGAGAGCGTGTCTCCGCAGGAGCTGGAACGACTGTCGTTGGCGGAGGCGATCTTCCTCCGGCGCGTTGGGGGTTAGTCCCACGTTTTTGTCTTTCCCGCCCGTTCGCTGCGCTTTGCCTTTGGCCCGCGTTTTTGGCGTTCCCGCCGTGGTGGTTGCTCGCCGTTGCGCCTGCGGCGGGCCGGGTGGTTGTTGGGTGCGGTGACGGGCCTCCGGGGCCTGGTGTGTGGACTGCTTCGCTT
>NZ_JBYISA010000021.1:0-136247 GCF_057708345.1 Streptomyces sp. bgisy130
GAGCAGGGCCAGCAGGGAGCGGTTGAGGAGGCTGTTGAGGGCCACCGCCCGCTGATGCTGAAGACAGCTGTTGACGGCCTCCTGGAGCAGCTGCCCGGACGTCTGGGTGGGCAGGTCACAGATGTCGCTGGTCGACTCGAACTTGCCGCCGAGAATCTTCAGCGGCAGCGCACTGCCGTCGTGCAGCGCGTCCGCGGCCAGCATGTAGATGATCGTCAGCAGCACGATGCCGGCCATCAGGAACATGCCGCCGTACAGCAGCGTCAGCCGTATCCGGATGGTGGGGCGCAGCCACGGGAAGGGCCGGACGTTGACCGGCCGGGGGTCCCAGGTGGGCTTGGGCGGAGCGGCCGGCGGCGGGCCGGCCGTCTTGGAGAACGAGGGCAGGGAAGGCATCGCCGTCAGATCCGGTATCCCGAGCCGGGGACGGTGACGATCACCGCGGGCTCGCCGAGCTTGCGCCGCAGGGTCATGACCGTGACCCGGACGACGTTGGTGAACGGGTCGGTGTTCTCGTCCCAGGCCTTCTCCAGGAGCTGCTCGGCCGAGACGACCGTGCCCTCGCTGCGCATCAGGACCTCCAGCACCGCGAACTCCTTCGGTGCGAGCTGGACCTCCTTGCCGTCGCGGAAGACCTCGCGCCGGTTGGGGTCGAGCTTGATCCCGGCCCGTTCCAGGACGGGCGGCAGTGCGACGGTCGTACGGCGGCCCAGGGCGCGCACCCGCGCGGTCAGCTCGGTGAAGGCGAACGGCTTGGGAAGGTAGTCGTCCGCACCGATCTCCAGGCCCTCGACGCGGTCGCTGACGTCGCCGGAGGCGGTGAGCATCAGGACGCGGGTGGGCATCCCCAGTTCGACGATCTTGCGGCAGACGTCATCGCCGTGGACGACCGGGAGGTCACGGTCGAGGACGACGACGTCGTAGTCGTTCACCGCGATCCGTTCCAGAGCGGCAGCGCCGTCGTAGACCACGTCGACCGCCATGGCCTCCCGGCGTAGTCCGGTGGCCACCGCATCGGCGAGCAGCTGCTCGTCCTCGACGACGAGAACACGCACGTCGCTAGTCCTTCCTCAGGGCCCTTACGGGCGGGTACAACACTGTCCGAAAGCTCTTCCATCCTGCCCCGAAGAGCCGTAAACCGGCAGTAAGAGGGGTGCGCGGTGGCCGGCGGGCGGGGCCTGGGGCCCGACGCACAGGATTCCTGGGCGGGTTGAGGTTTCCCTGAGGTGGCGGGTGGGGAGGACGACTGCACACCCGCGATCACGCCCTGTTTCTTCGGCTACTTGCCATGGACTGCTCCATCGCAGGGATCACGCCGTGATCGACCCACCCGTCGGCACACCCCCGTGCCCACCGACCCACGACGAGGGGGCGCACATGGACGCTTTCACCGCAGGCATTTTGCAGCGCATAGAGAACACCGAAGCCGATCTGGACCGGGCCCGCGCTGCGGGCGATGACTTCCTCGCCGAGGTCGAGCAGGCAGAGCTTGAAGATCTTCAGCGACTGGCGACCGAGCACGGTGTGCGCCTTGGAGCGGTCAGCGCCTGACCGCTCCCTCGCGCATGACGACAGCGCCCCGGCATCCAGGGGATGGTGCCGGGGCGCTGTCGTGCCCGGACGGGCGTCCGCTCAGTCGTGCCAGGCGCCGAGCTCGTCCAGCAGGGGCTGGAGCTGCGCGAAGAGCTCCGGGGAGGCCGCGAGGGTCAGCTCCAGGGCGGCCTCCCGGCCGGGGCGGCCACCGGTGAGCGCACCGGCCTCGCGGGCGATCAGGGCGCCGGCGGCGAAGTCCCAGGGGTTCAGTCCGCGCTCGTAGTAGGCGTCGAGCCGGCCGCAGGCCACATCGCACAGGTCGATCGCGGCCGAGCCGCCGCGCCGGATGTCACGGACCTGCGGCAGCATCGTGCGCAGCACCTCGGCCTGGGCGGCCCGGCGCTCGGCGAGGTAGGAGAAGCCGGTGCCGAGCAGTGCCTGGGAGAGCGGCGGGGCGGGCCGGTGCCGGATGCGCTCGCCGTTGTTGAACGCGCCACGACCCAGGACGGCCTGGTAGGTCTCGCCGCGCATCGGGGCAGCGACGACCCCGACGACCACCTCGCCGTCCTTCTCCGCCGCGATGGACACGGACCAGGACGGCAGGCCGTAGAGGTAGTTGACGGTGCCGTCGACGGGGTCGATGACCCAGCGGACGCCGCTGGTGCTGTCGGTGCTGGCACCCTCCTCCCCCAGGAAGCCGTCCTCGGGACGGCGCTCCCCGAGGAAGCCGGTGATCAGCTTCTCGGAGGCGATGTCCATCTCGGTGACGACGTCGATGGGGCTGGACTTGGTGGCGGCCACGCCCAGGTCGGCGGGCCGGCCGTCGCGCAGCAGCGTCCCCGCGCGGCGGGCGGCCTCCAGAGCGAGGTCGAGCAGTTCGTCGTACAGCGCTGCGGTCTGCGCCGGGTCGGTCTGCGGGGCGTCGGGGTGCTGCGGATCGGGCACGATGCTCCTTGCTCGGACGAACGGTGGGCGGGCGTACGGGCCTACACGGGGGCCTCGGCGACCGGGCCCCGCCAGTCGGCGCCGGCCGCCGCCGGGCGCGCCGCGCGGGCGGGGCAGCAGCCGACCGGACACAGGTCGTGGCTCGCGCCGAGGGCGCCCAGAGCGCAGCGCTCCGGGGTGCCGCCCCGTTCGGTGGCCGCGCGCTCCAGGAGGAGGTCACGGACCGCCGCGGCGAAGCGGGGGTCGGCGCCCACAGTGGCGGACCGGGCGACCGGCAGTCCCAGTTCGGCGGCCTTGGCGGTGGCCTCGGTGTCGAGGTCGTACTTGACCTCCATGTGGTCGGAGACGAACCCGATGGGGGCCATGACGACGGCCGGGACGCCCGCGGCGTGCTGCTCTTCCAGGTGGTCGCAGATGTCCGGCTCCAGCCAGGGGATGTGCGGGGCGCCGCTGCGGGACTGGTAGACGAGCCGCCAGGGGTGCGCCACCCCGGTCTCCGCGCGGACGGCGTCCGCGATCGTCCGCGCCACGTCCAGGTGCTGAGCGACGTAGGCGCCGCCCTCGCCGTCCCGGGTGTGGTCGCCGGGCGTGCCGGAGGTGTCGGCGGCGGTGGTGGGGATGGAGTGCGTGGTGAAGGCGAGGTGGGCGCCGTCCCGCACGTCCTGGGGCAGTCCGGCGAGGGACGCCAGCACCCCGTCGATCATGGGGCGGAGGAAGCCGGGGTGGTTGAAGTAGTGCCGCAGTTTGTCGACCTGCGGCACGGGCAGGCCCTCGGCGCGCAGGGCGGCGAGCACGTCGGCGAGGTTCTCGCGGTACTGCCGGCAGCCCGAGTACGAGGCGTAGGCGCTGGTCGCCAGGACGGCGATCCGGCGGTGGCCGTCCCGCACCATGGTGCGCAGGGTGTCGGTCAGGTAGGGCGCCCAGTTGCGGTTGCCCCAGTAGACGGGCAGGTCCAGGCCGTGTGCGGCGAAGTCGCCGCGCAGCGCGTCCAGCAGCTCCCGGTTCTGGGCGTTGATCGGGCTGACGCCATCGAACAGGAAGTAGTGCTGCCCCACCTCCTTGAGACGCTCACGGGGGATGCCACGGCCGCGGGTGACGTTCTCCAGGAACGGGACCACGTCGTCGGGGCCTTCGGGGCCGCCGAACGAGAGCAGCAGCAGGGCGTCATAGGGGCTGGGATCACGCTGTTCGGGCATGCCATCGATCCTGCCACCCTTCCCACGGGGGCGACGGGCAGGCCCCGGCGCGGGCCGGACCGGCGGCTCCGGGGCGCCCGAAAACCGGAGGCGGCCGGCGGCTCACCGCCCGTAAGCTGTATCGGCCAAAGACATCCCTTACCGATCTTCGGTCCTCACCGGCGGAGCATCCTCGTTGCCCAGTCCCTACCGCGCCATCTTCGGCCGCCCCGGCACCAAGTCATTCTCCGCCGCCGGACTGCTGGGGAGGATGCCCCTGGCGATGATGAGCATCGGCGTCGTCACGATGGTCTCCCAGCTCACCGGCCGCTACGGCCTGGCGGGCGCGCTCTCCGCGACCCTCGCGCTGTCCGCCGCGGTCCTCGGCCCGCAGATCTCCCGGCTGGTGGACCGGTACGGGCAGCGGCAGGTGCTGCGCCCGGCCACCCTGGTGTCGCTCGCCGCGGTCGCCGGTCTGCTGCTGAGCGCACAGCAGCGCTGGGCGGACTGGCTGCTGTTCGTCTTCGCGGGCTGTGCGGGGTGTGTGCCGAGCGTCGGCTCGATGATCCGGGCGCGCTGGACGGAGATCTACCGGGGCTCCCCGCGCGAGCTGCACACCGCGTACTCCTGGGAGTCGATCGTCGACGAGGCGTGCTTCATCTTCGGGCCGATCCTGTCGATCGGCCTGTCCACCGCCTGGTTCCCGGAGGCCGGGCCGCTGCTGGCCGCCGTCTTCCTGGCCGCCGGGGTGTTCTGGCTGACGGCGCAGCGGGCGACGGAGCCGGTGCCGCATCCGCGGGAGCAGCACACCAAGGGGTCGGCGCTGCGCTCCCGGGGGCTTCAGGTGCTGGTGGTGACGTTTGTGGCGACCGGCGCGATCTTCGGGGCCATCGACGTGGTGACCGTGGCGTTCGCCGAAGAGGTCGGGCACAAGACCGCGGCCAGTCTGGTGCTGGCGGTCTACGCACTCGGCTCCTGTCTGGCCGGTGCCGTCTTCGGGCTGCTGCACCTCAAGGGGCATGCGTCCCGGCGGTGGGTGGTGGGGGTCTGCGGGATGGCGGTGAGCATGGTGCCGCTCCAACTGGTGGGTTCGCTGCCGCTGCTGGCCGTCGCGCTGTTCGTCGCGGGGCTGTCCATCGCCCCGACGATGGTGACCACGATGGCGCTGATCCAGGAGCATGTCCCGCGGTCGAAGCTGACCGAGGGCATGACCTGGACCAGCACCGGCATGGCGGTGGGCGTCGCGCTGGGTTCGTCGGCGGCCGGCTGGGTGGTTGACGCCGCGGGTGCCGCCCGGGGCTATCTGGTGCCGGGGGCCGCCGGTCTGCTCGCCGCGCTGGTGGCGTTCGCCGGCTACCGCAGGCTCCGTCCGCAGCCCACGTCTCCGGTGGCGGACCCGGCCGCAGCCGGCGGGCCGCCGCCCGGCCAGGACGGACCGGTCGGGGAGCGGCAGGACGAGGAGCGCGTCGCGTAGCGGAGGTCCGGCGGAGCTCGCCGATCCGGCCGGTACGGCGGAGCTCGGGCCGGACCGGGCCGTTACGGCGGCGGACCTCGGGCCGGACCCGGCCGTCACGGCGGAGCCCGGGGCGACCCGGCCGTCACCGTGACGCCCGGACCGGACCCGGCCGTTCCGGCGTACGGCGTGAACGGGCGCCGCCCGCTTGCCTGTTACCGGCGGTACGACATGTCCGGGAGCCGGTCGGTTCCAGCCGGTTTCCCGCCCCTGTGATTCCCGTCACCCTACCCGGATGTCGTGTCGGTGACTGACATCATGCGCTCACACCAACGGCGGCCGCATGCGGCCGACCGCGCGCAGGGAGGGGACGTCACCATGGCAGTCAGCAGCGCCGTCGGCGGCTCGGGAGGGCGGGGGCCGGCCACCGGGCCCTGGCGCAACTGGGCGGGCAATGTCACCGCCCGCCCTACTCGGAGCGTGGCCCCGGGGAGCACCGAGGAGCTGGCGGCCGCGGTCCGCGCCGCCGCCGCGGACGGGCTGACGGTCAAGGCGGCCGGCACCGGGCACTCCTTCACGCCGGTGGCCGCCACCGACGGGCTGCTGATCCGCCCCGAGCGGCTCACCGGGGTCCGCAGGGTCGACCGCGAGGCCGGGACCGTGACCGTGGCGGCCGGTACCCCGCTCAAGCACCTCAACGCGACGCTGGCCGCGCACGGGCTGTCGCTGACCAACATGGGCGACATCATGGAGCAGACCGTCTCCGGGGCGGCCGCGACCGGCACCCATGGGACGGGCCGCGACTCGGCGTCGATCGCCGCCCAGATCACCGCCCTCGAACTGGTCACCGCCGACGGCTCGGTCCTGACCTGTTCCGCCGGCGAGAACCCGGAGGTCTTCACCGCGGCGCGGCTGGGCCTGGGCGCGCTCGGTGTGATCAGCGAACTCACCTTCGCCGTGGAACCGGAGTTCCTGCTGACCGCCCGCGAGGAGCCGATGCCCTTCGCCGAGGTGACCGACCGGTTCGATGAGCTCGTCGCCGAGAACGAGCACTTCGAGTTCTACTGGTTCCCGCACACCGGCAGCTGCAACACCAAGCGCAACAACCGCAGCCAGGGCCCGGCGGCGCCCCCCGGGAAGGTCAGCGGCTGGGTCGAGGACGAGCTGCTGTCCAACGGGGTCTTCCAGCTCGCCTGCTCCGTGGGACGGGCGGTGCCGGCCGCCATACCGGGCATCGCCAAGATCTCCAGCCGCGCGCTGTCGGCCCGTACGTACACCGACATCCCCTACAAGGTGTTCACCTCGCCGCGGCGGGTGCGGTTCGTGGAGATGGAGTACGCGCTGCCCCGCGCGGCCGCGGTCGCGGCGCTGGGTGAGCTGAAGGCCCTGGTGGAGCGCTCCGACTTCAGGATCAGTTTCCCGGTGGAGGTGCGCACCGCGCCGGCCGACGACCTCCCGCTGTCCACCGCTTCGGGCCGGGACACCGTCTACCTCGCCGTGCACATGTACCGGGGAACGCCGCACCAGGCGTACTTCGCGGCCGCCGAGCGGATCATGACGGCGCACGACGGGCGCCCGCACTGGGGGAAGCTGCACACCCGCGACGCCGAGTATCTCGCCGACGTCTATCCGCGGTTCGGTGAGTTCACCGCGATCCGCGACCGGCTGGACCCGGAGCGCCGGTTCGCCAACCCGTATCTGCGGCGGGTCCTGGGGGACTGACCGCGACGACGGCCGTACCCCGGCACCCGTAGGGGGCACCGGGGTACGGCCGTCGCGGGTAAGGCCGTCGCGGGTCCACCCGACCCGGCGGTCCGTCCGTAGGGACGGCCCCCATGGGTCGGGAGACAACGAGGGTCAGGAGGCGCCGGGCTCCGGGGCCTGGGGGGCGGACTCCTGCTGGTTGTCCCGGCCTCCCTGGTCCTCGCCGCCGGTCGAACCGTCGCCGCGGCCGGCGTCACCGTCGTCGGCGGACCCGCTCGGTGACGGCTTCGGGGACGGGGGCGTGCCGGGGTCCGGCGACGTCTTGTCGCCGTCGGACGGGCTCGGGTTCGGCGACGGGGAGTCGCCGTCCGTTCCCTTGCCGGTGCCGTCGTCCTCCGACGTGCCCCGGTCCGGGCTCGGCTCACCGCTGTTGCCGTGGCGCTTGCCCTTCTCCGGGGAACCGGGGTCGGGCGAATGCGGCGTGCCGGGCTGCTGCCGGCTGCCTCCCCCGGTCTGGGTGAGGTGGCTCAGCGTGGTGCCCTTCTCGCCGCTCGGCGTCTGCCCGGTGATCAGCTCGGTGCCGGTGACCACCCCCATGGCGAGCACGAACACCGCGAGCGCACCGAGCGCCGGCCGCTTCCAGCCGCGCAGCCGGGTGCCGTACGTCGCGGTGCTGAGCTCCTCGGGCGGTCCGGTCGGGTGCCGTGCCGGCCGGCCGGCGGTCCGGTCGGGTGTCCGGCCCGGCGCCATGGTCCGCTCGTCGAGGCGCGGTACCAGCTGCGTCCGGTCGGCGGGCCGCTCCGGGCCCGCGCCGTCCGCCGTGCGCTGGGCGCCGATCCCGCCGCTGTCGGCGGGCCGCAGCATCCGCGTCGCGTCGTCGGACTGTTCCGGGTGGGCACCCGCCGGATCGCGGCGGCGGGCCTGCTCGGCCCGCGGGATCAGCTGGGTACGGGCCGTGTCGCGCCCGGGTGTTCTGGCGGCGACGGAGGTGACCTGGTCCTCCGTGCCCTGCTTGTCGAAGGTCGGCAGCACCATCGTGGAACCGGCCTGCCGAGCGTGTGGTGCGGTGGATCGATTGCGGGTGACGGAGGAGCGGCGTGGCTTCGGCCGGGTCGTGACCGTCGCCTCCTTGATCTGCTCGCCGGTGCGCCGGAACAGGTGGTGGAATATCGAGCCGCCGGTCGTGGCCACGACACTGACCAGACCCGCGCCGATGATGGTCCCGTAGACGCCGAGCCGGCCCGCGAGGTACGCGGCGACGGCCGCAGCGAGCGCGCTGCCGGCAACCTGAGCCACGCTCAGGTCTATCCGCTTCTCCTTCTTCTTCGTGTCGGTTTCGGTTTCTTCGTCCATCTCCTACCTTTGATAGCCCCTTCGATCCATCTTGCATGGAGAAGTGACCATTCGGCGGAGCCATTGGTTCCGAATTTGGGGAATCTGTGAAACTCGCCACCTGAGCTCCAGGTAGAGAGGTCGACAAGACGACCGAACACCCTTGCCAGCCCAGAAGTTCGGCGGCGCGGCGGTCCACCTAAGTGGTCCAAATGGAGTACTGTGGCGAGCCCTGGCCCCGGTTCCCGTCCGGCTGCCCGGAACCCGCGGGAGGGGCCCTGAAGGCGGCACTCACCGGGGGCGCCGCCGCTCGGCACGGGTGCACGGCGACAGGCAAGGGACACGGTCACTGAGCGTGGCGAACAGGTAACCGTGTCATAACGGCGTTTCAGGGCCAAGCCCCGACACGCCGGGCAACTCGGCAATGTTGTGGCAGGCTGCACCCGGGCAGGCCACACTCGACTAGCGGAAGCAGCGACGCACGTGACGTCGGCAGGCACCACCCGGGAGGTCCCCATGCCCGAACTGCGTGTCGTGGCCGTCTCCAACGACGGCACACGGCTGGTGCTCAAAGCTGCGGACAGCACCGAGTACACGCTTCCGATCGACGAACGGCTGCGCGCCGCCGTCCGCAACGACCGTGCGCGGCTCGGCCAGATCGAGATCGAGGTCGAGAGCCATCTGCGCCCGCGGGACATCCAGGCGCGTATAAGAGCAGGTGCCTCCGCGGAAGAGGTCGCCCAGCTCGCCGGCATCCCCGTCGACCGGGTGCGCCGCTTCGAGGGCCCGGTGCTCGCCGAGCGTGCGTTCATGGCCGAGCGGGCCCGTAAGACCCCGGTACGGCGTCCAGGCGAGAACACCGGCCCGCAGCTCGGTGAGGCGGTCGCGGAGCGGCTGCTGCTGCGCGGCGCCGACAAGGAGAGCGTCCAGTGGGACTCCTGGCGCCGGGACGACGGCACCTGGGAGGTGCTGCTGGTCTACCGCGTCGCGACCGAACCGCACTCGGCGAGCTGGACCTACGACCCGCCGCGGCGGCTCGTCCAGGCCGTGGACGACGAGGCGCGGGCCCTGATCGGCGAGAGCGACGACACGCCCGAGCCGAGCTTCCCGTTCGTACCGCGGATCGCCCGGCTCCCCCGTGACCGGCCGCTGGACCGCGCCCTGGACCGGCAGACGTCCGAGCGTGGCGAGCGCGCGGCGCAGTCCGGCGGTGAGGACGACGAGCCGCGGGTCGCGGAGGAAGCCACCGGTGAGCGGGAGCGGGATTCGCTGACCAGCCTGCTGGAGGCGGTGCCGAGCTTCCGTGGCGACATGGTCGTACCGGAGAGCGTGAAGTCGCCGCAGAGCGACGAGGAGTCCGAGGCCGAGGTCGAGGAGCCGCCCGCCCCGGCGGCGAGTGCGGGCGCGGGTTCCGCGTACGCCGATGTGCTGATGCCGCGCGCGGTGGCCGGGCATCGTGACCGGCTGACCGGGACGACGGACCGGCAGGCCGAGGCGGACGGTGTACGCCCCGGGCGCCGGGCCGCGGTGCCCAGTTGGGACGAGATCGTCTTCGGCACCCGGCGCAAGAAGCCGGAGTAACGGGGCCGCCTGCCCCGAGCGCATCACTTCGTCCGCCCGTCCCGGTTTACCGGGGCGGGCGGACGCGCGTGCTACGGGCCCCGCGGGTGCTCAGCCGGGCTGCGGGCCGGTGGCGACCGGGCGGGACGGGTCGGCCGACCACTCGCTCCAGGAGCCGACGTACAGCGCGGCGGGGATGCCGGCGACCGCGAGGGCCAGCACCTGATGCGCCGCGGAGACCCCGGAACCGCAGTAGACGCCGACCTCGACGTCCGCGGTGGCACCCAGCGACGCGAACCGCTTGGCCAGGTCCGCGGCGTCACGGAAGACGGTGTCACCCTCGACAACGTTCTCGGTGGTCGGCGCGGACACGGCGCCCGGGATGTGGCCGGCGACCCGGTCGATGGGCTCGACCTCGCCGCGGTAGCGCTCGGCGGCCCGGGCGTCCAGCAGGATGCCGCGACGGGCGACGGCGGCCGCGTCGTCCGCCATGAGCAGCGGCAGCGCGCCGGGCAGCGGCGTGAAGTCACCGGCCGGCGGGGCCGGTTGCTCGGTGCTCAGCGCGCCGCCGGACGCCTGCCAGGCGGCGAGACCGCCGTCCAGCACCCGCACCTCGGGGTGACCGGTCCAGCGCAGCAGCCACCAGGCGCGGGCGGCGGCCCAGCCCTGGCCGCCGTCGTAGACGACCACGGGGTGGTCCGCGCGGACCCCGGCGGCCCGCATGGCCTCGGCGAAGGTATCGAGGTCGGGCAGCGGGTGACGGCCGGCCGGGCCGGGGGGTGAGGCCAGTTCACTGTCGAGGTCGACATAGACCGCGCCGGGTACGTGGTCGGCCGCATACTCGGGGCGGCCGGGCGGCCCGCCGAGCTGATAGCGGACGTCCAGAAGCACCGGAGGGGTGGGCCGCGCCAACTCGCTCGCGAGTTCGGTAGCGGTGATGATGGCATTCATAGGACTCATCCTTGCGTAGCGACGACTACGTACAGAAGGTGGGAGCCCACCCTCCGTATGGCGCAGTTACACCCTGCCGTAACTCCGCTGAAACGGCTGGGGAACCCTAAAACGGGCATTCTCCCTCGCGAACGTGTCATGGACGGCGCGGCCGGGGCGCACACGAGGTCACCGGGTGCGAGCATCTGCACGGGACCCGCGCCCGTACCGCACATGGTCAGCGCCCGATGCTCCGAGGAGAGAGTGACAATGACGACCGAGGCAGCGACCCGGCGGATGCCCGGCGCGCCCTGCTGGGTGAGCCTCCTGGCCCACAGCCTGCCCGTGACGCAGGAGTTCTACGGGGCGCTGTTCGGCTGGGAGTTCCGTCCGGGGCCGCAGCATTTCGGTCCGTACTCCCGGGCCTTCCTCGACGGCCGGGAAGTCGCCGGGGTCGGCGAACTGGCGCCCGACCGCCATCTCCCGGTCTCCTGGACCACGTATCTGGCCAGCGACGACGCGGATGTGACCGCCGAACAGATCCGTTCCTGCGGTGGGACGGTGGGCGTCGGACCGCTGGACGCCGAGGACGACACGGGGCGGATGGCCATCGCCTCCGACCCGCAGGGGGCGATCTTCGGTGTCTGGCAGGGCAGGTCGATGATGGGCACCGCGTTCACCGGTGAGCCGGGCACCGCGGTGTGGAACGAGCTGGTCACCCGCGACACCGCCGCCGTCGGGCCGTTCTACGAGCATGTCTTCGGTTTCGAGGCGGAGCCTCTGTCCCCGGACGACTCCGCCGACTTCGACTATCTGACGCTGCATCTCAAGGACCATCCGGTCGCGGGCATCCACGGGGTGGGCGGCGCCCTGCCACGTGACCGGGGCTCCCACTGGATGACGTACTTCGCCGTCTCCGATACGGACGCGGCGGCGCGCCGGGTGACCGAGTTGGGCGGGCATGTGCTGGACGGCCCCCACGACTCCGCGCACGGCAGGCTGGCGACCGTCTCCGACAGTGAGGGCGCCGTGTTCACGCTCATCCAGCGGCGCTGACGGCCGGTCACCTCATCCGCCGGAGGCCGGCTTCCGTCCGCCGGCAGCTGTTACCTCGTGCTGTCGACCGGCAGGACGTCCGGGGAGAGCGCGACCGCGCGGGCGGACGCCGAGGTCTGGCGGCGGCGGTGGTGACGCCGGCACAGCACCTCGTAGCCGACCTCGGCCGGTGGGCCGTCGGCGTCACCGACGACATCGCCGACCACGACCTGGGCGCCCTCGACGACCATCCGGTTGCCGACCGTGCGGGCGTTGTGCGTGGCGCGAGCGCCGCACCAGCACAGCGCCTCGACCTGAAGCACCTCTACCCGGTCGGCCAGTTCGACCAGGCGCTGTGATCCGGGGAAGAGCTTGCTGCGGAAGTCGGTGCTGATGCCGAAGGCGAACACGTCCAGTTCGAGGTCGTCGACGACCCGGGCGAGCTGGTCGATCTGTTCGGGGGCGAGGAACTGGGCCTCGTCGGCGATGACGTAGTCGACCCGGCCGCCGGAGGAGAGCTGGCCGACGACATGCGCGTAGAAGTCCATGTCGTCCGCCGCCTCCACGGCCTCGGTGACCAGACCGAGGCGGGAGGAGAGCTTGCCGTGGCCGGCCCGGTCGTTGCGGCTGTAGATCATTCCCTGCAAGCCACGGGACGAGCGGTTGTGCTCGATCTGTAGAGCCAGTGTCGACTTACCGCAGTCCATCGTTCCGGAGAAGAACACCAGCTCGGGCATGGGTAGTTGCGGGCCTTTCGGGCTCGTGAGGGGGGTGGGGCGGCGGACGGGCAGCCGTACGGGTCAGGTGCGGACTTCCAGGAGCGGCACCAGCTGCTCCACCGGGGTCATGGAGCCGTGCATCCCGACCATCTCCGACTCCCGGGGCTCTCGTTCCGTCGCGATGATCACCATGTCGGCATGGGCGGCCGCGACGACATCACCGATCCTGGCACGCACCCGGTCGTCAACCCGCGGCCCGAACCACCCTGCGGCAATGGCCTCTTCGCGACTGGCCACCCACATCTGCTCACCGACCACCTCGCGCCATACGGCGAGCACATCGGCGGCCGCGCCGGGGTGGGCGTACACATGCCGGGCCCGGCCCTCGCCGCCCAACAGGCGTACGCCGGCGCGCAGTTCCCAGTCCTCGTCGAAGTCGATCCGGGAATCGGGGTCGAACGGGATGTCGATCATGCCGTGGTCGGCGGTGATGTAGAGGGCGCTGCGCGGCGGCAGCTGCTCGGCGAGCCGCTGGGCGAGCCGGTCGACGTACATCAACTGGCCGCGCCAGGCGTCGGAGTTGACGCCGTAGCGGTGTCCCTTGCCGTCGACCTCGGAGTAGTACGTGTAGACCAGCGAACGGTCACCGGCGGCGAGCTGCTCGGCGGCGAGGTCCATCCTCTCCTCGCCGGAGAGCCGGCCGTGGAAGGTGCCGCCGCTGAGCGCAACCTTGGTGAGCGGGGTGTGCTGGAAGGTCGGCGCGGAGACCTGGCAGGTGTGGATGCCGGCGGCGTCCGCGAGCTGGAAGACCGTCGGATACGGCTGCCAGACGTAGGGGTCGGTCCACGGGTACCAGCGCAGCTGGTTCATCAGGGCGCCGGTCGCCGGGTCCTCGCAGGTGTAGCCGGGCAGGCCGTGGGCACCCGGCGGGAGTCCGGTGCCGACCGAGGCGAGGGAGGTGGCGGTGGTGGAGGGGAAGCCCGCGGTGAGCGGACGGCCGCTGCCGTTGAACGAGGTGCCCAGGAGCGAGGTGAGGAACGGTGCCTCCTCCGGGTGCGCACGCAGCAGTTCCCAGCCGAGGCCGTCGATCAGGAAGACACAGGCCCGGTCGGCGGGGGCCAGCTCCATCGCGCCGGCGGTGCCGGGTATGCCCAGCCCGGTGGCGATGGTGGGCAGCAGATCGGCGAGGGAGGCGGTGCCGTATTGCGGTACCGGGGCGCTGAGCGGGTCGAGCGGTTCGGGTTCCGGCCAGGCGGGGGCGGTGTGGACCATCAGCGGGTGGTGGTGGCCGCGGTGGCCTCGGAGAGCGCCTGGGCGAAGGTGAGCGTCTCGCGCACCGAGTCCGGTCCGTCCCCGGCCTCGCTGACCCGCAGCGAGAGGTCGTCGGCGGTGGAGGAGCCCGTGTAGCCGTGGTCCGCCTCGCAGTTGGGGTCGCCGCAGGCGGCCGGCTCCAGGTCCAGGCGGGCGACCGCGCCCCAGCCGATGGTCAGCACGACCTCGCGGGGCAGCTGGCCCGGGGTGTACGACTCCGGGTTGGCGACCACCCGGCTGAGCACCACGGAGGAGATCCGGCCCAGCTTGACGGACTCCGTGGAGGTGGTGGCGTACGGCGACGGGGAGGTGGCGTCGGCGGCCTGCTCGTCGGTGTGGCTGACGATGAAGCGGGTGCCGGTCAGGACCAGGACCGTGACATGGCGGCGGACCTCGTTGGCGTCGAAGGTCGTCTCTTGATGGACGAGGTACGACACCACCGGCTCACCGCCGACCGCGGCCTGCACCGCCTCGGCCACGAGCGTCGGGTAATAGCCACTGCGCTCGATCGCCGCGCGCAGCCCCTGGGTCGTCGTACCGGTCTTAGCCATGGAGTCCATCTTACGGGGCGTACCGGGCCGCGAGAGCCTCAGTAGACGGGCAGCCGGCGGGGGCCGAGGTCGGTGGTGGCGGGGGGCCTGGCCAGCCGGACGGTCGCGCCGAGGACGGAGAGGCCGTGGGCTGCGACGACGACCGGTTCGAGGTCCACGCCGACGACCTCGGGGTGGTCGTCGACGAGCCGGGAGACGCGCAGCAGCAGCTCCGCCAGGGCGGCGGTGTCCACGGGCTGGGAGCCGCGCCAGCCGAACAGCAGCGGGGCGGCCCGGATCGAACGGATCTGCTCGGCGACCTCGCGGTCGGTGGCGGGGATGAGGCGGTGGGCGATGTCGCCGAGCAGCTGGGAGGGCGCCCCGGCGAGGCCGAAGGAGAGTACGGCGCCGGCGGCCGGGTCGATGGCGGCACGGACGACCGTGTCCACGCCGCGCGGCACCATGGACTGGACGACCGGGCGCAGCTCCTCCGGGGAGCCGAGGAAGTCGGTCAATTCGGCATAGGTCCGGCGGAGTTCGGCCTCGCCGGCGATGTCGAGGCGTACGCCGCCGAGATCGGGGCGGTGGCGCAGATGGGGTGCGGTGGTCTTGAGGGCCACCGGATAGCCGAGGCGGGCGGCGGCGCGGACGGCGGTGTCGGGGTCGGGGGCCGGGAGGACGGGGAGGGTGTGGATGCCGTAACGGGCGAGCAGGGCCTCGGCGTCCTGGGGCGGCACCGGGACGGAGCGGCTGGAGGGGACGTCGGGGGTGAGCCGGTCCAGGAGGCGCTCGATGTCGGCGCCGGCCTGGGCCTCCTGGATGTCGTCGTACTCCGGCACCCGGCCCGGGTCGGCGGCCTCCCGGCGCCAGGCGGCGTAGCGGACGGCCTCGGCGAGCGAGCGGACGGCGCGCTCGGCGGCCGGGTAGGCAGGGATCCGGAGGGGCTCCCGACGGGGGCGGCGCGGGGGGTCGGCCTCGGCGTCGCGGGCCGGGGGCGTCTGGCGTGCGGTGAGGGTGGGAGGCGGGCCCGTGGGGGCCGGGGGGCGTGGGGAGCGGGACGGGGCGGCCGGGACGGACGGGGGCGCCGGGGCCGGGGCCGCGGGGCGGGCCGCCGGCTCGGGGGCGTCCCCGGCGGGAGCTGTGGTCCCGGCCGGTTGGGCCGGTGCGGCGAGCGTCTCCGCCAGGTCGTCCATCGCGAGGTGGACGACCGTGACCGGCTTCTGGGGGTGGGCGGTCGCGGCGGTGCGCAGGGCGTCGGCGAGTGCGGCGCCCTCGCTGCCGCCCGGGGAGACGGCGGCCCCCTCCCCCACCCAGGGGATGGCCGTGACGACCACGGCGTCGCAGCCGTCGGCGGACAGCGCCTCGGCGAGCGCGGCCCGGAAGTCGTCCGGTGTCGCGGCGGAGGCCAGGACGCGGGGGTGCTGCGGGCGCAGCCCCTCGGTCAGGCAGGCGTCGTACGCGAGCAGCGCCAGCGACTCGGAGTTGCCGAGGATGGCGATCCGCGGGCCGGCCGGCAGCGGCTGGGAGGCCAGCAGCAGCCCGGCGTCGATCAGTTCGGTGACCGTGTCGACGCGGATCACACCGGCCTGGCGCATCAGGGCGGCGACGGTGCTGTCGGGGACCCGGACGGTGGGCACCGCATGGCCGGGCGGGGCGGTGCCGTTGTGCCGGGCTCCCTTGGCGACCACCACCGGTTTGACGGCGGCGGTGCGGCGGGCGAGGCGGGCGAATTTGCGGGGGTTGCCGATGGACTCCAGGTAGAGGATCACGACATCGGTGTCCGGGTCCTCGTACCAGTACTGGAGCAGGTCGTTGCCGGAGACGTCGGCGCGGTTGCCGGCCGAGACGAAGGCGGAGACACCGGCGATCCCGCCGTCACCGGGGCCGCGCGCATGCAGTCCGCTGAGCAGGGCGATGCCGATGGCCCCGGACTGGGTGAACAGGCCGATGTGGCCGGCGCCGGGCATCCGCGGGGCGAGCGAGGCGTTCAGCCGGACGTCGGGGGCGGTGTTGATCAGACCGAAGGCGTTGGGCCCGATCAGCCGCATGCCGTACGACCGGGCCTGCCGGAGCAGGTCACGCTGCCGCTCCCGGCCCTCCGGGCCCGCCTCGGCGTACCCGGAGGACAGGACCAGCACGCCTTGGACCCCGTGCTCGCCGCAGTCACGGATCACCTCGGGGACGCTGTCCGCGGGGACGGCGATGACGGCGAGGTCGACCGGGTCGGTGATCTCCCGCAGGGCGCGGACGGCCGGCACGCCTTCGGGGTCGAGCCGCCGCAGGCCCTCGGGGAAGGCGTGGTTGACGGCGTGCACCCGACCCGTGAAGCCGGAGTCCAGGAGGCTGCGCAGGGCGGTGCGGCCGACGCCGCCGGGGGTCCGGCCGGCGCCGATCACGGCGACCGAGCCCGGCGCGAGCAGCCGCTGTACGGAGCGGGCCTCGGCGCGCTGCTCACGGCCGCGCATCACGGCCATGGACTGCTCGGTCGGCTCCAGGTCGAACTCGAGACGGACCACACCGTCCTCGAAGGTGCGCTTGTGGGTGTAGCCGGCGTCCGTGAACACCTTGATCATCTTGGAGTTCGCGGGGAGCACCTCGGCGGCGAACCGGCGGATGCCGCGTTCTCGGGCGACGGCCGCGATGTGCTCCAGGAGGGCGGAGGCGACCCCGCGGCCCTGGTGGGCGTCCTGGACGAGGAAGGCGACCTCGGCCTGGTCATCCTCGGGGTCCTTGGCGGGCAGGCCCTGGTCGTTGATCCGGTCGTAGCGGACGGTGGCGATGAACTCGCCGCCGACCGTGGCGGCGAGCCCGACCCGGTCGATGTAGTCGTGGTGGGTGAAACGGTGCACATCGCGGTCGGACAGGCGGGGGTAGGGCGCGAAGAAGCGGTAGTACTTCGATTCGTCCGAGACCTGCTCATAGAAGGAGACCAACCGCTCGGCGTCGTCGGGGGTGATGGGGCGGATCCGCGCCGTGCCGCCGTCACGCAGCACCACGTCGGCTTCCCAGTGGGTCGGGTACGCATGCTCCGGCGGCGTCTGCATGCGGACAGCGTACGACCGGCCACCGACAACCGACCCGGCGCGCGTACGCTCGGGGTGCGGGGCAGCCTGGGGCCCCGTAGGACGTACGGCCTGCCGGGTCTCCCCGGGCATCACGGCCACACAGACCGGAACGCAGGGCTGTGGACCACGCACGACAGCATGAGAGACTGGTCTAGACAACTGTCACGACTTTGAAGGGCAACACCATGGCAGAGCGCCGCGTCAATGTCGGTTGGGCCGAGGGCCTGCACGCCCGCCCCGCGTCGATCTTCGTCCGTGCGGCCACCGCCTCCGGCGTCCCGATGACGATCGCCAAGGCTGATGGCAACCCCGTCAACGCGGCCTCCATGCTCGCGGTCCTCGGCCTCGGCGCCCAGGGCGGCGAGGAGATCGTGCTGGCCTCCGACGCCGAGGGCGCCGAGGCGGCACTGGACCGTCTCGCCAAGCTCGTCGCCGAGGGCCTCGAGGAGCTCCCCGAGACGGTCTGAGTCCACCAGGACTTCTGCTGCATGCGGCGGCCCCGCAGTGGTGACCGGATCGGTTGCCGCTGTGGGGCCGTTTCGCTGCCCGCATTCCCATGGGGGACAAATGCGCGGAAATTCCGGGAAGACAGCTCTCCGGGGGCGATGACGACCGCTTTGCGAGATCGGCGCGCGACCGCTCTCCGCGAGCCGCCGGGAAAAGCGCACACCATTGAGCGCACGCGGCCCCAGCATAAACAGGAACGCCACATAAGGGCCCGGATTCAATAAAGCACCGGCACACGCCGCGGCTGCTTATTTCGCGCCTCTTTGTATACGGGGCGATTGTTAAGGGCGGACGCGCGCCGTGTTGACGGGTCGTTTCGGATCCCTCACCTCGGGGACGGCGGGGCGCCGCAGCCGGTGGACCGGAAGCGAGCGCTCGACATGAGCCGCCATCAGGGCGCGCGCCCGTTCCGCGTCTCCCCGGGCCACCGCGTCCAGCACCGCGCCGTGTTCGTCCCAGGACTCGCCGGCCCGGGACGGCAGTTCCACCGTGTACATCCACTCGATCTTGCGGCGCAGCTGGGTCAGCAGCGCCGTCAGGCTGGGACTGCCGACCGCCTGGGCAAGCGTTTCGTGGAACCAGCCGTCCAGTTGGCGCAGATCCGCGGGATTGCCGTGTCGGGCCCGCTCGCGACCGAGCCGTACCAGGCCGCGGAGCACCTTGAGGTGGGCCGGGCTGCGGCGGGCGGCCGCGCGGGCGGCGCCCAGCGGCTCCAACAGGGCGCGGATGTCCAGGAGATCGGCGGCCTCCTGCTCGGTGGGCTCGGCGACGCAGGCGCCCGCGTGGTGGCGGGTGGTGACGAAGCCCTCGGACTGAAGGGTGCGCAGCGCTTCGCGCACCGGCACTCTGGAGACGCCGTAACGGGCCGCCAGGATCTCCTCGATCAGCCGGCTCCCCGGCGCCAGCGCACCGGAGACAATGTCGTCGCGAATCGCCGTGCACACCGCATGCGCGGAAATATGGCCTCGCATCTTCCGTGCCTCCGCCGTAATCCCCTGGAAACGCCGCCGGTCGGCGACTTTTCCGTGACTCTATTCGACCGGCACGGCTTTTCCGACGGCGTCCGGTTATTCATGGATAATTTTTGGCCGGAAGTCGCGGGCCGTCGGCGTGACCCGTGCGCGCGCACCGCACTCCGGATACGCCGAAGCCCCGGCCGTGGGACCGGGGCTCCGGAAGGACGCTCGGCGTGTGGCAGGCCCCATAGAGGCGCGGCACCGGCGCGGCGCGGGATCAGACGTTGACGCCGTGCCCGCGCAGGTAGGCGACCGGGTCGATGTCCGAACCGTAGTCGGCGCCGGTGCGGGCCTCGAAGTGCAGGTGCGGGCCGGTGACGTTGCCGGTGGCGCCGGAGAGGCCGATCTGCTGGCCCGGGGTGACCTGCTGGCCGACCGAGACACCGAGCGACGACAGGTGGCCGTACTGGGTGTACGTGCCGTCGTTCATCTTGATCACGATGTTGTTGCCGTACGAGCCGCCCCAGCCGGCCTCGACGACGGTGCCCGAGCCGACCGCGTGGACGCTGGTGCCGGAGGCGGCGTGGAAGTCGATGCCGGTGTGGCTGCCGGAGGACCACAGGCCGCTGGAGGCCTTGTAGGAGGTGGAGACGTAGGAGTCGGCAATGGGGGCGACGAAGGCGTTGAGGCGCTTGCGCTCCGCTTCGCGGGCGGCGCGCACCTTGGCCTCGTGGGCGGCCTTGGCCTTCTTCTTCGCCGCCTCGGCACGCCGCTTGGCCTCGTCGGCCTGCTTCTTGGCGACGGCCTCGGCCTTCGCCCGCGCCGCGGCGATCTCGGCGTCGGCCTGCTGCGCGTCGGCCTGGGCCTCGACCCGGCTGGCGAGCTCGTCTCCGAGCACGACGGCCTGCTGGAGTCCGGTGTCGTGCGGGCGCGCCTCGTCCGTCGCGGCCATTGCCGGCGAGGCCACGGAAGCGACCACACCACCGGCCGCGAGGGTGGCTATGCCGGCGATGTTGCGGCCCGTCTTGACGGGGCGGCTCGTGCGACGGTGCTTCCCGGTGGCACGGATGAGCGCCATGTGGTGGCTTGTCCTTTCCCTCCTTCTCGCCTACCGGGTTAGCTGACGGGTTCGGAGCAGGAAGGTCTCCTACGGACTCCTCAGAGAGGAGCCCGATTCACCCCAAGGGACATATGGGTCCCCGGCTCCCCTGGCTCGCGCCGTACGGGGACTCGGCGATGACTGCCCGGTGCCACTGTTGTGGCGGACTTGTGACGAACAGCCGGACCGACGCTAAACGGGGCAACTTTCAATCGGCAAACAGATCAGCTTTTTTGTGCGGGATGCCACAAGAACCGGAGCACCAGCCGCAATAAACCGGACATACAGCGGCTCCCGTGGCCGATAAGCACCACGGGAGCCGCATGTCGATATATGACCTTCCGTCACACGGGCGGGACTAGCCGCTGACGACGGTCACCTCACCGATGCCCAGCGTCTTGACCGGCTCGGCGATCTGTGCCGCATCGCCCACCAGGACGGTCACCAGCCGGTCCACGGGGAAGGCGTTGACCGCCGCCGCGGTCGCCTCGACCGTGCCGGTCTCCGCGAGGCGGGCGTACAACTGCGCCTGGAAGTCGTCCGGCAGCTGCTGCTCCACCTGGTCGGCGAGGGTGCCCGCGACGGCAGCCGCGGTCTCGTACTTCAGCGGTGCGACCCCGACGAGGTTCTGCACGGCGACATCCCGCTCCTCGTCCGTCAGCCCCTCTGCCGCGAGGGTGCGCAGCACCTTCCACAGGTCCTCGAGCGCCGGGACGGTGGAGCCGGTGTCCACCGAGCCGCTGATGGCCAGCAGCGCGGCACCCGTGGACCCCTCCGGGGAGCCGGGGGCGGTGGAGCGCAGTACCTGGCCGAAGGCGCGCACCCCGTAGGTGTAGCCCTTCTCCTCCCGCAGCACGCGGTCCAGACGGGAGGTGAGGGTGCCGCCCAGGCAGTACGTGCCGAGGACCTGCGCGGGCCAGACCCGGTCGTGCCGGTCGGCACCGATACGGCCGATGAGCAGCTGCGTCTGGACGGCCCCGGGGCGGTCCACGACCACCACCCGGCCGGTGTCGTCGGCGACGATCGGCGCGGCCGTCAGCGGCTCGGCCGTGGAGCCGGTCCAGGCGCCGAGGGTGCCGGCGAGCGCCGCGTCGAGGTCGACACCGGTGAGGTCACCGACAATGACGGCGGTGGCCGTGGCGGGCCGTACATGGGCGTCGTAGAAGGCCCGGACGGCCGCGGCGTCGATCCGCGCGACGGTCTCCTCGGTGCCCTGCCGGGGCCGCGACATACGGGCGGTGGCCGGGAACAGCTCCTTGGACAGCGACATCGCGGCACGGCGGGCCGGGTTGGCGAGCTCGTGCGGAATCTCGTCGAGGCGGTTGCGGACCAGCCGCTCGACCTCGCTCTCCGGGAAGGCGGGCGCCCGCAGCGCGTCGGCGAGCAGGCCGAGCGCACGGTTCAGCCGGGACACCGGCACCTCGAGGGAGACCCGTACGCCGGGGTGGTCGGCGTGCGCGTCCAGAGTGGCGCCGCAGCGTTCCAGCTCGGCGGCGAACTCCTCCGCGTCGAGCGTGTCGGTGCCCTCGGACAGCGCACGCGCCATGATCGTGGCCACGCCGTCCAGGCCCTCGGGTTCGGCGTCCAGCGGCGCGACGAGGTTGATCTCGACGGCGACGACCTGCTGGCCGGGACGGTGGCTCGTCAGGAGGGTGAGCCCGTTGGGCAGTTGGCTGCGCTCGGGGGCAGGGAAGGCCCACGGCTTGGGCGCGCCCCCCTGGGGCTGCGGGTGGAAGTCCATGGTGCTCACGGGAGAATCGGCGTGGGTGGTGGCGTCGCTCACTGGTCCGCCTCCCCTTCCTCGGTGTCGACGGCGTCGGACGGCTCGGTGGGCTCGTAGACCAGCACCGCGCGGTTGTCGGGGCGCAGCCGGGCCTTGGCGACGGCCTGCACCTCCTCCGGGGTGATGTCCAGCACGCGCTGGACGGCGGTCAGCGCGAGCTGCGGGTCACCGAACAGGACGGCGAAGCGGCACAGTTCGTCGGCGCGGCCGCTGACCGTGGCCAGCCGGTCGAGCCACTCGCGCTCCAGCTGGGCCTGCGCCCGCTCCATCTCTTCCGGCGTCGGCCCCTCGGCGGCGAACCGGGCCAGCTCCTCGTCGACCGCGCGCTCGATGTCGGGAACCTCGACCCCGCCGGACGTCTTCACGTCCAGCCAGCCCAGCGAGGGGGCGCCGGCCAGCCGCAGCAGGCCGAAGCCGGCGGCGACGGCGCTGCGGTCGCGGCGCACCAGCCGGTTGTACAGGCGGGAGGACTCGCCGCCGCCCAGAACGGTCAGCGCCAGGTCCCCGGCGTCCGCCTCACGGGTGCCGTCGTGCGGCAGGCGGTAGGCCGCCATCAGGGCGCGGGAGGGCACGTCCTCCTCGACGACCTCGCGCAGCTCGCCGCCGAGGACGTCGGGCAGGGTGCCGTCCCGGGGCGGCTGCTTGCCGTCGTGCGAGGGGATCGAACCGAAGTACTTCTCGATCCAGGCCAGCGTCCGCTCGGGGTCGATGTCGCCGACGACCGACAGGACGGCGTTGTTGGGCGCGTAGTACGTGCGGAAGAACGCCCGCGCGTCCTCCAGGGACGCCGCGTCCAGGTCGGCCATCGACCCGATAGGGGTGTGGTGGTACGGGTGGCCCTCGGGGTAGGCCATGGCCGTGAGCTTCTCGAAGGCCGTGCCGTACGGGACGTTGTCGTAACGCTGGCGGCGCTCGTTCTTGACGACGTCGCGCTGGTTCTCCAGCGACTCTTCGTCGAGCGCGGTCAGCAGCGAGCCCATCCGGTCCGCCTCCAGCCAGAGCGCGAGCTCCAGCTCATGGGCGGGCATGGTCTCGAAGTAGTTGGTGCGCTCGAAGCTCGTGGTGCCGTTGAGCGAACCGCCGGCGCCCTGCACCAGCTCGAAGTGGCCGTTGCCCTTCACCTGCGCGGAACCCTGGAACATCAGATGCTCGAAGAGGTGAGCCAGGCCCGTACGGCCCTTGACCTCGTGGCGGGAGCCGACGTCGTACCAGAGGCACACCGCCGCGACCGGGGTCAGGTGGTCTTCGGAGAGCACCACGCGCAGGCCGTTGGCCAGCCGGTGCTCGGTCGCTGTCAGGCCGCCGGAGCCGGCTTGTTCTGTGGCCGTGTGACCCATGGGCATGTACGTCCCTTCGATCCGCTTGCGAGGAAGTTCTGTCACTGTATGCAAGCGCGTCGGCATCTGGCGAAGTTCCCGTCCGACCGGCCCCGAACGTACGGCGCGCTCGGCTCCCGCGGGGCCGAAGGGGGAGTCGCGGTCGGCGTTGTCAGTGGCGCGGTCCACAATGGTCCGCGTCAGACTCAGACATACTCGCGGGTCGATCCCCCAGCTGGTTGACCCGACGGGTTGACCGTTGTTCCGATGTCGCCTCCACGACATCGGCAGTAGACGCAGCAGAAGGAGCCGCAGCCGCGATGGCCCGCCGCAGCACGAAGACCCCGCCGCCGGACGACTTCGAGGAGAGGATCCTCGACATCGACGTCGTCGACGAGATGCAGGGTTCCTTCCTCGAGTACGCGTATTCGGTCATCTACTCGCGCGCCCTGCCGGACGCCCGCGACGGTCTCAAGCCCGTGCACCGCCGCATTCTGTACCAGATGAACGAAATGGGGGTGCGCCCCGACCGCGGCTACGTCAAGTGCGCCCGCGTCGTCGGTGAGGTGATGGGTAAGCTCCATCCGCACGGCGACGCCTCGATCTACGACGCGCTGGTGCGCATGGCGCAGCCGTTCTCCATGCGGCTGCCCCTGGTGGACGGCCACGGCAACTTCGGTTCCCTGGGCAATGACGATCCGCCCGCCGCGATGCGGTACACCGAGTGCCGGATGGCGTCCGCCACGTCCCTGATGACGGAGTCCATCGACGAGGACACCGTCGACTTCTCGCCGAACTACGACGGCCAGGAGCAGGAACCGGCCGCCCTCCCCGCCGCGTATCCCAACCTCCTCGTCAACGGCGCCTCCGGCATCGCCGTCGGTATGGCGACGAACATGCCGCCGCACAACCTGGGCGAGGTCATCGCCGCGGCCCGCCATCTGATCAAGCACCCCAACGCCGATCTCGAGACCCTGATGCGCTTCGTGCCGGGTCCGGATCTGCCGACGGGCGGCCGGATCGTGGGGCTCGGCGGCGTACGGGACGCGTACGAGAAGGGCCGTGGCACGTTCAAGATCCGTGCGACGGTCACCGTGGAGACCGTCACCGCCCGCCGCAAGGGCCTGGTCGTCACCGAACTCCCCTTCACCGTCGGCCCCGAGAAGGTCATCTCCAAGATCAAGGACCTGGTCGGGTCGAAGAAGCTCCAGGGCATCGCCGACGTCAAGGACCTCACCGACCGCGAACACGGCCTGCGGCTGGTGATCGAGGTCAAGAACGGCTTCAACCCCGAGGCCGTATTGGAGCAGCTCTACAAGCTCACGCCGATGGAGGAGTCCTTCGGCATCAACAACGTCGCGCTGGTGGACGGCCAGCCGCTGACGCTGGGGCTCAAGGAGCTGCTGGAGGTCTATGTCGACCACCGCTTCAATGTGGTGCGGCGGCGCAGCGAGTTCCGGCGGAGCAAGCGGCGCGACCGGCTCCACCTGGTCGAGGGCCTGCTGACGGCCCTGGTGGACATCGATGAGGTCATCCGCCTCATCCGCTCCAGCGAGAACAGCGCACAGGCCAAGGAGCGGCTGATCGAGCGCTTCTCGCTGAGCGACATCCAGACGCAGTACATCCTCGACACCCCGCTGCGCCGGCTGACCAAGTTCGACCGTATCGAGCTGGAGTCGGAGCGTGACCGGCTCCAGGACGAGATCGAGAAGCTGACGGTGATCCTGGAGTCGGACACCGAGCTGCGCAAGCTGGTCTCCGGCGAGCTGGCCGCGGTCGCGAAGAAGTACGGCACGGACCGGCGCACGGTCCTGCTGGAGTCGGCGGGCCCCGCGGTCGGGGCGGTGCCGCTGGAGGTCTCCGACGACCCGTGCCAGGTGCTGCTCTCCTCGACGGGGCTGCTGGCGCGGACCGTCACCGGGGACATGACCTTCGACGTCGACGCCAAGCGCGTCAAGCACGATGTGATCGTTTCGGCGGTGCCGGGGACGACCCGTGGCGAGGTGGGGGCGGTGACGTCCCTGGGCCGGCTGCTGCGGATCTCGGTGATCGACCTGCCGCAGCTCCCGGAGACCGCGGCGGCGCCGAGCCTCTCCGGTGGCGCGCAGCTTTCGGAGTTCCTCACTCTGGAGGACGGCGAGGAGCTGGTCTGTCTGACCACGCTGGACGAGTCCTCACCGGGCCTGGCGCTCGGCACGGAACAGGGCGTCGTCAAGCGGGTGGTGCCCGACTACCCGGCCAACAAGGAGGAGTTGGAGGTCATCACCCTCCGGGAGGGCGACCGCATCGTGGGCGCGGTCGAGCTGCGCACCGGTGAGGAGGACCTGGTCTTCATCACCAACGAGGCACAGCTGCTGCGCTATCCGGCGGCGCAGGTGCGGCCGCAGGGCCGGCCCGCGGGCGGTATGACGGGCATCAAGCTGGGCGAGGGCGCGACGGTGATCTCGTTCGCCGCGGTCGATCCGGCCACCGACGCCATGGTGTTCACGGTCGCCGGCTCGCACGGCACGCTGGACGACTCAGTGGCGACGGCCAAGCTCACCCCGTTCGACCAGTACCCGCGCAAGGGCCGGGCGACCGGCGGGGTGCGCTGTCAGCGGTTCCTGAAGGGCGAGGACTGTCTGACCCAGGCGTGGGCGGTGCCCGCTCCGGTACGGGCCGCGGACGCCAAGGGCAGTCCGGTCGAGCTGCCGGAGGTGGATCCGCGCCGGGACGGCTCGGGAGTGCCGCTGACGAAGCCGGTGGCGGCGATGGCGGGGCCGGTGTAACCGGTAGCCGCGAGGGCAGACGTGCGTGACGCCGTCGGGCCGGTGGAGAACCGGCCCGACGGCGTCACGCGTCTTCGGCCTCCTCGTGTGCCGCCACGTACCGCAGCACACCCCACATGCTGTTCGGATCGGCTTCCGAGGGTGCGCCGTCCCGGCAGCTCTCCAGCTCCTTGCGCAGGGCCGGGGCATCGATACCGCTGCCGATCATGACGAGCTGGGTGCACCGTTCCTCGCCCTTCGGCCACGGCGCGGGGTAGAAGCGCAGGAAGTCGCCGACGGCGTGCACCGTGAACTTCTGGCGGTTCTCCGGTACGTCGAAGTGGACGAAGCCCTTGATGCGGTAGAGACCGGCCGGGCGGCTGTCGAGGAAGCCCATGAGACGGCGCGGGTGCATCGGCTCGGCGGAGGTGAACTCCACGCTCTCGTAGGCGGCGTGGAGGTGGCCGGCGTGGTGGGTGTGGCCGAGGTGGCCGCACTCACCGGGGTGACCGCAGTGGTCGTCGGAGTCGTGGGCGGGGGCCCCGTTGGCCGCGGCCTCGCGCAGCAGGTCCTCGAAGGACAGCTGGCGGACGGCCGCGTCGTGGTCCTCGCCCGGTCCGCGGTCGAAGAACAGCTCGGGATCGACCCTCCCGTATGCGGTGCAGATCACCGGGCGGCCGGGAGCCAGGTCGGCGAGCCTGTCCATGAGTGACTGCCGCGCCGCGTCACCCATGCGATCGGCCTTGTTGAGCACCACGATGTCGGCGATGCTCACATGCCGGTCCAGTTCGGGATGCCGGACGCGGGTGTCGTCGAACTCCGCGGCGTCGACGACCTCGATCAGCCCGCCGTAGACGATCCGGTCGTTGTCGCTGGACAGGATCATCCGGATGAGTTCCTGCGGTTCGGCGAGCCCGCTGGCCTCGATGACGATCACATCGATACGGGCGGCGGGGCGGGCCAGCCGCTCCAGGTAGGTGTCCAGTTCGCTGGTGTCGACCGCGCAGCACAGACAGCCGTTGCCGAGCGACACCATCGAGTCGACCTGCCCCGCGACGGTCATGGCATCGATCTCGATGCTGCCGAAGTCATTGACGATCGCGCCGATCCGGGTGCCGTCACCGTTGCCCAGCAGGTGGTTGAGGAGGGTGGTCTTGCCCGACCCGAGGAAGCCCGCGAGCACGACGACCGGGATCTGTTGCGTGGCCAAGGGGGCGCCTCCATGGTGCGGGTGGCGGGCCGCGCGGACCGGCGGCGGACGAGCTGTCGATCGTAACGGACCGCCGGCGCCAAGGGCCCGGCTCGCCCCCTGCGGCCGCCCCCGCTAGCGGGGTGCGATAACGGGCACCGGCTGTGGCGGGGGCGGCCCGACATACCGGGCCGCGGGGCGAATGATCTTCGAATCCTGGGCCTGCTCCAGGATGTTGGCGCTCCAGCCGACCACCCTGGCCGCGCAGAAAGTGGGCGTGAACATCTCGCGCGGCAGTCCGCACAGCTCCATGACGACGCCCGCGTAGAGCTCCACATTGATGTGCAGCTCGCGGCCGGGCTTGAGCTCGGCCAGCAGCTCTTCGACCCTCGCCTCCACCTGGACGGCGAATTCCACCAGCGGGCCACCGAACCGCTCGGCGATACCTCGCAGCATCCGGGAGCGCGGGTCCTCGGTGCGGTAGACGGAGTGGCCGAACCCCATGATCCGGTCGCCGCGCTGCACTCGGTCACGGATCCACGCATCGATGCGGTCGGGGGTGCCAATGGCGTCGAGCATGTCCAGGGCACGGCTGGGCGCACCGCCGTGCAGCGGCCCGGAGAGCGCACCGACGGCGCCGACGAGACAGGCCGCGAGGTCGGCGCCGGTGGAGGTGATGACGCGTGCGGTGAAGGTCGAGGCGTTGAAGCCGTGGTCGATGGTGGAGATCAGATACGCCTCGATGGCCCGGACCTGCTCCGGCTCCGGCTCGTCACCGGTGAGCATGTAGAGGTAGTTGGCCGCGTGGCCGAGGTCCGCGCGCGGCTCGACGGGCGTCAGGCCCTGGCCGAGACGGTGCAGCGCGGTGATCAGGGTCGGTACGGCAGCGCAGGCGGCGAGCGCGTCGGCACGGCGGCGGCCGGCATCGATGTCGTACAGCGGCCGGAAGCCCACCGTCGCGCCGAGCAGCGACAGCGCGGTGCGCAGCCCGGCGAGCGGACCTGAGAGCGCACCGGCACGGGCGAGGGCGGGCAGCGCGTCACGCACGGCCGCGGGCAGCGTGCGCAGCTCGGCGGTCTCGGCCTTGAACGCCGCCAGCTGCGCGGCGTCGGGCAGCTCCCCGTGGAACATCAGGTACCAGACGTCCTCGAAGCTGCGGGCGGTGGCCAGCTCGACGGCGGAGTACTGGCGGTAGTGATAGAAGCCCTCGGTGCCCCGTACGTCGCCCAGTTGGGTCTCGGTGACGATGACGCCCGCAAGCCCCCGGGGAGCATCGATCGGTGCGTTCACCTCGGCGGTCGGCATTGCTGATCTCCTTGCTCTTCCTCACCCGAACATTGATCCGACTGTCCATGCTTGACTCAATAATTGTCAATGTTGATTGAATCAATATGGATGCGTCTGGATACGGTGACCTCATGGCGGATCGAGAAACGGCGCAGGATGCGGGCGGGAAGCGGCTGAGCACCCGGGAGGCGGCCGACCGGCTCGGTGTGAAGCCGGAGACGGTGTACGCGTACGTCAGCCGCGGCCAGCTGACCAGCCGCCGCGAGCCGGGCGGCCGCGGCAGCACCTTCGACGCGAAGGAGGTCGACGCGCTCGCCCGCCGCGCCGGACGCCGCGAACCGTCCACCTCGGGTGGCGAGTTGGCGGTCCGTACGGGCATCACCCTGATCGATCGCGACCACTGCTACTTCCGCGGCGTCGACACCTCGGAACTCGCCGCCCACTACAGCTACGAGGAAGTCGCCGAGTGGCTGTGGACCGGCGAGCTGCGGCCCGACATCCGCTTCACCGCGCCGCAGGACGCCCTGACCGCCGCCCAACGAGCCGTCCAGGCGCTGCCGGCCCACAGCGGACCGATGGACCGGCTCCGGGTCGCCGTGATCGCCGCCGCGGCCGCCGACCCCCTGCGCTTCGACCTGTCCGAGGCCACGGTCGTCGAGACCGCACGCCGCCTCATCCCGACCCTTGTCGACGCCTTGCCGTCACACACCCCGAAACAACGCGCTGCCGACTCACTCGCACCTCGCCTCTGGTCACGGCTGACCGCTGAACCGGCCGACGAGGCGGCACTCCGCGTCCTGGACGCCGCGCTGGTCCTGCTCATCGACCACGACCTCGCCGCCTCGACCTGCGCGGTCCGGGTCGCCGCCTCCGCCCGCGCCCATCCGTACGCGATCGTCTCGGCCGGCTTCGGGGCGCTGGACGGCGTGCTGCACGGCGCGGCAAGCGGGCTCGCCCACCGGATGCTGCTGGAGGTGCTGGACCGCGGCAGCGCGGCCGCCGTCGTCGCCGACCACCTACGGGCCGGCCGCCGGGTACCGGGCCTCGGCCACCCCCTCTACGGCGGCGAGGACCCACGGGCCCGTACCCTCTTCCAGCTCCTGGAAGACGTACCTCAGGCCGGCCCCGCCTTGGACGCCGCCCGCCAAGTGATCACCACAACGGCCCGACACACGGAGCTGCACGCCAACGTCGACCTGGCCCTGGCCGTACTGACCGTCTCGACGGGCATGCCGACCGAGGCGGGCGAAACCATCTTCGCCATCTCCCGCACGGCCGGCTGGATCGCCCACGCCCTGGAGGAATACGCCGAGCGCCCACTCCGCATGCGCCCCAGCGGCCAGTACGACGGCCCCCGCCCGCCACAGCCGTTGCCATGACAGACGGCCCACGAGTGAAGGCGGGCCAGAGTCACCTCTGGCAACACCGGCACCCACACGGTCGACATCGGCATCGTCGGGTCTCACGCAGAGTGACACCCACTAACGCTCGGGGCCTTCCGCTTCGCCTCGTCCCCTAGATACCCACCCGAAAGCCGACTCACAGGGGATGAGGTTAGGCTCACCTATGTGAGTACCTGCGCCACCGCTTCCCGTGAATCGGCCGAATCGCTCGCCGGAACAGCGGCGCCTGCCCGGACCTGGCTGCTCATCGAGCAGACAGGACCCTGGGGCGCCCATGCACTGACGGACAGTCACCTGGACCCTGACGTCGGCCGGGCCCTCGAAGCCGCGGCTGAGGGGACGGGCGTACGCGTCGCCCTTATCCGGCGGCCGGGGCGTCACGCCGACTGTCACGGCACCTCCCGGCGACGTATGTTCCTCGCGCACACCGCCCCGGGGCGATCCTGGATCCGCACGACCACCGTCACCGACCCGCGGGCTGCCCTCGACCTGGACTTCACGTCCCTGGGCACGGGAGAACATCGCGGCCTGTGGGAGCCGTACATCGGTGAGCCGCTGGTTCTCGTCTGCACCAACGGCAAGCGGGACCGCTGCTGTGCCCTGCTCGGCCGCCCGCTCGCCGCCGAGCTCGCCGCCGGCGGGTCCGAGGTCTGGGAGGTCACCCACATCGGTGGTCACCGCTTCTCCCCCACCCTTTTCGTCCTCCCCTACGGCTACGCCTACGGACGTGCCTCGGCTCCCTTGGTCAAGGAGACCGTGGAGGCGGCGCGCGACGGACGGATCACGAGCGACCATTGCCGCGGGCGCTCGGCCTGGGACCGGCCGGGCCAGGCCGCTGACCTTGCCGTCCGCGGGCTGATCGGGGAGGACCGGGCGGACGCACTCAACGTCGTACGGACCGACCCGATGTGGCCCGAACCCAAGTCTGCCGACAGCCGGACGCCCGAAAGCGCGACGGTTGCGGGATCCTCCCCTGCCTGGCTCGTTACCGTCGCGCACTCCGACGGGCGTACCTGGCAGGTCACCGTCGAACAACGGGCCGATGGTGCTGCGGCGCCCGCTAGCTGTGGTGCGCCGCTCGGTCCACCGGCGCGTATGGCGGTTGTCTCCGTCACTGCGGCGACCGGCATGCTTCACGGGACGCCCCAGGCCGCCGCCAGTAGGTGATCTCGCGGGCTTTCCCTGACAGTCTGCGAGCACTTCAGCAGCCTTCGCTTCCCCCATCCGCGCGACGTGCGGCGCCTCGCGCTTGCCGGATCGAAGGCTGCGTTCGGGCCGGCTACTCCGGCCACCTGCCGCAGGGCCCGACCCACCAGTGCGGTCCTCCCGTAGCGCAGGGCCGCCGCAGGACCAGGCGAAGCGACAGACAAAACGCACTGACCAACTGCGTCGAGCCCGTACAGCCCCGATTCGGCGGCCGAACCGTACGCCGCCCGCCCCCTTCCACCACTGCCGCCACGCACCGCAGCCATCCCCCACCGAACTCATTGCACGCCCCCTACGCGCCGCTGCGCGCCTCACTCTCGCTCTGGCCGGTCCTGACCGCCCCACGCAAGGCCCCTATCGGTCTCACCATGCGAGGCTAAGCACGCACACTCCGCACCCGAAAGGCCTGTGGATAACTCCTCCCAGCGCTCCTCCCGCCGGCCTCCACACACCTGACCTGCACCTTCCGCACAATGGACAGGCCCCGGGCGACAGCCAGCCGATGACGACGCCGACACATCGATAACCTCCTGCTCGGGGGCGCATGGATGAACCGGAGGCTGAAAGCCACGAGCAGGACGAGCCGACCATGGCAGCCGTGAACCGCGCCATCGTCCTCGTGGTGGCCGCCGGCGTCATGGCATGGGCGGTCGTGATGACATGGGGGATCTTGGTGTTCGCCCTGGGCCAGGGCGACAGCACAGCGAGGGACGTATCCGACCCGGGTCCCAGGCTCGAGAACAGGCGGTGTCCCATCCCGGTCACCGCCCGGGCACCCTCCGAATTCCCTCCATCAGGTGTTACCACCCGACCACCGACCCGCTTACTGTTCGTTCGTATGGGCGAAAAGGAAGAGCCGATTCCACGCCCGAGCGGTGCAGAGCCCTCGGGTTCCGCGCCGTTTCCCGCCGACGCACCGTCCTCCGGCACCACTACAGACGAGCCGGGCAGCGCCTCGCACTTGGCCGACAGTCGACCGACTGCGGAAGCCACGGCCTCGGTCAACCAAGAGCCGGCAACCCCCAGGCCGCGCCGTACCCGGCCACGACTGGGCTGGCCGCGGCGGGTGTTCTCCCAGGTCCTGATGGTGCAGCTGGCCATCGCTGCCGGTGTCACCGCACTGGCAACCGGCCTGTTCCTCGCCCCGCTCAGTGCGCAGCTCGACGACCAGGCGATGCGCCGCGCTCTCGCGATCGCGCAGACCACCGCGGCTGAGACACACCTCGACGACGCCCTGGAGTCCTCCCGTCCAACGCGCCACGGCCCCGTACAGAACGAGGCGGAGCGGATTCGCGCCGCAACCGGAGCCGAGTACGTGGTGATCATGGACACGCGGGGTGTGCGCTGGTCCCACACCGACCCTGACGAGATTGGGCACCACGTCTCGACCGATCCGAGCGCCGCGCTCTCGGGCCAGGACGTCATGCAGATCGACGAGGGCACCCTCGGCCGGTCCGCGCGCGGCAAGGTCCCGCTCCGTGACGAGGACGGCAAGGTCGTGGGCGCCGTCTCCGTCGGTATCGCGTACGAAAGCGTGCAGGAGCGGCTGCTCTCCACCGTTCCCCAGCTGCTCGCCTACGCGGGAGGGGCACTCGCCGTGGGCGCTCTCGCCGCCTATCTCGTTTCCCGCCGCCTCCAGCGCCGAACCCACGACTTGGCCTTCTCCGACATCTCCGCACTGCTCGCCGAGCGGGAGGCGATGCTGCACGGCATCCGCGAGGGGTTCCTCGCGCTCGACAAACACGGGCGCATCCGTCTCATGAATGACGAGGCGCAGCGCCTCCTGGATCTCCGCGCCGAGGACACCGGACGCTCGCTGGAAGCAGCCCTGCCACCGGGCCGCACCACCGATGTTCTGGCCGGTCGCGTGTCGGGGGCGGACCTGCTGGCCGTCAGCGGGCCGCGAGTCCTGGTGGCGAACCGCATGCCGACCGATGACGGCGGTGCCGTGGTCACCCTGCGCGACCGCACCGAACTGGAGCGGCTGGGCCGCGAACTGGACGGCACCCGCGGCCTCATCGACGCCCTCCGCGCCCAGGACCACGAGCACGCCAACCGGCTGCACACCCTGCTCGGCCTGCTCGAACTCGGGCTGCACGAGGAAGCCGTGGAGTTCGTGACACAGGCCGTGGGGGTGCATCGCGCGACCGCCGAGCAGGTCACCGAGCGCGTCCACGATCCACTGCTCGCCGCCCTCCTGGTGGGCAAGGCCACCGTCGCCACCGAGCGCGGCGTCTCCTTGAGCGTCTCTCTCGGTACACACCTGCCCGATCGTCTGATCGACCCGCCCAGCCTGGTCACCATCCTCGGGAACCTCGTCGACAACGCCCTGGATGCCACATCGGGTGAGCGCGACGCCCAACTGGAGGCGGAGATCCGTGCGGAAGGCCGGACCGCCGTCGTGCGTGTCAGCGACAACGGACCGGGCGTGCCCGAGGAACGTCGTGCGGAAATCTTCACCGAGGGATGGACAACCAAGGAGCCACCCGCCCACGGACAGCGCGGCATCGGCCTGGCTCTCGTACGCCGACTCGCCGAGCGCTACGGAGGCAGCGCCGAGGTCGGCGAGCGCGCCGGTGGTGGTGCGGTCTTCACGGTGACGGTCCCCGACGCACTGTCCGATGAGCTTCCCAAGCCCCGTGAAGCAGCCACGCAGAAGGAAACCAGCGGCACCCACACCACCAGACGGGCCGCAGCGCGCACTCGCCGCCCCGAAGACGCCACGGAGGCCGGCCGATGATCGACGTACTGGTCGTGGACGACGATGTGCACGTCGCGAAGATCAATGCGGCATACGTCGCCAAAATCGAGGGGTTCCGTGTCAGCTGCCTCGCGCACACCGCTGCGGAGGCCCTCACCGCCCTTAAGACGCACCCCGTCGACCTCATCCTCCTGGACCACTATCTCCCCGACAGAACAGGGCTTCAACTGGTCAGCGAGCTGCGACGTCGTGGTCTGCTCACCGACGTGATCATGGTGACTGCGGCGCGGGACATCGCCACGGTGCAGGCGGCGATGCGTCACGGGGCGTTGCAGTACCTGGTCAAGCCGTTCACCTTCGCGGGCCTGCGCTCCAAGTTGGAGGGCTACGCGGCGCTGCACCGCACGTTTGCCGGCGGCGGGCAAGCGGAGCAGTCCGAAGTGGACCGGATCTTCGGGACGTTGGGAGCCGCCAACGCCGGCTCCGCCGAGTTGCCGAAGGGGCACTCCACCGCCACCGCCGACCGCGTCCGCTCCGTGCTGCGCTCCGCGGACGCCCCACTGTCCGCGCAGGACGTCGCCCTTCAGGCAGGGCTGAGCCGGCAGACCGCCCAGCGCTACCTCAAACTCTTGGAACGCGCCGGGCGGGTGCGCCTCACACTCAGGTACGGCGAGACCGGCCGGCCCGAGCACCGATACGAGTGGGTCTAGTCCTTCAACAGGGTCACGGGAAGGCAGGCGACGGGCGGGGGGGGAGGCAACAGCCCCGCCCCGCCCTCCTTGGCCGGGCATGTCCACCACCTGCCCTACCGGGCAAGCCCTAAGCGGCCCCGGCCCCCGTGAGCGCCCGTACCTCCGTCTCCGCGTGCCGCGCCTCGTCGGCGGCCTCCGGGGAGAGCACCGTTCCCAGCCAGCCCATCAGAAAGCCCAGCGGGATCGACACGACACCGGGGTTGTCGAGTGGGAAGACGGCGAAGTCCAGTACGGGGAAGAGGGCCTCCGGGCTCCCTGAGACCACCGGCGAAAGGATGACCAGGGTGATCGCAGGGATCAGGCCGCCGTATACGGACCACACCGCGCCCCGGGTCGTGAAGCGTCGCCAGAAGAGAGTGAAGAGCAGGACCGGCAGGTTGGCCGACGCGGCGACGGCGAACGCCAGCCCTACCAGGAAGGCCACGTTCAAGTCCTGGGCGAGCAGTGCGAGGCCGATGGCGACCGCGCCGACGGCCACCGCCGCGATGCGCGCCACCGCCACCTCGGCGCGCTGGGCGTCCTGCGCGGTGTCGCGCGGACGTCGTAGGGAGGCATACAGGTCGTGTGCCACGGAGGCCGACGACGCGAGTGTGATGCCGGCGACCACGGCCAGGATGGTGGCGAACGCGACCGCGGCCACCACGGCGAAGAGCACCGTTCCTCCGGTCGAACCGGCGCCGCCTCCCAGATCGAGGGCGAGCAGCGGGACAGCGGTGTTGCCTGCCGTATTGGACGCGCGGACGGCATCGCTGCCGAGTACTGCGGCGGCACCGAACCCGAGGACGATGGTCATCAGGTAGAAGCCACCGATCAGACCGATGGACCATACGACGGAGCGACGGGCGGAGCGCGCCGTGGGCACGGTGTAGAAGCGGGAGAGGATATGCGGCAGTCCGGCCGTGCCCAGGACGAGTGCGATGCCGAGGCTGATGAAGTCGAGCCGCGAGATCCAGTCGCCGCCGTATTTGAGACCGGGTGCGAGGAAGTCGCGACCGTGGCCACTGCGTTCGGCGGCGGTGTTCAGCAGTGCGTTGATGTCGCCGTGGAAGCGGACCAGTACCAGGACGGTGAGTGCAACCGCCCCGCCCATGAGGAGTACGGCTTTGACGACCTGGATCCAGGTCGTGGCCCGCATGCCGCCGAAGGCGACGTAGACCACCATCAGGGCGCCGACCCCGATCACCATCCAGGTACGGGCCTGCTGGCCCGCGCTGCCCACGAGCAGGGCGACCAGACTGCCGGCACCGACCATCTGCGCCACCAGGTAGAGCACCGACACGGTGACGGAAGCCGCGCCGGCCGCGACCCGGACAGGACGTTCCCGCATCCGGGCGGCGACGACATCGGCGAGGGTGAACCTGCCGCAGTTGCGGACGAGTTCGGCAACGAGGAACAGGACGATGAGCCAAGCGACGAGGAAGCCGACCGAGTACAGCAGGCCGTCATAGCCGAAGAGGGCGATCAGTCCGGAGATGCCGAGGAAGGATGCGGCGGACATGTAGTCCCCCGCGATGGCGAATCCGTTCTCCATGGGCGAGAAGAGTCTTCCGCCCGCGTAGAACTCCTCTGTGGAACCGCGCCTGCGGCGGCTCACCCAGGTGGTGATCGCCAGGGTGACGGCGATGAACACGCTGAACAGAAGCAGCGCGAGGGTCTGGTGGTCACCGGTCACCGGGTGTTCCCTCCGGTCAGTTCCTGGGTTTCCCAGCGGATGTCGAGCGCCGCACTGTCCCTGCGCAGCCGGGCATGGCGCGCGTACGCCCAGGTGAGCAGGAAGGTGGTGGCGAACTGGCCGAGGCCGGCGAGCATCGCGACGTTCAGGGCGCCGGCGACGCGGTGGGCCATGAGGCCCGGCGCGGCGGTCGCCGCGATCACGTAGGCGAGGTACCAAGCCAGGAAGACCGCCGTGCCCGGTAGGACGAAGCGCCGGTAGCGGCGACGCACCTCCTGGAAGGCCGCGCTTCGCTGCACCGCCAGGTAGACCTCGTCATGCGGCCCGGACCGCGGTCCCGGTACCGGCATCGGCACCGGTGGCTGCGTGCCACCCCACCCGTCCGTTGTCTCCGCCGCGTCGTCCAGTTCACCCCACCCGGAGGCGAGAGTGTCGTACCAGGGGTCGTCGAGCCGTAGGGCCCCTGGATCACCGACCGAGCGGCCGTCCTGCTTGTCCACCGAACTCTCCTTGATACACGGGGCTGTTGTCCGTGCGGCCCAAGGGTGGACAGAAAGGAAGATCCGGGATGCTTCATTGCGAATCCTTCACCCCATCAGGTGAGGAGTCACCCGGGCGGCTGTGCGAGACCTTGGCGGTAGGCGTAGTGGATGGCCTGGACCCGGTCCCGTAGCCCCGCTTTGGCGAAGAGATTGTTGATGTGGGTCTTCACGGTCGCCGTGGAAACGTGCAGCGTGCGCGCGATTTCGGGGTTGGACTGTCCCTCGGCGATCAGCCGCACCACCTCCACCTCACGGGCGGTCAGCCCGTCCGGCGGCTCATTCGACGGCTGGGGCCGGGGACGCACGGGCTCTGTGAAGCGCTCCAGGAGCCTGCGTTGGATCTTGGGCGACAGGCCGGCCTCACCCGAGAGCACATCGTCGATGGCACGGACGATCTCGTCGCCGTCGGCGTCCTTGGTCAGGTAGCCGCGTGCGCCGGCTTGGAGAGCGGGGAAGAGCGAGTCGTCGTCCGCATAAGTGGTGAGCACCACGACCTGGGTACCAGGGTGCTCGAGACGGATGCGGCGCGTTGCCTCGACGCCGTCGCAGCGTGGCATCCGCAGATCCATCAGGACGACGTCGGGCGCGAGTTCCGCAACGAGGCGGACTGCCTCCGCGCCATCGGCAGCCGATCCGACGACCTCGATCCCCGGCAGCAGTCCCAGCAGCATCACGATTCCCTCGCGCACCACCGTCTGGTCGTCGGCGACGACGACCCGTGTCACCGTGCGCTCTGTCATGCCGGCACCCGCAATCTCACCACGAAACCGTCTCCATCAGGGCCGGACTCCAGCGTTCCGCCGAGCAGTTCCGCGCGCTCCCGCATTCCGGGCAGACCGTACCCGGAGCCGCTCTTGGCGAGCTCGCCGGGCTTCCCGCAGCCACCGGAGTCGCGCACTTCAAGCCCCACGTCCTCCGTCCCGTAGTCCAGCCGCACGCTCACCCGGGCTCCCGGAGCGTGCTTGCGCACGTTCGTCAAAGCCTCCTGGGCGACCCTGCGGACCGCGAGGCCGGCTTCGGCCGGCACGGTGCGGGCCTCGCCCATCACCAGCAGCTGAGCGCCCTCAGCGGCGGCCAGGCGGCTCAGGAAGTCCTCGACCGGGATCATCTCCCCGCGCAGTGCGGAAAGCGCCTCACGGGTGCCTTCCAGCCCTTCTCGGGCCATCCCCCGGCACGCCGTGACCCGCTCCAGGAGCTGATCGCGGTCAGCCTCGAGGTCCGCGCTGCGCTGTATCAGCAGCCGTACCGCCTCCAGGTGCACCAGTTGGGCGCTGAGGCTGTGGGCGAGCACATCGTGGATCTCCCGTGCGATCCGCCCGCGTTCGGTCAGCGCCGCTGATTCGGCCTCCGCCTTGTGAGCCGTCCGTTCCTGGGCCAGCAGCCGCTGGGCGTTGCCACGCGCCTCGGCGTCAAGGCGTATGACGTAGCCCGCCAGCGCCAGACCCACGGTGGTAGCCGTGGTCGCTACCCAATTGCCGGTGTTCATCGCCGCGTACGCGCCCAGGGCGGCGGCGGAGCACGGCAGGGCGACGCTCAGCGGCAGTCGCTCCATGGCGGTGATGGCGCAGGCACACCACAGGACGATCGCGGGCACCCGCGCCCCGGCGAGGTCGAAGCCGAAGGCCGCGGCCTCCAAGAGGGCGAACAGGCCGATGGACGGCCACAGACGGCGCGCCAGTGTCGTGCGGTAGAGGGCGCGGAACGCCAGGACGGTGCCGACCATGCCGGCACCCGCCGCGGCCAGGCCCCAGCCGGTGAATGCCCTCCCCGCCAGGGTGGTCCACATCAGTGCCGCGACCACCACGACACGCACCACACGGCGGATCCACATCCGGGCGCCGGTCATCCCCCCACGGGACAGCGACTCCCGCAGCGGCCAGCTCGTCCAGGAGTTCAGCAGCACGTACGGTCCTTTCGCGGTGCGCTCACGGCCTCAGCCCGCGACGGGGACACGGTACTTCTGCTGCACCGTCTGAGCCCGCCACAGGGTGGCCCCTCCACGGGCCAGCAGCATTGCGGCCACGGAGAGCATGGCGACCGCGCTGCCCTGGTGAACGCCCATGGCCGCGGCGATGCCCAGGAGGCCGAGGCGTAGCACCAGACCGCAGAGCCACACGCCGGCCGCCGCCCAGCCGCCCTTGGTCCACACGACACCGTCCGCGTCCGTCCAGATGCGCGTCGTCCGTGCCCAGCCCACACCACAGGCCAGCCCGATCAGGATCTCCAGGCCCAGCAGAACGGCGGACGCCATGTGGTGTGCAGGGTCCAGGAAGCCGGACTGCCGCACCGCCATGACCGCGAGGACGACCGGGATCAGCCACCACGTCTTGCTCTCCGAAGTGATGCGGTGCGTGGTGAACTGACGGACGAAAACCAGCGCAACAGCCGCGGTGATCACAACGATGTTGAGCAAGCCGCTCATGATCTGGCCCTCCTGGGGACAGGGAATTCGACCGTCCCGACGCTATGGAGCGGCGCTGTCGCCCGGATCGGAGCCAGGGTGGGGCCCGGGTGGAAACGGCGACGGGCGCCTGTCCACCCAGGGGTGGAGAGGCGCCCGTCGGGAGCTGCTGCCCCCTTAGGTGTCGATGCGCGAACGGTCCAGAGTGGACGCGGAGTTGGTGATGAACTCCTTACGGGGCGCGACTTCGTTGCCCATGAGGAGATCGAAGGCCTTCTCCGCCGCCTCGAGGTCGCTGATGTTGATGCGACGCAGGGTGCGGTGGCGCGGGTCCATGGTCGTCTCGGCGAGCTGGTCGGCGTCCATCTCACCCAGACCCTTGTAGCGCTGGATGCTGTCCTTGTAGCGGACCTTCTTGCGCTGGAGTTCGAGCAAGGTCTGGCGCAACTCGTTGTCCGAGTACGTGTAGATGTACCTTTCCTGGCCCTTTTTGGGGTTGATCAGTTCGACACGGTGCAGCGGCGGGACGGCGGAGAACACCCGGCCCTCTTCGACCATCGGGCGCATGTAGCGCTGGAAGAGGGTCAGCAGCAGGCAGCGGATGTGGGCGCCGTCGACGTCGGCGTCGGCCAGGAAGATGACCTTGCCGTACCGGGCGGTGTCGATGTCGAACGTCCGGCCCGAGCCGGCCCCTATGACCTGGATGATGGCGCCGCACTCGGCGTTCTTGAGCATGTCCGAAACCGACGACTTCTGGACATTCAGAATCTTGCCGCGGATCGGCAGCAGGGCCTGGAACTCCGAATTGCGCGCCAGCTTGGCGGTGCCCAGCGCCGAGTCTCCCTCGACGATGAACAGTTCACTGCGGTCGACGTCGTCGCTGCGACAGTCCGCGAGCTTGGCCGGCAGCGAGGAGGATTCCAGCGCCGTCTTCCGCCGCTGGGCCTCCTTGTGCTGACGGGCGGCGATGCGCGTCCGGGCCGCGGCGACGATCTTCTCCAGGACGGCGCGCGCCTGCTGCTTGTCGTCCCGCTTCGTGGAAGTCAGGAACGCCTTGAGTTCCCGGCTCACCACCTGGGCGACGATCCGCGAGGCGGCGGAGGTGCCGAGCACCTCCTTGGTCTGCCCCTCGAACTGCGGCTCCGCGAGCCGCACGGTCACAACGGCGGTGAGGCCCTCTATGGCGTCGTCCTTGACGACGTCGTCCTCGGCGACCCTGAGCAGCTTGCTCGACCGCAGCACCTCGTTGACGGTCTTGGCGACCGACCGCTCGAAACCGGAGACGTGGGTACCGCCCTTGGGCGTCGCGATGATGTTGACGAACGACTTGACCGTCGCGTCGTAGCCGGTGCCCCAGCGCAGCGCGACATCGACGCCCAGTTCCCGGGTGACCTCGGTCGGTGTCATGTGACCGCGGTCATCGAGAACCGGCACGGTCTCCTTGAAAGTGCCCTGGCCGGCCAGCCGGAGCACGTCGCAGACGGCCTTGTCCTGTGCGAGGTACTCGCAGAATTCGCTGATGCCGCCGTCGTAGCGGAACGTCTCTTCGGTCTTTCCGGCGCCGTCGATGCCACGCTCGTCACGGACCACGAGGGTCAGGCCCGGCACGAGGAAGGCCGTCTGGCGGGCGCGGGCGTACAGCGTCTCCAGGGAGAGCTTGGCGTCCTTGAGGAAGATCTGCCGGTCGGCCCAGTAGCGCACCCGGGTGCCGGTCTTCGTCTTGGCGATCCGCTTGCCCTTGAGCAGGCCGTTGCCCGGATCGAACGGGGCGTCGGGGCCGGATTCGGTGAAGATCCCGGGGACGCCGCGGCGGAAGCTGATCGAATGCGTCTTGCTGCTGCGGTCCACCTCGACGTCCAGCCGCGCGGACAGCGCGTTGACGACCGAGGCGCCGACGCCGTGCAGACCGCCGGAGGCCGCGTACGAGCCGCCGCCGAACTTTCCGCCGGCGTGCAGCTTGGTCATCACGACCTCGACGCCGCTGAGTCCGGTCTTGGGCTCGACGTCGACGGGGATGCCCCGGCCGTTGTCCCTGACCTCGACCGACCCGTCGTCGTGGAGGATCACCTCGATGTGATCGCAGTAGCCGCCCAGTGCCTCGTCGACGGAGTTGTCGATGATCTCCCAGAGGCAGTGCATCAACCCCCGGCTGTCCGTCGAGCCGATATACATGCCTGGGCGCTTGCGGACGGCTTCGAGCCCCTCGAGGACGAGCAGATGCCGCGCGGTGTAGTTGGAACCGTCCCGGTCTGCCCCGGTCAGCACTGCGGTGGACGGCACGGACATCTCGGCGGTCACGCGGTTCGCTCCTCGCTGAATTTCTGGCAGTCCGCATTCCGCGGACTCGGTTGTGGCGGTGTCGCCGGTCAGAGGGTACCGAGGCCTGGTAGAGCCGATGTGACGCCACCCGTAAGCATGGCCATGGTAGTAGAATTTCGCTCGTACGTTCGATCCCTCGTTGGGGTGACGTCCGAGTGACGTGCACATCACGTTCCCTTCGAGGCATGAACCATTTAGGCTCCGGGCACGTCCTCATCAACAACCGGCAAGCCAGCCGGGGGGACAGACCAACAACCAACGTGAATCAGACCACCAAGCAATACGGCTCATTCGCCGCCACCCGGCAGCACCCGGCCCCCTCGAAGAATTTTTTCGAGGAAAAGGCACGAGCGGGAACGTTTTCGGCCTGGTTGGATGTTGACCCTGGTACGACAGCTCGTCGAGCTAGAGAAGAGGCGACGTGACTACTGTTCTGACACCCGCGAGCCCGCTGACGGCCGCTGACCGCTGCGACCGCTGCGGCGCCCAGGCATACCTGCGCGTCGTCCTGATGTCCGGCGGAGAACTGCTCTTCTGCGCCCACCACGGTCGCAAGTTCGAGCCAGAACTCAAGAAGATCGCCGCGGAAATACAGGACGAGACGGAGCGGCTGACCGCTTCTCCGGCGTCCGCGTCCGATGAGGAACGCTGACACTTCGCATCCACGACGAGCGAGCAGCGGCCCAGGCCGTACTGCGGGCGGCCTCCCCGACACCACCGGGGAGGCCGCCCGCACTCGTGCGCTCATCCATGGCTGACAGCTCCCCGCGCCGCCCAGTCGGCCCCGTGTGCGGCCACGGCCGGGAGCAGCGCCGAGGCGCGCGTATAGACCCCGGGCCTGCCTGCCTGACCGCAGCCGGTCCCCCACGACACCAGGCCCACCAGCCGGCCGCGCACGACCAGCGGCCCGCCACTGTCCCCCTGGCAGGCGTCCCGGCCGCCGGTCGGCTCCCCCGCGCACAGCATCGACTGCGCTCTGTACTTGCCGTCGGCACTGCCCGGATAGGCCCGCGCACAGACCGCATCCCGCAGCACATTGACGTGTGCCGCCCGCAGGTGTGACGCGTAGCTGCCGCCGCCCGTGGTGTCACCCCAGCCGTAGACCGTGGCCGCGTTGCCCGGCCGGTAGGCACTGTCGTTCCGTTCCGCTATCGGGAGGGGCCGGTTCGGGATCGGCTTGTCGAGCGTCAGGACAGCCATGTCGCCGTCGTTGGTCCAGGTGTTGTAGCGCGGGTTGACCCAGATCTTCGCGGGCTTGAGCTCCTGTCCGCCGCCGGCGGCGAGGTTGTCGCGTCCGACGACGATCCTCAGGTCCCGTACCTGCCGCCAGGGGACGCCCAGCACCTCCTTGCTCAGGCAGTGCGCCGCCGTCACGACCGTCGAGTGCCCGACCAGCACGCCGCCGCAGAACTGTCCGGAGCGCTGGGCCCCGAAACGCTCATGGGAGGCCAGCGCCACCGCCCAGGGGCTGTGCGCCAGCGGTGCGGGCTTCCCGCCGATCACCGACTCGTCCGCGGCCGCCGGCGTCGGCAGAGCGAGGACCAGCGCAAGGGCTCCGAGGGCGGCGTGGACGGTCGGACGCATTCGGACTCCTGACTCTGGGGCAGTACACGCATACCCAGAGTGAGACAATCGGCCGCCCGGCGCACCCGGACGAGCGCGAGCCCGGCCCTCCGGCTAGGAGGACCGGGCTCGTGATGACGTCCGGACGGGTGGGACTAGTCGAGGTAGTCGCGCAGCACCTGGGAGCGCGACGGGTGACGCAGCTTCGACATCGTCTTCGACTCGATCTGGCGGATCCGCTCACGCGTGACGCCGTAGACCTTGCCGATCTCGTCCAGCGTCTTGGGCTGGCCGTCGGTGAGGCCGAAGCGCATGGACACGACGCCGGCCTCACGCTCGGAGAGGGTGTCCAGCACCGAGTGCAGCTGCTCCTGGAGAAGCGTGAAGCTGACCGCATCGGCCGGGACGACCGCCTCGGAGTCCTCGATGAGGTCACCGAACTCGCTGTCGCCGTCCTCGCCCAGCGGGGTGTGCAGCGAGATCGGCTCACGGCCGTACTTCTGGACCTCGATGACCTTTTCAGGGGTCATGTCGAGCTCCTTGGCCAGCTCCTCCGGGGTGGGCTCGCGGCCCAGGTCCTGGAGCATCTGGCGCTGGACGCGCGCGAGCTTGTTGATGACCTCGACCATGTGGACGGGGATACGGATCGTACGGGCCTGGTCGGCCATGGCGCGGGTGATGGCCTGGCGGATCCACCACGTCGCGTAGGTCGAGAACTTGTAGCCCTTGGTGTAGTCGAACTTCTCGACCGCACGGATCAGACCGAGGTTGCCCTCCTGGATCAGGTCCAGGAAGAGCATGCCGCGGCCGGTGTACCGCTTGGCCAGGGAGACGACCAGACGGAGGTTGGCCTCCAGGAGGTGGTTCTTCGCCCGGCGGCCGTCCTCAGCGATGATCTCCAGCTCGCGCTTGAGCTTCGGAGCGAGCTTGTCGGAGTTCGCCAGCTTGTCCTCGGCGAACAGGCCGGCCTCGATGCGCTTGGCGAGCTCGACCTCCTGCTCGGCGTTGAGGAGCGGGACCTTGCCGATCTGCTTGAGGTAGTCCTTGACCGGGTCGGCGGTGGCGCCGGCCGCGGCGACCTGCTGGGCCGGGGCGTCGTCCTCGTCGTCGTCGGACAGAACGAAGCCGGCGTTCTCCGCACCCTCGGCGGCCTCGGGGGCGTCACCCTTACCGGGCGCCGGGGTCTCCTCGGTCGCGTCCTCGTCGAGCAGCTCGTCGACGTCCTTCTTGGACGCGGCCTTCTTTGCGGTGGCCTTCTTGGCCGTGGTCTTCTTCGCGACCGCCTTCTTGGCGGTCGTCTTCTTCGCCGCTGCCTTCTTCGCAGGCGCGGACTCGGACTCACCGGCCGACGGGTCCGCCACGGGGGCGGAGGCCGCGGCTGCGGTCGTCTTCTTGACCGTGGCGGCCTTTGCCGCGACGGTCTTGGTGGCGGTGCGCTTCGCCGGACTCTTCGCTGCGACGCTCTTGCGGGTGCGCTTGGGCGCCTCTGCGGCACTGACCATCAGCGTCACACCCTCCTCGTCGAGGATCTGGTTGAGGCTGCGCAGAACGTTCTTCCACTGGGTTGGCGGAATCTGGTCAGCCTCGAAGGCCCGACGCACGTCATCGCCGGCGATCTGCCCATCTGCCTTTCCCCGCTCGATGAGCGCCATCACAGACTCGGACTCGGCGATCTCCGGCGGGAGCGTACGGGATGTGCTGGCCGACACGAACAACCTCTCGGAACGATGGAAACGGCTTCCGACCCCGTCCACTGTGGATCGGAGCCGACGACCGCCGGTGGGGATGGACCGACGGCGCAGGGGCAACCGGGGAGTTGAACAGCGTCACGAACGCCGCTCGTATTCCCTCCTCGGCTATCACCTCTTAAGTCATCGCGCTTCCCTGAAGAGCGTTACGCCCAATCTGCGTGGCCCGAGTCACACCCCATAACGACCCATTCCCAGTCATATGACATGCAACCCTCCCAAGGTCTCTCGCCGGATCCGGTTGACGCCCCGGATCCGGCGATCTCGTGCGCCATCGCCGCGCACGGCGTGCCCTGCCCGGAGGGGCGTGCAGGGCACGGGGGCCGCGCGGCGCCTACTGTCCGTACGCGGTCGGGTACGGCCTTCAGTGCTCGCGGGGCGCGGGGACGACGTGATCCACGGGCGCCCCGGAGCCCTGGCCGACGACCTCGCCGTGGGCGGCGAGGAGCTGCCGCATCGCGGATTCGGCGGCCGTGGCGTCGCCGGAACCGATGGCGTCGACGACCCGCATGTGCTGCCCCACGGACGTCTCGACCGGTCGCTCGCAGCCGCCGGCGGTGCCACCCGAGACATGCAGGGCGGCGGAGACGATGCCCGAGAGGTGCTCGAGCATGCGGTTGCCGGCGAGCTGGAGCAGCAGCGAGTGGAACTCGGCGTCGGCGCGGGAGAAGGTCATGGTGTCGCCCTGGGCCGCGGAGTGGCCCATGATCTCGACCATGTCCGCCAGCCGCTGCTGGATGTCCTCACGGCCGTGGCCGGCGGCGAGCCGGGCGGCGAGGGGCTCGATCGTCCAGCGGAGCTCACACAGCTCACGACGCTGGTCGTCACGCTGTGGCCCGTAGGCCCGCCATTCGATGATGTCGGGGTCGAGGAGGTTCCAGTCGCTGACCGGTCGCACTCGGGTGCCCACGTTCGGGCGGGCGCTGACGAGGCCCTTGGCCTCGAGAACCCGCAGCGATTCGCGGACGACGGTGCGGGAGACCTCGAAGCGCTGGCCGATCTCCTCGGGTACGAGCGGGCGGTCGGCGCCGAGATCGCCGGAGACGATCATCTGGCCGAGCTGCTGGACGAGTTGGCCGTGCAGACCTCTGCCGCGGCTGCCGGCCGCGCGGCGGCCGACCCGGCCGATGTCTGCCTCGGAGCCGTCCCAGACCTGCGAAACCCGCTCGGCACGTTCCTGGCCGGCTGCGTTGTTGGCGTTCGCGGCGTTGGCCGCGTTGGCGTAGGGGTAGCGGTCAAGCTCGCCCGGGCCTGCGAGGCCGGTGTCGCCGGGGCGAGCCGCGGTCATCATGGTGTGCGCAAGGGTACTCACGCATCTTTTGTCGGCGACACCCTGAACACCCTTGAGGTCTTTGGTGAAAAGCACACGAAAGGGTGATCGCCCCCCATCCCTGAATTGACGCTTTATCGGAAAGAAATGCGCTCTCTGAGGCGAGTTGTGGGCAGTGGCCACAACAACAGGACGCCAAAACATATGCATTACTCGATCAGTGACTGAAGCCGCCCGGCCCGGTGGGCACATCACCGCAGACCAGGCCGGTCGACGGCAACGCCGTTGCCCCGCCTGCGGGTTGGCGCGTGAAACGCATCACGAACAGATGCACCTTGGTCGATTCCGAACGAGCTCTTGACGCGGCGACGGAACGGCAGGACGACCCCGGGCGAGCGTTATGAGAGGCGCCGCGGACAATCCCATTGCGAGGGAACGGAATACGCCAATGCCCCAAACCTCGGCCCAGGTAAAAACTGGCGACAGCCCGCCCAACTGAGGCCGCGAAAAGGCCACTCGGTGACGGTGGCAACGAAGGGCGCCCGTGGCCGGCGTCGGACCGAGGCGGGGAGACGAGACGTGGGCGAGCGACGGGCCGGGGCGTCGGGAACGGTTCGTTCGGGCCGGCCGGGGCAGGTCGCGCTAGTGAGGTGGCGCCCCGGTCGAGCGGCGCTGCGCGACCAGGGGGCCTGACGGCGGCGGAATGCACGCCACAGGGGCCGCCGGGCGACCCGGCGGCAGTGCGAGGCATCGCACCCCTCGCGGGGCGTGAGGCCGGTCGGGAGCTGCGGGAGATACGAGAGGACTCACCCGGTCAAGGTACCGCAATATGTCCTATTTTCTCGTAATTGATCGATCTTGATGGCTCGCCGTGTCACCACGGGTGAACTTCGGCCCCATGATGCCTGGGCTGCACCCCGGGCTCAGACCTCCGGGCGCAGCATCGGCGGGTTGAGCAGGGTCGCCCCACCGGCCCTGAACAGCTGTGCGGGGCGGCCGCCCTGACGCGTCGTCGTACCGCCTGTGGGCACCAGGAATCCGGGGGTGCCGGTCACCTTGCGGTGGAAGTTGCGGGGGTCCAGCGCGACGCCCCAGACGGCCTCGTACACCCGGCGCAGCTCGCCGACGGTGAACTCCGGCGGACAGAAGGCCGTGGCCAGCGAGGAGTACTCGATCTTCGAGCGGGCGCGCTCCACGCCGTCGCCGAGGATCCGGGCGTGATCGAAGGCGAGTGGGGCCGCAAGCTCGCCCTCCCGGGTGGTGTCGTCCTGCTCCAGGAGGGTCTCGACCGGTGCCCAGCGTGCGCTGTGGGCGTCGCCGCCGGCCCGGGGAGCGGGCAGGTCGGGGGCGAGGACCAGGTGCGCGACGCTGACGACCCGCATCCGGGGGTCCCGCTTGGGGTCGCCGTACGTGGCGAGCTGCTCGAGGTGCGCGCCGTAGATCGGCGACGCGCCCGCCGGGGTCTGGGCTTGCAGACCGGTCTCCTCGGTGAGCTCCCGGGCGGCCGCGGCCTCGAGGTCCTCGTCGGCCCGGACGAATCCACCAGGCAGGGCCCAGCGGCCCTGGAACGGCGGCTCACCGCGGCGCACGGCCAGCGCGCACAGGGCGTGGCGGCGCACGGTGAGCACGACCAGGTCGACGGTGACAGCGAAGGGCGGGAAGGCCGACGGGTCGTAGGGAGGCATGGGCGTGATCATAGTCGTCCGCCTGACGATAAACAGGCCCGAAGCACCTCACGAACCCAGCCGCAGACCATCCGCTGCCGTTTCCACCACCCCCGTCCCGAGTCTGCTGATCCGTACGGCGAACGGTTGTTCCGCGACGCTCAGGCCGGTGAGCTGAAGTGCGCCGAGCGGGGCCGTACCGGGCGGCCGCACGGACACCGTCTTGGCGGGGACATCGGGGCGCAGGCCGGCGAGCGCGACCAGTATGTGCGCCGCGCCGGCCGCCGCCACGGCAGCGGGGCGGCAGGCCGCCGGATGCGGCACGGGGGCGCTGCCCGCGGTGCGCTGCTCCCCCGCGTACATCTCGGGGAGGCGGTACCCGAAGCTTTCCGCGGCATCGAGAACCCCCTTGGTCAGAGCGCCGGCTGTCCGCTCGTGACCGGCCGCGGCCAATCCGGCGGCAGCGATGGCTGTTTCGTGGACGCGGACCGCGCCACTGCGGTGGCCGAACGGGTTGTAGCCGCTCTCCTTGGCGCCCAGCCCCCGCAGGCCCCATCCGGAGTCCATGGCCGGGCTGCCCAGCAGCCCGGCCAGCTGGTCGGTCCGGGCCGCGTCCAGCAGGCCGGGGGCGAGTGCGCCGCCGCCGAGCAGACCGGTGTCGAGGAGCGAGGCGGCGGTGGAGGCGAGGTGCGGGACGGGGCGTCCGTCGGCAGTGAGCAGGGCGGCGGGGCGACCGCCTGCGCCGTCGTCCGGCCAGAAGTCCGTACGGAAACGGGTGCGCAGGTCGTCGGCCCAGTCCCGTAGCGCTGCCGCGTCGGAGGATCCGAAGGCATCGAGGAGATCGGCGCCCAGGAGGGCGGCGCGATGGGCATGGGCCTGGGTCTCGCAGCGGTACGGCCCGTCGGGCGCAGGGTCGGGGACGTAGCCCCTGGGGCCGCCGCCCGGTGGGTCTGTGACGACCCTCAGCCATCGCAGACAGCGCTCCGCCGCGGGGAGCAGCCGCTCCGTCTCCCGTTCGGGCAGGCCCCAGCGGTGGGCCTCCGCGAGCACGACGGGGAACAGCAGGGTGGCCTCGATGCCGGTGCAGCTCGGTGGGGCGTGTGGTCCGGCGTCCCTGAGAGATCCGGGGATTCGGCCGAAATCCGTCCCTGGAGCGGCTTGTTGATTACGAGCGAGGGCGCGCAGTGTGCCCGCGGCGAGCCGAGTGCCCAGGGGAAGCAGCATTCTGGCAGCCCACAGCGCCTCGACCGGTGCAACGCCGCAACGCCAGGGGAACCCGCCGGCGAGATACAGGTCCGCCGTGGCCGCCGGATCGCGCATCAGCAGGCCGTGGAGATCGTCGAGGCTGCCCGCCAGGAGCGCGCCGGCCCGATGGTCGTCGCACGCCAGCCGGGCCGCCGACCAGGGACGCGGTGGCCGGTCGCCACGCGTCCGCCGGGCGACCGGTCCGGTGCGGGGGCCGGGGATGCGGGCGTCACCGAGGAGCCGGCCGTTGCCCCGAGCGCCGACCGGCCCGCCCTTGTCTCGCTCCAGTGCGACGCGTAGTTCGATGGTTCGCCGGGTGCCTGGCGGCAGTTCCAGTTCCCAGCGCAGCAGACCCGCCGATGCCAGCGCGTCCGTGGGGCCTGGTGTCGTGGACACCACCGCGTGCACACCGGGCCCGGACCAGCGGAGTCCGGAGCCGTGGACCGTGGCTTGCAGGCCGGGGCCCGGGAAGCCGACGGCGACGGACCCGAGCTCGGCGAGATCCGTGCCCAGCCGGAGCTCGACCGGAAGCCGGACGGGCTGTGTGGCACTGCTGCGGAAGGTGATCTGCTCGGTGCCGTCGGCGGTCCGCAGCCGCTCCACGTGGAGCTCCGGATCCGGCCCGCTCTCGCCGATCCTGCGGATCGTCCCGACGAACCGGGCACGGTCCGCTCCGGTCAACCGCCCCTGGACGACGAGCGGTTCCTCGCCCGCTACCAGCAGCTCGCAGCGGGACAGGACCCGCCGGCCCTCGCGGTAGAAGCCGTCCATGCCCTGGCCGGTCAGCTGCCCCGACGCCGGGGAGACGGCCAGGCACGGGAGGGCCACACAGACGAGTGCCGAGTGGACGGGCTGCGGTTGTGGGGCCCGGGGCGGTGCCGGGCACCGCGCTCCGGGCCGCCGATGGGCCGGCTGAGCAGTGGGGACGAGGCCTGGCACGCGCTGTGCTCCCTGGTGAGGTCGGGGGTCCGTACGGATTACGCCACTCGGGTGAACGCGCCGGCCGGCGCCCAGGTCACGCCGGCCTCGCAACAGCGGCCCGGTCACCGTCGGCTCCCGTCCCGGCCGGCCCGGCGCCTGCCGCGTCCGTCGGTGGTACGGCTGCCCGGCCCCGTGGCGCGGCGCGGTCCCCGGGGGCGGCCGGCGGATCCGGAGCGGGTCGGCCCGGAGCGTTTCGTAGGCCGCGGTGTTTCCTTGGCGGGAGCGGTGGAAGACGTGGGCACCTCGGTGGCGGCGGCCGCCTCCTCCTGGTGCTGCTCGCGCAGACAGCGGCGCAGCGGCTCCGGATCGAGGCCTTCGTTGATGGCACGGTGCAGCAGCTGGGCGAAGGTGTAGTCGGGGTCGAGGGCCAGGGCGCAGCTGAGGGCGACGCGCGCCGAGGGCCCGTCCTCGGTGGACCAGCAGACCCAGCCGGCCAGGGTGAGCGGTGCCACCGCGTGTTCGGCGTAGCCGCCGGCGCAGCGGCGGGCGAGGGCGCGCCAGAGCCGGAGGGCCGGCGCCGCGGCGGGGCCGTCCATCCACTCCGCCGCCCGGTCACGGGTGACCCGGTCCTGGAGGCCGAGGATGAGAGTGGCGGCCTCGGAGTCGGTGATCAGCGCGTCGTCGCAGGCGTCCCTGGCCCGGTTGCTGCCCGAGGGGGTGTCCAGGCGGAATCGGTGGATCATGGCGCCGGCCAGCTCGAGGGTGTCACGGCGGACGGCCGCCGCCCCGTCCCGCCGGAGCATGTGCGGCACCAGCGCACCGGCTGCCGTGTCCAGCGCCTTCTCCTGTTCGGCGGCCCGCGGTCCGGTGCGGGGCCTCAGCCTGGCCTCCATCTCCTTGAGGGATCCGCGCACCTGCATTCCCGCGTATGCGGCGGCCGCGGCCATCACGGACGTCCCCGGCATGACCATGGGTGTGCCCTCGGCGGGGCAACAGCGGAAGTCGGGACAGCAGTAGGACCAGAAGCGGCCGTTGGAGAGACACAGGGCTTCCAGGACCGGTACGTCGAGCGCGCCGCAGGCGGTACGCAGCCGCTGGGCGAGCGGGCGCAGCCGGTTCTTGACGTCCTTGCCGCTCTCGCCCGCCGCGGGCTCCTGGCAGAGGTAGACGATGATCGCCGCGGGTCGGTCGTCACGCTCCTGACCTGCGGAGATCAGACAGTCGGCGAGCTGGTCGGCGACATCCGGCCACTGTGCGGTGTCGGTCGGAATGCCGAGCCTGACCCGGCCGCCGAAGCGGCCGCGCTCGCCGTGCAGAGCGACCATCACGACGCTGTCGTCCGGATAGAAGCCCAAGAAATACGGCAGGGCGTCGGCGAGCTCGGCCGGGCTGCGCAGGGTGACCTGGGCGTCGGCGGACGGCGCGGGGTCCTCATCGGCGGAGGCGGAGTGGGAGGAGTGGGTGGAGTCGGAGGAGTGGGAGGGGTCGGACGGGCTCGCGGAGCCGGCGATGTAGGCGGGGTTGGAGAGTGCGGAAGGGCCGGTGGTGTGCGCGGGATCGGCCGGGCCGGGCGGTTCAGCGGCGCGGGTGGGGTCAGTGGGATCACTAGGTGCGATGGGGCGGGAGGGCCTGGTGGTGTTCGGCGGCTTGGCAGGGGGTGCCGGCTTGGGCGGGCGGGGGGAGTTCGAGGGGGTCGGAGCGGACGAATGAGAGGAGGTGGCGGCGGAGTTGGTGTCGCCGGGGCGCTTGCTCGGTTCGCTGTGCGGATTCATGGCTCGAAGATCCCGCGGACGGCCGCTGCGCCGCGACCCCTGTGGATAACTCGCGGGCGATGAGGTTATCCACAGGTTCGGGCGGGGGTTCGCGCGATGTCAGTGGCATCGGGTTGCATGGGGGCATGAGCAACGAAGATCTGCGTGCCGCAGCCGATGCCGTCCTGACCCGTCTCGTCGGGGATCCCGGCGGCGACGTCAGGCTGCGTGAGGATCAGTGGCGCGCGATCGAGGCCCTGGTCGCCGACCACCGCCGCGCCCTGGTCGTGCAGCGCACGGGCTGGGGCAAGTCCGCGGTCTATTTCGTCGCGACGGCGCTGCTGCGCGAGCGCGGCAGCGGCCCGACCGTGATCGTCTCCCCGCTGCTGGCCCTGATGCGTAACCAGGTCGAGGCGGCCGCGCGCGCCGGTATCCGCGCGCGCACGATCAATTCCGCCAACACCGAGGAGTGGGACACCGTCCAGGCCGAGGTGGCGGCCGGTGACGTGGATGTCCTGCTGGTGAGCCCCGAGCGGCTCAACAACCCCGATTTCCGCGATCAGGTGCTGCCCAAGCTCGCCGCGGCGACGGGGCTGCTGGTGGTCGACGAAGCACACTGCATCTCCGACTGGGGCCACGATTTCCGGCCGGACTACCGACGGCTGCGCACGATGCTCGCCGATCTCCCGCCCGGTGTGCCGGTGCTCGCCACCACCGCGACGGCCAACGCGCGGGTGACCGCCGATGTCGCCGAACAGCTCGGTACGGGCGAGGGCTCCACGGAGGCGCTGGTGCTGCGCGGGCCGCTGGACCGGGAGAGTCTGAGCCTGGCGGTGCTCCCCCTGCCGGATGCCGCGCACCGGCTCGCCTGGCTCGCGGACCATCTGCACGAGCTGCCGGGCTCGGGGATCATCTACACGCTCACCGTCGCCGCCGCCGAGGAGATCACGGCGTTTCTTCGTCACCGGGGGCACACGGTCTCCTCGTACACCGGCAAAACGGAGAACGCGGACCGCCAGCAGGCCGAGGACGATCTGCTCGCCAACCGGGTCAAGGCGCTGGTGGCGACCTCGGCGCTGGGCATGGGCTTCGACAAACCCGACCTGGGGTTCGTGGTGCACCTGGGCTCGCCGTCGTCCCCCATCGCGTACTACCAGCAGGTGGGCCGGGCCGGCCGTGGGGTCGAGCACGCCGAGGTGCTGCTGCTGCCCGGGCGGGAGGACGAGGCGATCTGGAAGTACTTCGCTTCGCTGGCGTTCCCGCCCGAGGAGCAGGTGCGGCGCACCCTGGATGTCCTGGCGGCCGCCGGCCGACCGGTGTCACTGCCGGCTCTGGAGCCCCAGGTCGAACTGCGCCGCTCGCGCCTGGAGATCATGCTCAAGGTCCTCGATGTGGACGGCGCCGTGCAGCGCGTCAAGGGAGGCTGGACCTCCACCGGCCGGCCGTGGGCGTACGACGCCGAGCGCTATGCGTGGGTGTCTCGTCAGCGCGAAGCCGAACAGCAGGCGATGCGGGAGTACGCCACCACGACGGGCTGCCGGATGGAGTTCCTGCGGCGGCAGTTGGACGACGAGGCGGCGGTGGCGTGCGGCCGCTGTGACAACTGCGCCGGGGCGCGGTTCACCACCGAGGTGTCCGCGGCCTCGCTGGACGCGGCGCGCGGTGAGCTGGGGCGGCCGGGCGTGGAGGTAGAGCCGCGCCGGATGTGGCCGACCGGGCTGCCGGCCGTCGGTGTCGATCTCAAGGGGCGCATCCCGGCTGGTGAGCTGGCCGCGACCGGCCGCGCCCTGGGACGGCTCTCCGACATCGGGTGGGGCAACCGGCTGCGTCCGATGCTCGCCCCGCAGGCCGCCGACGGTCCGGTCCCGGACGATGTGGCGGCCGCGGTGGTCACGGTTCTCGCCGACTGGGCGAAGGGGCCCGGTGGTTGGGCCTCGGGGGCGGCGGAGGCACCGGCCCGCCCGGTGGGCGTCGTCGCGCTCTCCTCACGCAGCCGTCCGCAGCTGATCCGGTCGCTGGCCGAGCGGATCGCCCACGTCGGCCGGATGCCGTTCCTGGGCACGGTGACCTCGTCGGACGACGGTGCCGAGGGCAGGATTCCGCGCAGCAACAGCGCCCAGCGGCTGCGGGCCCTGCACGGTTCGCTGGGTGTGCCGCCGGAGCTGGCGCAGGCCCTGGCCGCGGCGGGTGGCCCGGTGCTGCTGGTGGACGACTACGCCGACACCGGCTGGACCCTGGCCGTGGCCGCCCGGCTGCTGCGCCGGGCGGGAGCTGAGGGGGTGTTTCCGCTGGTCCTCGCCGTCCAGGGCTGAGCGCGGGACGACCACGGCGGCGCGCAGGGATATTTGGGATACCTGCGGTGATTCCGGTCATGGGCGGAAATTGCTCGTTGCCGCATGCGTGTACGACCGCGAGAATTGGAGGTGCTTCCCCTTACCGGCCGTCCGTGGTCAGGCAGGGCCATGTCGTGGTGCGTACCGCGCCCGGCCGCTGCCCGACGTGCGGACGCGTAGACGAAGGGAGGAACGTGACCTTCGACTTCGCCTCGCCCTCGCAGGTGTCCCCGCCCGCGTCCGCCGATTCCGCCCGACTGGGACGGATGCTGGAGCCCGCCGAATGGGCCTCGGCCGGCATCCCGTTACTGCGCAACCCCCGTGAGGTCGTCGCCGGCCTGCACGATCGCCATCACCCTGGGCCGTCGACGGCCATCGTCGCGGTGCTCGATGCGCAGGAGCGGGTGACGGCCAGCGCTTCGTTCACCGAGCTCGCGGCCGCTCCCGACGGCTGGGGGTTCCGCAATGTGCTGCTGGCGCATTTGCGCCGGGTCACCCCGCACGACCTGCGGCTGCGGGCCCCGGTGCGGACCGCCGTGCTGCTCTACTGCCGTGCGGGCGAGCCCCGTTGGACAGAGACGGACGGGGCGTGGATGTGGGGGCTGCGCGATGCCTGCACCCTGCACGGGCTGCGCTGCGGGGCGTACATCACGCTGACCCCGGACCGCTGGCAGGTACTGGGAGAGGGCCGGGGCGGGCGCCGCCCCAGGCAGTCTCCGATGGATGAACTGCCCGGAGAACCGGCCGGGGTGAGCCGCCCGGAGATGCGTCGCTCGACGGCTGCACTTCCGGATGCCCCACGCACGGCCGTGGGTGTTCCCGCGCAGAACCGGTCGATGCCGCGACGCTCCGGCGGCGGCGCCCCGGAAGCCCACCGGCACACTGCGGCGCGCTGAGCGGACCGGGCGGGCGCCCCGGGTTCCCGCACACGACGGAAGTAGCGGGCAGCCCTGCCCGTTACCGTCATGCCGACCGGGCCTCGCCTGTTGGAGACGCAAGCGAGCCCGACGGCCTCCAGGGCCGACGGGCTGTTGCGAACCGGCAGCGGTCAGGCGTGGGCGCCGAGCACGGCGTTGATCCGCTGCGGGTCACCGCAGACGATCAGCAGCGTGCCGGCACGGGCCATCGCCGCGGGCAGCGCCCGCGCGGCGACCTCGTCCGAACCACCGTTGACGGCGACGACCACGACGGGCCGGCCGGTGGCGCGCTCGGCCGTGGCGTCCGCGTAGAACACATCGTCCGCGGCGTCGTGTTGGGCCCAGTACGACGCCTCACCGAAGGACCGTTCATGCACGGCCCACGGGTGGGTTTCGCCGGTGGTCAGCACCAGGATTTCGCCCGGCGCACGCCCGGAGTCCAGCAGCAGGTCGACGGCCTCGTCGGCAGCGTCGACGGCGCCATCGGCAGGGGCCGGGATCAGCTGGAGCTGCGCTCCCGCGGCGGTGCCGGGCTGACCGGCAGGCTGCGGGGAGTTGGTGCGCTGCGCCGGCGGGGCGGCGACAGGCCCACGCGGCGGGGCAGCAGGTCCGGGCTTGCCCGGACGGACACTGGACGCGGGCGCGCCACGCGGAGGTGCGGGGCGGGGACCGGGGCCAGGAACGGGGCGGGGGGTCGGCGCGGTACGGCCGGCGGCCGGAGTTGCGCGGGGACCCGGGACACTCTCGTGAATCTGAGGCTCCTCGGGGATGAGAGGCATAAAGGGATGTCTATCAAACGTAAGTGCGGAACATGTCATCGGGTACCGAATTCATGTCCGCACCGCTCAGAAGTCGAAGCCGAGTTGGCCACCGGCTTGCAGAGCGGCTGCTTCGGGGGTGATGCGCACCTTCTTCAGATGCCGCCACCGGGGCAGAGCGTCCATGTAGGACCACGACACTCGGTGGTGCGGCGTAGGACCGTACTCCTCCAGGGCGATGCGATGGGTCGGAGAGGGGTAGCCGGCGTTGGCCGCGAAGTCGAAGTCGGCGTAGGCCAGGCCCAGTTCGGCCATCATCGCGTCCCGCCGCACTTTGGCGATCACGGACGCGGCGGCAACCGCGATGCAGGACTGGTCGCCCTTGATGACCGTGCGGACGCGCCAGGGCGCGCCCAGGTAGTTGTGCTTGCCGTCGAGGATGATCGCGTCCGGCCGGACCGGCAGCGCCTCCAGGGCGCGGACGGCCGCGAGCCGCAGGGCAGCGGTCATACCCAGCTCGTCGATCTCCTCCGGTGAGGAGTGCCCCAGGGCATACGACGTGACCCACTCGCCGAGCACATCGCACAGTTCGGTGCGGCGCTTGGGAGTCAGCAGCTTGGAATCGGTGAGTCCGTCGGGCGGCCGGCGCAGACCGGTGATGGCGGCGCAGACGCTGACCGGACCGGCCCACGCTCCGCGTCCGACCTCGTCGATACCTGCAACGATCTTGGCGCCCGTCGTGGCGCGCAATGATCGCTCGACGGAATGTGTGGGGGGCTCGTACGGCATGGCGCCAGCAAGGTTACGCCTATTCGGCCCAGCCGTCCGCATCGGATCCGAACCTGGCGGCAAACGGTGTCGGCGGACCTGCGAGAGGCGCCGGGCGGAGCGGCTACCGGCGGGTACGCCGAAGCGGGCACGGGCGGGCGGGGGCCGGTACCGGACGCCGCTGTTCCGACCCCTCGCACGCACCCGTAGGGAGTCGAAGTCACCGTGCGGCACTGCCTGTTGGAAGGCATCGCAGGGCGCGAAGGCAGACACGGAGGGTCGGCCCACAACGGGCGCGGAGGGGGCAAGGGGTGTGGCGGTACGGCGGTGATCAGTCGGCGAGGGCGGGGGCCCACGACGGGAGGGGCTCGGTGCCGTCCAGCCATGCCGCGGGCGGGGCGCCGGTGTGGCCGGCGGCGGCGACGATGCCGCCGACGATGGCGCAGGTGGTGTCGACGTCGCCGCCCGCCTGAACGGTGGTCCAGAACGCCCGCTCGTAGTTGCCGAGATGCTGGGCGGCGGCCCACAGGGCGAAGGGCACGGTGTCATGGGCGCTGGTGCGTCGTCCGCAGCCCAGGACGGCGGCGACGGTGCCGGAGTCGGCGTAGTCGAGCATGTCGCGGGCCCGGCGCAGTCCGGCCTGTACGGCGCTGCGCGGGATCAGCTCCAGCACTCCGTCGAGCAGCTGCTCGGGGCCGGTGTCGCGGGTCGGGTCGGCCACCAGGGCGGCCGCGGCGGCGACGGCCATGGCGCCGACGACGGCCTCGCGGTGCTGGTGGGTGGTGTAGGCGGAGATCTCCGCCTGGTGGGTGGCCTGCTCGGGATCATCGGCGTACCAGGCGCCGAGGGGAGCGATGCGCATCGCGGCGCCGTTGCCCCACGAGCCCTGACCGTTGAACAGCCCGGATGCCAGCTCGCGCCAGTCGCCGCCCTCGCGGATCAGCCGCAGCATGCGGTTGACGGCCGGACCGTAGCCGCGGTCGAAGTCGTGGTGATCGGCGAAGGAGCGGGCGAGGGCGTCCTGGTCGATCCGTCCGTGCGCGGTGAGGACAGCTAGGACGGAGCAGGCCATCTCGGTGTCGTCGGTCCACTGCCAGGGGGCGGGAGGCGGCTCACGGCGCTTGAGGGAGGGGTAGTTCGCGGGGACGAAGAACTGGGATCCGAGGGCATCACCCACGGACAGTCCGCGCAGGCTCGCCAGAGCCCGCTCACAGCGGTCTGCGTCACGGTGGTCGAGGGTCATCGGTGTGCACTCTAACCGGTGGCCCCATAAGGAACGGGTTCACACCAGCGCTCAAAGGGCCGGTCGAGGGTGTACCGGCCGTCCGGGCCGAGCAGCAGGGTGCGCCACTCCGCATTGCCGGGGTTGGACAGCGACTCGAAGTCCGCCACCGTCCAGTGGAACCAGCGCATACAGAACAGCCGCATGGTGAGCCCGTGCGTGACGATCAGGACGTTCGGCGGGTGCTGGGGGTCCTCGAAGCTGCGCCACAGGCTCTCCAGGAAGGCCCCGACCCGGTCGTAGACATCGGCTCCGGACTCGCCCTGGGCGAAGCGGTAGAAGAAGTGGCCGTAGGCGTCCCGATAGGCCTTCTGCCGGCGGACGTCCTCGCGGTCCTGCCAGTTGCCCCAGTCCTGCTCGCGCAGCCGGGGTTCCTCGCGCACCCGGACCTTGGCGGGGTCGAGACGGAGTTCGCGGAAGGTCTGGTGGGTGCGGCGGTACGGCGAGACATAGGCGGAGACCCGCTCGTCGCCGAACATCTCCCGCACCGCGCCGCCGGCCTCCGCCGCCTGCCGCAGCCCGGCCCCGGTCAGGGCGAGCGCGTGATCGGGTTCCCGCTCGTACACGGTGTCGTCGACATTCCCCTCCGACTCTCCGTGGCGGATGAGAACGATGCGTCGGGGCCGAGCCATGCCGCCAGCCTAAATCGGGTGGCTTGTGCCTGTCGCACGCGGTCAAGGGGAGGTCGTGGCTGGTCGTCGCCGTCGGATGTCTGTGGCCCGGCGCCCTGGTCGGCGTCGGTGTCCGGCGGCAGCGGCGGCGCGGAGGCCACACCGGACCGTCGGGCGTACCGGATCAGGGGGCGCCGGTCAGGGCGGCCGGGGCCGGGCGGCCGTCGCGTATCTCGTAGGAACGGCCGCCGAAGCGTCGCCGCAGCAGCCGGTCGTGGGAGACGACGACCAGGGCGCCGGGCCATGCCGCCAGGGCGGCTTCGAGCTCTTCGACGAGGCCGAGCGCCAGGTGGTTGGTGGGTTCGTCGAGCAGCAGCAGGTCCGCCGGGCGGGCCAGCAACCGGGCCAGCGCGAGCCGGCGTCGCTGCCCGGCGGAGAGCGCCCCCACGGGGACATCGAGGTCACGTTCGCGGAACAGGCCGAAGGACAGCAGCAGGGCGGTGTGCTCCTCCACGTCCCCGGCCAGCCCGCGGCGGAAGACCGAGAGCAGCGGTTCAGTGGGACGGGAGACCGGTATTTCCTGTGCGAGGTAGCCGGTCCGGCCTCGGCGCCGCACCGTGCCGCTGTCCGGGGTGGTGACCCCCGCCAGCACGCGGAGCAGTGTGGTCTTGCCGGCCCCGTTGGCGCCGTGGATCAGCAGCCGTTCACCGGCGGCGACGGTGAGGGAGTCCACCGCGAGCCGGTCCCCCACCCGCACTCCGTCGAGCCGGACCAGGGCGCCCTCGGCCTCGCCGAGGTCCGGCGCGGCACGGAACCGGAGCGGGTCGGGCGGCCGGGGAACGGGATCTTCCCGGAGCCTGCGCAGCCGCTCCTGGGCGTTGCGCACTCTGCCGGCCACGGATGCCTGGACGCGGCCCTCGGCCCGGTCGTACGCCATCTTGTTGCCGTCCTTCATGGCCCGGCCCTGAGCGACGTTCCGCGCCGCGCCCCCGGCGAAGTCGGTGAGTCGCGTGATCTGTGCGCACCACTGGGCATGGTCCTGCTCCCAGCGCCGGCGGGCGGCGTCCCTGGCCGCGAGGAAGGTGCCGTAACCGCCGCCGTAGCGGACCAGGGTCCGGCGGTCGGCGTCGACCTCGACGACGGCGGTGGCGATGCGCTGGAGGAAGAGCCGGTCGTGGGAGACGGCGAGGACCGTGCCCCGGTGGGCGAGCAGGGCGCCTTCCAGCCAGTCCAGGGCGGTGGCATCGAGATGGTTGGTGGGTTCGTCGAGAAGCATGACCTCGGGGGCCGCGGCGATCAGGCAGGCGATCCCCAGCCGGGCCTGCTCGCCCCCCGAGAGGCTACCGAGCAGCCGGTCGTGGCCCAGCTGTGCCAGGCCCAGGGCATGCAGTGCCCGGTCGACGCGGGCGTCGGCTTCATAGCCGCCGCGCAGCTCGAAGAGGGTGAGCAGATCGCCGTACTCCTCCAGCCGGCCGGGCGTGGCCCGGTCGAGCCCGCGCTCCAGGGAACGGAGCCGGCGCTCCATGTCCCTGAGGTCCGCCAGCGCGGCGTCGATCGCGTCCTGGACGGTGCGGTCCGGCGGGAGGTCGGGGGTCTGGTCCAGGTAGCCGATGCCGCCCTCGGCCCGGAGGACCACCTGGCCTTCATCGGGCCGCTCGGCACCTGCGACGATGCGGAGCAGTGTCGACTTCCCGGCACCGTTCTCCCCCACGATCCCGACGCGCTCGCCGGGGCGCACCGACAAAGAGACACCGTCGAGCAGCAGGCGGTCGCCGTAGGACTTGGTGATGTCGTGCAAGGAAATCTGAGTGGTCACACATCCCCCCGAGATAAACGCAACCTTCGTCGCATTACGATGAGGATGACAGAGGGAACTCGCTAATGCAACCGGAGTCGCAATTGCCTGATCAGACGATGCCCGACAACGGCCGCGAGAGCGGCGGTGCCGCGCCTTCCCCCGGCACCCGGCGCCCCGGCGGCCGCACCGCCCGCACCCGCGCCGCCGTCCGCGACGCCGTGCTGGCCGGCCTTACCGAGCACGGCTACCCCGGCCTGACCGTCGAATATGTCGCCGCCCACTCCGGTGTGCACAAGACGACGCTCTACCGGCGCTGGAAGGACGTCGAGGGCTTGGTGGCGGACGCTCTGGATCTTGCGGGCGAGGACAGCTGGGTCCCGCCCGACACCGGCTCCCTGGAGGGCGATCTGCGCGCCCTGGCCCAGGAGGTCGTCGATTCGTTCACCGACCCGGCGGTGGCCGCGTCGGGCTCGGCGATGATCGCCGCCGCCTTCCAGTCGGAGCGGGCGGCCGACGCCCTGCGCGCCTACTACACCGAGCGGTTCGCGCGCTGCGAGGTCCTCGTCGAACGCGCCGTGCAACGCGGAGAGTTGACGGCGGACCCAGATGCCGATGCGGACGCCGACGGCGCCACCCCGCACCGCGGCATCGACGCCGGAGCGCTCGTCCGCGCCGTCTCCGCACCGCTGTTCTTCCGCCTGTTCATCACCCGCGAGCCGGTCGACGGCACCGTCGCCGAACAGGCCGTGGCGGCCACACTGGCGGCCGCCCGCGCCGGGGCGTTCACGGTCGACCGGCCGGGCGCCTCCCCCAGAGCGGCCCCCTGACCGCGCCGCCCCTCACACCGTCCACGACGGCTCGAGCTGCACCACGTCCCCCGCGATGGCCCGGACATCCGCGGCTATCTGGGCACGCAGCGCCAGCCGCTCCACCCGCTCGGGCCGGTACTTCCCCCGCTCGGCCGCCGACTGCCACATCGACAGCACCAAAAACTCCTCCCCCGGAGCCCGCCCCAGCATCCCTCGCAGCATGCCCGGAGAACCCGCCATCGCCGGGTTCCAGACCTTCTCCTGCATCAGCATGAAGTGATCCACCCGGTCCTGGCGCACCTGGCAGTGCGCCAGCCGCAGGACATCCACATCGCCGAACGACGGGCGGAAGCCCACCTTCACATCAAACTCGTGTTCGAACAGCCGCACTTGGGCGTCCTTGTACGTGCCGACCTGGGAAGCTGCCAACCGGTCGTGCGAGCGCGCCATGAAGGAGTCGTAGAACGCCCGGCTCTCCCAGAAGGCGACCAGATGCGCGACGCCCGGCCGCCCCCGGCTCCACCCGCCGCCCTGCCCTCGGAACCCCGGCTCACCCAGCAGCCCCGCCCATTTCCGCTGCCCCCGCTCGAACCCTCGACGGTCCACAACGGTGAGGCGAATCCACTTGACCAGCACCGCGCCATCGTACGGCCCAAGGACGGACCGGGATCACTGCGCGTCACATTCACACCACCCCGAACTTCCTTACGGGCGCGGATCGATGGGCGTACGGACACCGAGCCGCTGCTCCACCGCCTCGGCGGCCGCCAGACACCAGTCCTCCCGGTAGGAGCGACCGATCAGTTGCACTCCGTACGGGAGCCCGTCCGCCACCCCGGTGGGGACGGCCACCGCGGGCACCCCGACGAAGCTGGTCGCGGTGCACAGCCGCATCGCGTGCTGTACCCGCCGGTGGCTCTCCTCGTCCCGTATCTCCTCCCCCGGAGCGAACGGCGGATCGGTGAACACCGGCCCCAGGACCAGCGGATACTCGTCCAGGAAGGCCGCCCAGTCCCGCTGGATACCCAGCCGCACCCCGGTCAGCCGCAGATACTCCGGCAGCTCCACGGGGGCCGACCTCGCCATCCCCCACTCGACATAGCGCTGGCCGCCCTCCCCGAGCAGCGGTTTGACCGCCGGCCAGGTGGTGGAGAACTCGGTGAGCGTCATCCGGGCGTAGGCGTCGAGGGCGTCGTCCAGCCGCGGCACGTCCGCCACTTCGTGCACCTCGTACCCCGCGTCCCGCAGCGCGTCCGCCGCGCTCTCCACGGCCCGGCGCACCGCGGGATGCACTCCGCCGCCTCCGGGATCCGCCACCATCGCCACCTTGAGGGGACGCCCCGGCGGCGCCCCGTAGGGCGGCACCGGCACGGCCCGTGGGTCGCGCGGATCGGCCCCGGCCAGCACCTCGTAGGCGAGCCGGAGATCATCGACCGTACGGGCCAGCGGGCCGTCGACCACGAGGAACTGGGCGGCGAGAGAGGGATCGTCCGGGCCGATGCGGTGATCGGCGGCGAACCGCCCGTAAGTCGGCTTCAGACCCGCGACGCCACAGAAGGACGCGGGAATGCGCACCGAACCCCCGGAGTCGTTGCCGAGTCCGAGCGGGGCCATCCCGCTCGCCACGGCCGCGCCGTCGCCGCCACTACTGCCGCCCGGAGTGACCGCGGCACTCCAGGGATTCACGGTGTCCCCGAACAGCTCACTACGGGTATGGATGCCGGCCAGGATGAGCGTCGGCATATTGCTGTGCCCTACGGGGATACCACCCGCCGCGCGCAGACGCGCCACCGGGGGCGCATCGGAGTGCGCGACAAAGTCACGGAAGCGCTCCGCGCCGTAGGTCGTCGGCACCCCTTCGATGGCCGTGGTCTCCTTGACCGTGAACGGCACACCGGCCAGCGGCCCCGGCTCCACACCCGCCGCCCGCCTGCGGTCGGCCTCCGCCGCCTCGCCCCGCGCCCGTTCGGCGAGCAGCTGGGTGACGGCATTGACGGCCGGGTTGACCTCGGCGATCCGCTCCAGATGCGCCTCGACCAGCTCCACCGCCGACACCTCACCGGCGCGTACCGCCGCCGCTTGGGCGCGGGCCGTCATCGTCCACAGTGCGTCGCGCATGTCCTCCCCTTCCCGCGGCCTCAGCCGGCCCTCCCCCGGGCCGCCCGGACCGTTTCCGAACGTTCCGATGCACTTGCATCGCTTCGGCATCGTAACCTTGCTGCCGATACACACGCATCGAATAACCGGAGTACGGGGCATGCCCAAGCAGGTCGACCACGAGAGCCGGCGCCGCCAGATCGCCGAGGCGGTGTGCCAACTCGCCGACGAGAGCGGCCTGGAGGGCGTCACGCTCCGCGACGTGGCGGCCCGCGCACAGGTCTCCATGGGCGCCGTCCAGCGCTGCTTCCGTACCAAGGAGGAGATGCTGGTCTTCGCGCTCGGCCACATCGGCGAACGGGTCACCGCCCGGGTCTCGGCCCGGCTCGCCGCCTCACCCGCCCAGTCGGCCCGTACGGCACTGGGGCACGCCACCACGGAGGTGTCGCTCCTCCAGGAAGAGCATCGCGCCGAGGCGCGGGTCTGGCTGGCCTTCGTGGCGCAGGCCACCGTCAGCCCACCCCTGGCCGGAATCTTGCGTACCAACTACGCCGGTCTACAGACGGTGTTCGCACGGCTGATCTCCGAGGCCTCCGACACCACCGACCCGGACCGCGCGGCCCGCACCCTGCTCGCCCTGGCCGACGGCCTCACCACCCATGTCCTGATCGGCCACCTCTCCCCCGCCGAGGCGCTGGACGTACTGGACGGCCAGCTCAACCACCTCTGGGACGCGCGGACAAGCTGAGCGGCATCCGGCGTTCCATGGGCCGGACGGCGCTTTCCAGCCACCCGAGCAGAAGACAAACCACGGGTGACCAGGGGCAGTTCACCCCGCCCACGGGCCGTGAGGCGTGGCACGATGGTCAGCCAACGGGAAGCCCTGGGGAGTGGTCCGCCTGCCCGCGCAGGCCGCGCCACGCCCCCGGGAGATGACGGGAGGGAAGTGTCCGGTGAGCACGCTCAGCAAAGGGATCGAGAAGGTCGAGGTAACGCTCAAATGGGACCCGAGCCCCCTCGGGACGCCGGACAATGATCTCGACATCGTCGCGGCCACCTATACGGCCGACGCGCCGCACGGCGAGCCCGCCTATCTGGTGCACTTCGACAGCCGGTCGCCGGACGGGACCATCACCCTCAACCGGGACAGCAGGACCGGCCAGGGGTTCGGCTTCGACGAGATCATGACGCTGGAGCTGGACCGGCTGGCCGAGACCTACACCCGGGTGCTCGTGGGGGTGGCCATCCAGCAGGGCGAGGGCCGCAAGGTCTTCGGCGATATCGCGAACACCGCCGTACGGATCCGCGAGGGGTACACCGATCTGGCGGAGCACGGCTTCACCGAGGTCGCGGGGGCGACGGCCGCGACGGTGGCCGAATTCACCCGGGACGAGGGCGGGCAGTGGCGCTTCCGCTCGGCGCTCCGGGGATTCGACACCGACCCCCACACGTTCACCTCGGAAATGGGCCGCTGACGGGCTGACGGCACGCGGACGGCGGCGCGCCCGAGGGCCGCAGCGAGGGGGAGGTGGCCCTGTGCCGCCTCCCCCTTTGCCATGCCGCGCGCCGTCGGCCGCCCGTTCACGGCGACAGTGCGCCGCCACCCGCTCCCGCCGTACCTGCTCCTCGCAGGACACCAAAGAGGGTGCCGACCTTGGTCGACACCCTCTCTCAGGCGCGGTGCGGCGCCCTCAGCGGCAGTTGCTCAAGGCCGCGTCGGACGCCGTTCCGTGCGTGATCAGCTGCAACCGCTGGTCGATCCGCAGCCCTCGCACAGGTAGCAGCTGCCGGCCCGCTGCATCTTCGTCCCGCAGGAGAAGCACAGGGGAGCGTCGGCGTTGATGCCCAGCTGCATCTCGACGAGTTCGGCGTTGGTGTGCGCCTGCTTGGGGGCCGGGGCAGCGGCCTCCTCGACGATCTTCGCTGCCGGGGTCGACTCCGTCTGGCGGGGCGCCGACTGGGCCAGGCCCTCGACATCGACCTCGTCCTCGGAGGGCTCGTACGAACCGGTCTCCAGGTGGCGCTGGCGCTCCTCGACGGAGTGGATGCCGAGCGCCGAGCGGGTCTCGAACGGCAGGAAGTCCAGGGCCAGGCGGCGGAAGATGTAGTCGACGATCGACTGCGCCATCCGCACGTCCGGGTCGTCCGTCATACCGGCCGGCTCGAAGCGCATGTTGGTGAACTTCGAGACGTAGGTCTCCAGCGGCACGCCGTACTGGAGGCCCACGGACACCGCGATGGAGAAGGCGTCCATCATGCCCGCGAGGGTCGAGCCCTGCTTGGACATCTTCAGGAAGACCTCACCGAGACCGTCGTCCGGGTAGGAGTTGGCGGTCATGTAGCCCTCGGCGCCGCCGACCGTGAAGGAGGTGGTGATGCCGGGACGTCCCTTGGGGAGGCGGTTGCGGACCGGGCGGTACTCGACGACCTTCTTCTCGGCGACCGGCTCGGCCTTCTTCTCCTCCTCCTTCTTCTTGGCAGAGAGCGGCTGGCCGACCTTGCAGTTGTCGCGGTAGATCGCCAGCGCCTTCAGGCCGAGCTTCCAGCCCTGGAAGTAGACGTCCTCGATCTCCTCGACGGTGGCCGACTCGGGGACGTTGACCGTCTTGGAGATCGCGCCGGAGAGGAAGGGCTGCGCGGCGGCCATCATGCGCACATGGCCCATGGCGGAGATCGAGCGCGCGCCCATGGCGCAGTCGAAGACCTCGTAGTGCTCGGCCTTCAGGGCCGGGGCGTCGATGACATTGCCGTGGTCGGCGATGTGGGCGACGATCGCCTCGACCTGCTCGGGCTGGTAGCCGAGCCGCTTGAGCGCCTTGGGGACCGTGTTGTTCACGATCTGCATGGAGCCGCCGCCGACCAGCTTCTTGAACTTGACCAGCGCCAGGTCCGGCTCGACGCCCGTGGTGTCGCAGTCCATCATCAGGCCGATGGTGCCGGTCGGTGCCAGCACCGACGCCTGGGCGTTGCGGAAGCCGTTCTTCTCGCCGAGCCGCAGCACGTCCTGCCATGCCTCGGTCGCCGCGGCCCACACCGGGGTGTCCAGGTCGTCCATGCGGACGGCGCTGCCGTTGGCGTCCGAGTGCTGCTTCATGACGCGCTTGTGGGCGTCGGCGTTACGGGCGTAGCCCTCGTACGGGCCGACGACCGCGGCCAGTTCGGCCGAGCGCCGGTAGGAGGTGCCCGTCATCAGGGAGGTGATGGCACCGGCCAGCGCGCGGCCGCCGTCCGAGTCGTAGGCGTGGCCGGTGGCCATCAGCAGGGCGCCGAGGTTGGCGTAGCCGATGCCCAGCTGGCGGTAGGCGCGGGTGGTCTCGCCGATCTTCTCGGTGGGGAAGTCGGCGAAGCAGATGGAGATGTCCATCGCGGTGATGACCAGCTCGACGACCTTGGCGAAGCGCTCGGCGTCGAAGGACTGGTTGCCCAGGTCGTCGGCGCGCAGGAACTTCAGGAGGTTGAGCGAGGCGAGGTTGCACGAGGAGTTGTCCAGGTGCATGTACTCGCTGCACGGGTTGGACGCGGTGATCCGGCCCGACTCCGGCGAGGTGTGCCAGTGGTTGATGGTGTCGTCGTACTGGATGCCGGGGTCGGCGCACGCCCAGGCGGCCTCCGCCATCTTGCGGAAGAGCCCCTTGGCGTCGATCTCCTCGATGACCTCACCGGTCATCCGGCCACGCAGCCCGAACTTCGAGCCGGCCTCGACGGCCTTCATGAACTCGTCGTTCACCCGGACCGAGTTGTTGGCGTTCTGGTACTGGACGGAGGTGATGTCCTCGCCGCCCAGGTCCATGTCGAAGCCCGCGTCGCGCAGCGCGCGGACCTTCTCCTCCTCCTTCACCTTGGTCTCGATGAAGGCCTCGACGTCCGGGTGGTCCACGTCCAGGACGACCATCTTGGCCGCACGGCGGGTGGCGCCGCCCGACTTGATCGTTCCGGCGGACGCGTCGGCGCCGCGCATGAAGGAGACCGGGCCGGAGGCGTTGCCGCCGGAGGAGAGCAGCTCCTTGGAGGAGCGGATACGGGAGAGGTTCAGACCGGCACCGGAGCCGCCCTTGAAGATCATCCCCTCTTCCTTGTACCAGTCGAGGATCGACTCCATGGAGTCGTCGACGGAGAGGATGAAGCAGGCGCTGACCTGCTGCGGCTGCTGGGTGCCGACGTTGAACCACACCGGCGAGTTGAAGCTGAAGACCTGATGGAGCAGGGCGTACGCCAGCTCGTGCTCGAAGATCTCGGCGTCCGCCGGGGAGGCGAAGTAACCGTTCTCCTCGCCGCTCTTCCGGTACGTCTTGACCACTCGGTCGATGAGCTGCTTGAGGCTGGACTCACGGGTCGGGGAACCCACCGCGCCACGGAAGTACTTGCTCGTGACGATGTTGACCGCGTTCACCGACCAGAAGTCGGGGAACTCGACGCCACGCTGCTCGAAGTTCACCGAGCCGTCGCGCCAGTTGGTCATGACGACGTCACGAGACGCCCACTCCACCTCGTCGTACGGATGCACGCCGGGGGTGGTGTGGATGCGCTCGATGCGCAGACCCTTGCTCGCCTTGCTGCCCTTGGCGCGGGAGCCTCGTGCCGGGCCGCTCGTCGTCTCTGTCATTCCGCCTCCCTGTATACGGGCAAACGCCCATATGTGCGCACGCATTCCGTGGCACGGTGTATGTCTTTCCGATACCGGGACGCCCTGCTCTCGCCCCGGTACAGGTCCTGGATGCGCGCCGAGCTCAGTCGGCGGCGGTGGCGGGCACGGGGACGGCCGGGCCGCCGGCCTCCCCCTCGGTCCCGCATTCCTGCCCGGGCGGTCCCAGCTCGCGCTGCTCGCGCAGCTCGGCAATGGCCGCCTCGAAGTCCTCGAGCGAGTCGAAGGCCCGGTAAACGGAGGCGAAGCGCAGGTACGCGACCAGGTCGAGTTCCTGCAACGGCCCCAGTATGGCGAGCCCGACGTCATGGGTGGACAGCTCGGCACTGCCGGTGGCGCGCACCGCCTCCTCGACCCGCTGGCCGAGCTTGGCGAGGGCGTCCTCGGTGACCGGCCGGCCCTGGCATGCCTTGCGCACTCCCGCGATGACCTTGTTGCGGCTGAAGGGCTCGGTGACCCCGCTCCGCTTGATCACCATCAGTGACGCCGTCTCGATGGTCGTGAAACGGCGGGAGCAGTCGGGGCACTGGCGGCGCCGGCGGATCGCCGTCCCGTCATCGGTGGTGCGGCTGTCGACGACCCGGCTGTCCGGGTGCCTACAGAAGGGGCAGTGCATGGCTCCACCCTCCTCACCCTGTGATATACGGACGTACGTACGCCAACGAGCCCCACGTACGGCGACAGACCTCTGGCCGGTCCGTACGGGCCCTTCGGAGCAGTCACCAGCATAGGCGATTCCCGGCCCTCCGAGGGACCAGGCACCACAACTTCTGGGGACCCGACCGCATCAAACCACTAGATGTGGTGTCGGCCCGCTTACATCCGCCTACCGCGTGTCGCGGCGGAGGCGGGCCGGGCGGTCGCCCATGAGAGTACGGGAAGCCACCCGGCCGGCGGTGCGGCGGGGCCGGGATGACAGAATCGAGCGGGTCGGGAGGACCGGCCGCCGAGCCCTTCGCGCGATGACGGTCCGGCCCGCCGCCCGGCCGGAAAACCCGGTGCACGCGGTCCGTCGCGGCCCGGAACGCCACTCGGCCATACACCCAGCCACTTGATCCGGGTAGGCAATAGCCGAATATTTCACTCGAACGTGTGTTTGGCGCAACCTTTCGAAAGCAACTACCGTTGGCTAACTAGGGAGAACATTTCGAGAGGGGCCGACGTGACCACCACCGCAGACAGCGCGACCATCACCGCACAAAGCCACTCCCAGAGCCGGTTCGAGCACCCGCAGAAGGCACAGCGGCCGATGGACGACGCCACGTTGGACTCCGAAGAGCAGAAGCCCCCCCGCGCCCTGCCCGGCCGCCCCCCGGGGATCCGCGCCGACAGCTCGGGGCTCACCGACCGCCAGCGCAGGGTGATCGAGGTGATCCGGGATTCCGTGCAGCGGCGCGGCTACCCGCCGTCCATGCGCGAGATCGGCCAGGCCGTCGGGCTGTCCAGCACCTCGTCCGTCGCCCATCAGCTCATGGCGCTCGAGCGCAAGGGCTTCCTGCGGCGCGACCCGCACCGCCCCCGGGCCTACGAGGTCCGCGGCTCGGACCAGGCCAGCAGCGCCGCGACGGAGACCGCGGGCAAGCCCGCCGCGTCCTATGTCCCGCTGGTCGGCCGGATCGCCGCCGGCGGCCCGATCCTCGCCGAGGAGTCGGTCGAGGACGTCTTCCCGCTCCCTCGCCAGCTCGTCGGCGACGGCGAACTGTTCGTGCTGAAGGTCGTCGGCGACTCCATGATCGAGGCCGCCATCTGCGACGGCGACTGGGTCACGGTCCGCCGCCAGCCGGTCGCCGAGAACGGTGACATCGTCGCCGCGATGCTGGACGGCGAAGCCACCGTCAAGCGCTTCAAGCGCGAGGACGGCCATGTGTGGCTGCTGCCGCACAACTCCGCGTACCAGCCGATCCCCGGCGACGAGGCGACCATCCTCGGCAAGGTGGTGGCGGTACTGCGCCGCATCTGACCCACCGCCCCTCACGACCGAGCCCCGGAACCACTGCGCCGGTTCCGGGGCTCTGTTTGTGCGCCTGAGCCGGCGCCGCCTAGGCGTCGGTGTCTGCGGCCTTCGCCGCTGCGTCGATGGCGGCCAGCGAGCGGCGGACCTGGTTGCGGTCGGTGGTGTACCAGAACTCGGGCATCGACTTGCGGAGGAAGGAGCCGTAGCGGGCCCGCTCCACCCGGGGGTCGAGGACGGCGACCACACCGCGGTCGCCGGTGGCGCGGACCAGACGGCCGGCGCCCTGGGCCATCAGCAGGGCCGCATGGGTCGCCGCGACCGCCATGAAGCCATTGCCGCCGGCCTCCTCCACGGCCTTCTGCCGGGCGCTCATCAACGGGTCGTCCGGACGCGGGAACGGCACCCGGTCCATCACCACCAGCTGGCAGTTCACCCCCGGCACATCGACGCCCTGCCAGAGGGACAGCGTGCCGAACAGGCAGGTGCGGGCGTCCTCGGCGAAGGCGCGGATCAGCTCGCCGAGGGTCTCCTCGCCCTGGAGGAGGATCGGCAGATCCAGCCGGCCGCGCAGCTCCTCCGCGGCGGCCTGGGCGGCGCGCATGGAGGAGAAGAGGCCGAGGGTGCGGCCGCCCGCCGCCTCGATCAGCTCGGTGAGCTCATCGAGCATGTCCGTACGGCTGCCCTCCCGGCCCGGCTGGGCCAGATGCTTGGCGACGTACAGGATGCCCTGCTTCGAGTAGTCGAACGGGGAGCCGACGTCCAGGCCCTTCCAGGGCGGGACGTCCTCACCCTCCGTGCCCTCGGGGGCCAGCCCCAGGGAGGCGGCGACCCCGTTGAAGTCGCCCCCCAGCTTGAGGGTGGCGGAGGTGAGAGTCACCGAGCGGTCGTCGAAGAGCTTCTCGCGCAGCAGGCCCGAGACGGACAGCGGCGCCACCCGGAGGGACGCGCCGAAGCGGTCATGGCGCTCGTACCAGACCACGTCGTACTCGGAGCCGTTCGCGATGCGCTCGGCGACGGCGTGGACGTTCTCCAGCGAGGCGAGGGCCTGCTTGCGGACGGCGTCCTCGTCCTGGACCGACTTGTCGCGGGTCGAGCCGAGCGCCGAGATGACCGTACGGGCCGCGTCCCGCAGCGCCATCAGGCAGTAGCCGAGGTCCTCGGGGATCTCCTCCAGGCGGCCGGGCAGAGCCAGCTCCATGAGGCGTTCGAAGGTCTCCGACGCCGTCTGGAGCTGGTCCGCGGCCTTCTCGTTGACGAGCTTGGCGGCCCGGCGGACGGCGCGGTTGACCTGGCCGGGGGTGAGCTCGCCGGTGGCGACGCCGGTGACCCGGGAGACCAGCTCATGGGCCTCGTCGATGATCAGGACCTCGTGCTGCGGGAGGACCGGGGCGCCCTCGATCGCGTCGATGGCGAGCAGCGCGTGGTTGGTGACGACCACGTCGGCGAGCTTGGCGCGCTCCCTGGCGGCCTCGGCGAAGCACTCCGCCCCGTACGCACACTTCGAGGCACCCAGGCACTCCCGGGAGGAGACCGAGACCTGGCCCCAGGCGCGGTCGGAGACCCCGGGGGTCAGTGCGTCGCGGTCGCCGGTCTCGGTCTCGTCCGCCCAGTCGCGCAGCCGCAGCAGGTCCTTGCCGAGCTTGCTGGTCGGCGTGGCCTGCTCGAAGACGTCGAAGAGGCCGTCCTCCTCTTCCTGCGGGACGCCCTCATGGAGGCGGTGCAGACACAGGTAGTTCGAGCGACCCTTGAGCATGGCGAACTCCGGGCGGCGGCGCAGCAGCGGATGCAGGGCCTCGACCGTCCGCGGCAGATCGCGCTCCACGAGCTGGCGCTGGAGCGCCAGGGTGGCCGTGGCGACCACCACTCTCTCGCCATGGGCGAGCGCCGGGACCAGATAGCCGAGGGACTTGCCGGTGCCGGTGCCGGCCTGGACGAGGAGGTGGGAGTTCTCGTCCACGGCCCCGGCGACGGCCTCGGCCATCGCCACCTGGCCGGGGCGCTCGGTGCCGCCGACGGCGGTGACGGCGGCGTGGAGCAGATCGGGGAGGGAGGGCTTTGTCATAGCGCTGCAAGCCTACGCGGGACCACTGACAGCCGGGTCCGTCACGGCATGTGGAGCGGATTGGGGACGGTGCCGTGCACGGCCGCGTGCGGGCGGTCGGTGCGGTCCCGGTAGCCGTCCACATGCAGACGGTTGCGGTTCAGACACAGCCGCTCGATCCGCGGGGTGAGCAGGTCGAAGGTCTCGTGCCGCTCCTTGAGGGCGGGGAAACGTTCATGGTGGCGCAGGATCTCCGCCCGTACGAGTGACCAGAACTCGGCCTCGGGCACGCCCAGTTGGTCCGCGCACAGCGGTGCGAGGTAGCGGAAGACGCCGACGAACAGGCCGGAGTGGATGAACTGGGTGAGGAAGTCGGGCGGTTCGGTCAGCAGCACCGCCCGTACGTCGTCCGGCATGGAGTCGTGCTCCGGGAGCGGCACGGAGCTGGTGTTGACGTCGTCGACGAAGTCCTTGACCGCGAGGCGGGTGGGGACGTCGTGCTCGTCGAAGACGACGATGGCGTTCTCGCCGTGCGGGGAGAAGACCGTGCCGTACCGGTAGAGGAAGTGCAGCAGCGGCGGCAGCAGCGCGGCGAACAGCCGGGCCAGCCAGGCGCGCGGGGCCAGCCCCGAGCGGCGCACCAGCTCCGCGGTCAGGGCCCGGCCCCGGGGGTCGGTCTGAAGCAGCGCGGCCAGGGTGCGGGCGCGTTCGCCGGGGTCCAGATGGCCGGTGACCGGCTCGCGCCAGATACAGCCGAGCAGCTCCTTGAACTGGTACGGGACGCCGGGCAGCCGGTCGTAGAGGGGGTGCTCGACGGTGACGGACGCGGTCTCGCCGAGCAGGATCACCCGGGTCTCGTCGCGCAGATACGGGTCGGCGTCGCGCAGGCCGTGCACCCAGCGGGTGACGGCGGGCGCGGCGAGGGTGCGCTCGGTGGGCAGGCCACGCCAGACGAGGGTGTTGAGGATGGACAGCGGCAGCTTGACCGTCCGGGCGTCGGGCCGGCTGAGGTTGAGGAAGGTGCGGATCGACTGCTGCGGCAGGCGGAGGTCGTTGTCAGTGGGCAGCGCGATGATGGATCTGTCCGCGAGTTGCGGGGCGAAGAGCGGGGCGATGGTCTCGTCCCATTGCCAGGGGTGCACGGGGAGATAGAGGTAGTCGTCGGGGTCCAAGCCCTCGTGGCTGATGGTGCGGGCGAAGGCGTGCCGGGTGGCGGGGGTGAGTTCCTCGCCGTAGAGACGGTCGGGGGTGGCCAGGGTGGGGATACCGCGGTAGTGGGCGATGCTGTGGTGCGCGGCGAGCCAGGGCAGGCGGCGGGCGGTACGGGCCTCGGGGGCCCAGGTCGCCGCGTCGGTGGCGGAGAAGCCGAGCCGGCCCTTGTTCGCGACGAGCCAGGGGTGGCCGGTCTGGTGGCCTTCGAGGGAGGCGTAGTCCAGGTCGGCGAGTTCGGCGGCGCTGAGCGCGGTGGCGTCGAGGCGGGTGTCCGCGGCGAGGGTGGCGGTCAGCTCGCGGATGAGGTGGCCGGTGGTGTCGCCGGACAGGCCCAGCACGGTGTCGTGGGCATGCGTGAGGAAGTGGAAGGGGTCGGTGTCCGGGGTGATCGAGGCGGGGTCGACGCGCCAGTGGCCGTAGGCGCCGCGCCGGGCACGGAAGCGGTAGACCAGGGCCTCGGTGACCGGCAGGCGGTATTGCGGGGTGCCGTCGGGGGCGGTGCCGTCGGGCTCGGGGGTGAGGACTTCCTCGTAGGCGAACTCCGCCAGGATCTTGGCGAACAGTCGGCGCGCGGCGTGCTGCCAGGCGCGGTGCGAGGGCTGGTGCTCAGGAGACAAGGCGGGACTCCTCGAAGCGGGTCCGCCCCGGCTCGTACGGGGGACAACCGGGGCAGCGTGGTGGACGGCGGACCGGAGCGGGGCCGTCGACCGACGACCCCGGGGTCAGAGCAGGTGGCGGCGGGCGCGGTCGCGGACCATCAACGCCGCGCGTTTCGCGGGCAGTTCGATCTCGTCGGCGTAGCGGAACCCCGCGCTCAGGAAGGCCGCGACGGAGGCGGTGTTGCGCAGATCGGGCTCGGCGACGACCCGGGTGCACCGCGGGCGGTGGTCGAGGACGAGATCGGCGGTGGCCCGCAGCAGGGTGCCGCCCAGTCCGCGCCCCCGGTCGCCGGCCCCGCCGATGAGGAGGTGGACACCGGTGTCCTGGGGCCGGGCCGGGTAGTGGCGGGCGAGGGGGTCGAGGTCGGCGCGGTAGATCTCCCAGTAGCTCATCGGGACCCCGGCCAGCACCCCCAGGCAGGGCACGCTGCGGCCGTCGCCGTCGAGCTGGGCGCGCAGATGGGCGGCGGTGATCTCCGGGGGACCCGCCAGCTCCCAGAAGGCCGCGACGGCCGGATCGTTCATCCAGCCGCTGATCCGGTCGAGATCGCGGTCCGGCCGGACGGGCACCAGCGCGAACGGCCCGGCGGAGGTCTCGGCCGCGCCCCAGCCCGCCAGGTTGTCGAGCAGCGGGCCGGCGGCCGGGGCGTCCGGGGACACCGCCGGCCGGGGGCCGCCGTCGGACCGCGCGCCGCGTTCCGGTGGGTGCTGCCGGCCGGGGGTGTCGTCGGAGCCGATGCTGAGGCTGAGGCCGGGGTCGGTGGGTGGCACGGCGACGCTCTCCTCTCGTGGCCGCGTGCCGCGTGGCCGTATGGGTCGCGGGGCGCCGGCGCCGGGGACGGGATGCGGGGGTCTGCTGTCGGGGGCCGTGGTGGGCGGCTACGGGGCGAGGGGGTTGGGCAGGGTGACGTAGACGGACTGGGTTTCGACCGGGCCGACGAGTTCGTCCAGGCCGTGCAGCCGGGTCGCCAGGTTGGCCTTGCAGCGCAGGGTGCGGGCGGCGAGCAACTGCCCCGGGAGCGGCGAGCGGTGGGCCGGCGGGGCCGTGGCGGCGTCGGCGAGGAAGCGGCGGAAGGCGGCGAGCAGGATCTCCTCGCGGACCAGGCGCTGGGAGCCGAAGGCCCCGATGAGGCCGAGGACGTTGTTGATGCCGAGGTAGTAGGCGAAGCGTTCGTCGGTGACGTCGTCGGCGACGAAGGAGTCGCTTGCCGCGCCGATGCCGGGCAGCCGTCGCTCCAGTTCGGCGCGGCGCGAGGTGCGGAAGTAGTAGCCCTGGTTGTCGCGGTAGCGGCCGCCGACCGGCCAGCCGTCGGGGTCCAGCAGCACCACGGTGTTCTGCTGATGGGCTTCCAGCACGACGCCCGCCGTGCCGTCGAGCCACAGCACGGGCCGGACGACCGCTTCGAGGTAGCGCAGGAACCACTCGGTGGCCACCGCGCCCAGGGGGCGGCCGGTGCGGGCGCCGAGCGTGCCGACAAGGTCTTCGAGCCGGGAGCGCACGCCGGAGCGGCCGGGCCAGGGCCGGGGGGAGGTGAGGCCGGCGATGCAGACGGCGTCATCGGTGGTGCTGAAGGGGTTGTGGCGGATGACGACGTCCAGGCCCTGGACGGGTTCGCCGTCGAAGCCGTCGACGGCGAGATAGGCCGGGTCGCGGACGATGTCGAAGCCGGGGTGCACGGTCTGCCACTGCTTGGCGAGGCCGGTGCGCAGCAGCCGGTGCACCTCGACCCCGCGGGCCAGTTCCTTCCGGAGGTTCTCCCGGCGGGAGTTGGTGATGCGCAGCCCGAGGGAGAGCTTGAGCATGGCGTCCGCGTCGGGGCGGTAGACCGTGCGGACGGAGGAGGTGGGGTACCAGAGCGGGCCGTGGACACCGAGGTCGTGCAGCAGACCGGCCTCGCGGAGGGCGGTGACGTCGGAGCGGTCGGCGAGTTCCCTGGCCTGCCAGGGGTGCAGCGGCAACGGCACGGTCTCGTCCGGGAGTTGGCAGCCGCTCCCCGCGAACTCCCGGGTGAGCCGGTCGGCCGGTACGGGCTTGCCGCGTACGGTCCAGGCGGAGTCGGCGGCCAGGACGGAGCGGTGCACGGCCATCCAGTGCAGCGGGAAGGCGCCGCGCAGTTCGGGCGAATAGGCGCGGGTCTCGGCGTCGGAGAGACCCTCCCGGCTCTTGGGTGTGGGGTGCAGCGGGTGGCCTAGGAGGAGGGACTGTTCGGCTTCGAGGAAGAGGGCGCCGTGGTCGTCGGCGGGCCGGGCGCGCCGGTCGGTGAGGAAGACGGCGACCTTGCGGACGGAGTCGGCGACCCGGCCGACGAGTTCGGCGCCGTCGCCGTCCGGTGCCTGCTGCGGTGTGGCGTCCGGCTCCGGCCGCTCCCCGCCGTCCGCCACCCGGTGCTCGCCACCGTCGGAGGCTCGCCGGTCACCGTGCGCGGCCTCCCGGCGCAGCATCGCGGCGAGGGTGACGGCGTCCAGTGGGGCGGCGCCGGCCGGGGCGCCTTCGAGGGTGGGGGCGCCCAGGCGGTGCCAGCCCGTGGGGGACCAGTAGCGGACGGGGATGATCAGGGCGCGCGCGGCGGCGGCCCGCAGCGGGACGCGCAGCCGGCCCTCGGTTGGGTGGTGGGTGCCGCTCTCCCGGAGCCAGCAGCGCAGGAGGTGCTCGATGCCCGCGGCGTCGGCGGCGACCGCCGGGTCCGGGTGGTCGAGCGGGTCGTGGTCACCGCGGGCGCGGTCGTGCGGGCCTGCGGCGCCCTGGGGCACAAGGCGGTCCGGGGGCTCCTGGGGCTGCTGGTGGCAGGTCTCGTCCGGGGCCCGCCGCTGCTGGCGCGGTACCGACTCGATGATGCCCGCGCCCTGGTGGGCGGGGATGCGCTCGGCGGGCTGACCGCCGTCGGGACCGGGGCGTTCGTTCATGGGGTGGTGCCTCGCATTGTCGTGGGGGATGAGCCCATCGGCCCGGGGGTGGTGCGGACCGCCGCCGTAATGGCGTCGGCGAGGCGGTCGAGGATCGCGTCCGCCTGTTCATCGGTGATGGTCAGGGGTGGCAGCAGCCGGACGACGGCGGAGTGCCGGCCGCCCAGTTCGACGATCAGGCCGCGGTCCAGACAGGCGTCCCGGACGGCGGCGGCGAGCTCAGGGGCGGCGGGGCGGGCGCCGGTGGCATCGGCGTCGGCGTCGCGGTCGACGAGTTCGACGCCGAGCATCAGACCGCGGCCGCGGACGTCGCCGATGCAGTCATGGGCGGCGGCGAGGGAGTTGAGCCGGGCGAGCATCCGGGCGCCGAGCTCCCCGGCCCGCCGGTCGAGGCCGTTCGCACGGACGTAGGCGAGGGTGGCGGCGCCGGCGGCCATGGCGAGTTGGTTGCCGCGGAATGTGCCGGCGTGCGCGCCGGGCTGCCAGGCGTCCAGTTCCTCGCGGTAAACGATCACGGCGAGCGGCAGGCTGCCGCCGATCGCCTTCGACAGCACGATCACGTCGGGCACGATGCCGCTGTGGTCCACCGCCCAGAAGGCACCGGTGCGGCCGACGCCGGTCTGCACCTCGTCCACGATCAGCGGGATCTGCCGGGCGGCGGTGATCTCCCGCATCCGGCGCAGCCAGCCGTCCGGTGCGGGGATCACCCCGCCCTCGCCCTGGACGGGTTCCAGGATCATCCCGGCCGGGCGGGGCACCCCGCTCTTGTGGTCGTCGAGGAGGTTCTGGGTCCAGCGCGCGGCGAGTTCGGCACCGCGTTCGCCGCCGGTCCCGAAGGGGCAGCGGTAGTCGTACGGATAGGGCAGCCGGGCCACGCCGGTGTGCTGCGCTCCCCCGGAGGCGGCCAGCGCCTGGGCGGTCATGCCGTGGTAGGCGCCGGAGAAGGCCATCAGGCCGTCCCGCCCGGTCGCGGTGCGGACGAGTGTGAAGGCGGCCTCGACGGCGTCCGTGCCGGCCGGGCCACAGAACTGGATGCGCGCCTTTTCGGCCAACTCTCCGGGCAGCGTGGCGAAGAGCTCGGTGGTGAAGGCGTCCTTGACGGGCGTGGCCAGGTCGAGGACGTGCAGCGGCGCACCGGAGTCGAGGACCGTGCGGATCGCTTCGAGCACCACGGGGTGGTTGTGGCCGAGCGCCAGGGTGCCGGCGCCGGAGAGACAGTCGAGATAGCGCCTGCCGTCGGCGCCCTCGATGGTGAGCCCGCGGGCGCGGACCGGGACGATGGGCAGCGAGCGCGCGTAGGTGCGGGCGGCGGACTCACGCAGGGACTGCCGGCGCAGGATCCCCTCGTGGGCCGGCGCGGCCGGCACGGTTTCGGTCAACGCCACGGCAGTTGTGTCCTCCTGCTGGTGAGCTGCGGAAGGCCGCGGGCCCTGCGGGCGGCCCGGCCGTCCCCCGTCCGTACCAACGACGGCGGCGACGTGGGATCACGGTTGTCGCCAAGATCCTTGGCGGCCTGGAACCGGGTACCCGAGTACCGCCGTCCCCATCGTCACCGGCATAGTGGGGTGTTGCGCCGGGATCTTGAGGTTCATGACAAAGAACGGACCGGCGCAAGATCACCTCACGTCACACCGGCTCAGCCCGATTCACCAGGGGGAACTCACCCATGCGATCCATACGTCGGCCACTCCTGGCCGCCGCCGCTCTCACCGCCGTCATGGCGCTGACCGCCACCGGCTGCGGGCCGGAGGGCGACAACGCGGACGCCAAGCCCACCCAGGGCGCCGGCCAGGAAGCGGGCGGGGGTGACTTCAAGATCCCTCAGGACATCCAGGACAAGCTCAAGGAACACGGCGTCGACCTGGACAAGTGGAAGAACGGCGAGTGGAAGAACTGGGACCGCGACAAGTGGCTCCGGGAAGCCGGGGAGTTCATCAACCCGATCATCAAGGACTTCTGGGACAAGGACAAGATCGACAAGGTCAAGCCGCCCCAGGACCCCAGCAAGCCTGAGGACATCTCCGAGGACCAGGGGAAGACCGACCCCGAGCCGTCCGCCGTCCCGGCACAGCCCGTCAAGACCCCGTACACCTCCACCGCCCCCGGCGTGGGCCTGCTGCTGTTCAGCACCCCCCAGGGCGATTCGCGCTGCTCCGCCACGGTCGTCAAGGACCCGGCGCACCCCGGTAAGTCCAACCTGGTGTGGACCGCAGCGCACTGTGTGCACGCCGGCAAGAGCGGCGGCTGGTACCGCAACATGATGTTCGTGCCGAACTTCAACAAGACCGGTGGTTCCGCCGGTGAGTTGAAGAACAAGCCCTTCGAGGACCGGGTCCCGTCGGGCAAGTGGTGGGCGGACGACATGGCGACGTCCCAGCAGTGGATCAAGGCCGGCGGCGCCGTCCCGGGTGTGCCGATGGCGCCGTACGACTACGCGCTGATGCATGTGAAGCCGGAGCAGGGCACCGGCGGCAAGTCGCTGGAGGAGACGGCCGGCGGCGCCTACGAGGTCGACTTCAACGCCCCGGCGATGGCCAAGATCCCGAGCCTGACCGCGCAGGGCTACCCGGCCGAGCCGCCGTTCGACGGTGCGGCGCAGCAGCAGTGCACCGACAAGCCGACCCGGCTGTCGATGGACGCCAAGAAGCCGACCATGTACCGGATCGGCTGCACCATGACCGGTGGTTCCTCCGGTGGCCCCTGGTTCGCCAAGGACGCGAGCGGCAAGCAGGTGCTGATCTCCAACATGTCGATGGGGCCGCGCCCGGCCCGCTGGTCGGCCGGTCCGCACCTGGGCCCCGAGGCCAAGAGCCTGTTCGACAACATGAGCAAGAAGGCGAGCAAGCAGTAGTCGCCTGAGGCGGGTGGTGCCCGACGGCATCACCCGCTCCGCCCGTGCGCAGGACGAAGGCCCGCCCCTGGTCGGCGCTTTCCAGGGGTCGTCGCAACACGTGGTCGTGTTGGTCAGGCCACGAGCAGTTTATGCAGGCGCTCGGCTGGGGTTTCCCAGCCGAGCGTTTTGCGTGGGCGGCCGTTGAGCTCGGCGGCGACGGCGGCCAGGTGCTCTGGGGCGTGGGCCCTGAGATCGGTGCCCTTGGGAAAGTACTGCCGCAGCAGGCCGTTGGTGTTTTCGTTCGAACCGCGCTGCCAGGGACTAGCCGGGTCGCAGAAGTAGACCGGGATGTCAGTCGCGACGGTGAACTCGCGGTGGCGTCCCATCTCCGCTCCTTGGTCCCAGGTCAACGACCGCTTCAGATGGGTTGGCAGCGTCTGGACCGTCTCGACCAGCGCGTCGCGGACCAGCTCGGTGCCCCGGCCGGCGGGCAGGTGGACCAGCAGCACGTATCGGGTAGACCGTTCGACCAAGGTGCCGATGGCCGAGGCGCCGTCCTTGCCGATGATCAGGTCGCCTTCCCAGTGGCCGGGCACCGCCCGGTCCTCCACCTCTGAGGGGCGCTCACTGATCATGACCATCGGATCGCGGAAGCGTGGCCGGCGCTGCTGGGCCAGGCGCCGGGGCTTGCGCCGGACGCGGCCGGTGCGCAGAGCGGTGGCCAGCTCGCGGCGCAGTTCACCCCGGCCTTGGACGTAGAGGGCCTGGTAGACGGTCTCGTGGACCACGTGCATCTCCGGCCGGTCGGGAAACTGGGCGCGCAGAGCCTGGCAGATCTGCTCCGGCCCCTGAGCCGTCCGGATCTCTCGAACCTTGAAGTCCATCCCACCCCTTGAACTGGGGTGTTGCGACGACCACTAGAACGGAAGCTCCCCGGGGGCGGGCCTTCTGTCGCGGTGTGCGGGCCCGTCAGGCAGCCGGCACGAAGGGCTCGAACTCGGCGGCCAGCTCCGCGTGCACCCGCGCCTTGAGGACCGTGCCCTCAGCGGTGTGCTCCTCGGAGATGACCTCGCCCTCGGCGTGCGCCCGCGAGACCAGGGCGCCCTGGGTGTAGGGCACCAGGACGTCGATCTCGACCTGCGGCCGGGGGAGTTCCTCGTCGAGCAGCTCCAGCAGCTCCGCCATGCCCTGGCCCGTACGGGCCGAGACCGCGAGGGCGTGCTTCTCCTGGCGCAGCAGCCGCTGGAGCACCAGCGGATCGGCCGCGTCGGCCTTGTTGACCACCACGATCTCGGGCACGTCCGTCGCGCCCACGTCGCGGATCACCTCGCGTACGGCGGCCAGCTGCTCCTCGGGCACCGGGTGCGAGCCGTCGACCACATGCAGGATGAGATCGGACTCGCCGACCTCCTCCATCGTGGAGCGGAACGCCTCGACGAGGTGGTGCGGAAGGTGGCGGACGAAGCCGACGGTGTCGGCGAGGGTGTAGAGCCGTCCGCTGGGGGTCTCGGCCCGCCGGACGGTCGGGTCCAGGGTGGCGAACAGGGCGTTCTCCACCAGGACGCCGGCCCCGGTCAGGCGGTTGAGCAGGGACGACTTGCCGGCGTTGGTGTAGCCGGCGATGGCGACCGAGGGGACCTTGTTGCGCCGGCGCTCCTGGCGCTTGATGTCCCGGCCGGTCTTCATCTCCGCGATCTCCCGGCGCATCTTCGCCATCTTCTCGCGGATCCGCCGCCGGTCCGTCTCGATCTTGGTCTCACCGGGACCACGGGTGGCCATCCCGCCGCCCGCCGAACCGGAGCCACCGCCACCCATCTGCCGGGAGAGCGACTGACCCCAGCCACGGAGGCGGGGGAGCATGTACTGCATCTGTGCCAGCGAGACCTGCGCCTTGCCCTCCCGGGACTTGGCGTGCTGGGCGAAGATGTCGAGGATCAGGGCGGTCCGGTCGACCACCTTGACCTTGACGACATCCTCCAGGTGGATCAGCTGGCCCGGGGAGAGCTCACCGTCACACACCACGGTGTCCGCCCCGGATTCGAGGACGATGTCCCGCAGCTCCAGGGCCTTGCCCGAGCCGATGTAGGTGGCCGGGTCGGGCTTGTCCCGGCGCTGGATGACGCCGTCGAGCACCATCGCGCCGGCGGTCTCGGCGAGGGCGGCGAGCTCGGCGAGCGAGTTCTCCGCTTCCTGGACCGTGCCCGTGGTCCAGACACCGACGAGCACCACGCGCTCCAGGCGGAGCTGTCGGTACTCGACCTCGGTGACGTCCTCGAGCTCGGTGGAAAGGCCCGCTACGCGGCGTAGTGCGGCGCGTGCCGAGCGGTCGTACTGGTCGCCGTCACGCTCCCCGTCGATCTCGTGGCTCCAGGCGACGTCCTCTTCCATCAGGGCGTTCGCCCGAAGGCTCTCGGGGAGGCGCTGCCGGTCCTGCGGAAGGGAAGAAGAGGAGGTCATTTGATCCTTCGCGTCGTTGGGAAGCCCTCACGGGACCTGGCGGCCCCACCGGGACTGTCGTCATGGCGACCGCCGCGGTGATGCCGCGACCGTCGCTGGTGTCAACGTCCGAGCGGTCCGGGAGATTCCCGGGCCGGGCGGGTGCCGACCTGACGATGGTCCCACGGCCGGAGAGGGCCGTCACGCGGGTTTCCCGGGGTTTCCGGCGGCCGCCTTGGGGCCGCCGGGGGGCGGAGCGGGCTTCTTGGCGCCGGGAGCGGGGGTCGCTCCCTTGGCGCCGGGCTTGTCCCCGGCCTTCCTGGGCTGCCACTGCGGATGCCCAGGCATCGGCGGGGTCCGCTCGCCGTAGAGCCACCCCTGGAAGAAGGCGGTGAGGTCCTGCCCGGCCACCTGGGAGGCCAGCTCGACGAAGTCGGAGGTGCCGGCGACACCGTCGCGGTGCCGGGCCACCCACTCGCGTTCGATCCGGTCGAAGGCAGCGGGGCCGATCTTCTGCCGCAGGGCGTAGAGGACCAGCGCACTGCCGTCGTAGACGATCGGACGGAAGATGCTGATCTTCTCCCCCGGGCTGGGGGACTTCGGCGCGGCGGGCGGCCCGCCCTCGGCGCGCCAGCCGTCGGACTGCTCGTAGGCGTGCCGCATACGGGTCTCCAGCGAAGCCCGGTGGTCGCCCTTCTCCTGGGCGTAGAGGGACTCGTACCAGGTGGCGTGGGCCTCGTTGAGCCAGACGTCGGACCAGCGGCGCGGGCTGACGCTGTTGCCGAACCACTGGTGGGCCAGTTCGTGCACCATCACGGACTCGACGTACCAGGCGGGCAGCTGGTCGGTGGTGAACATGGCCTTCTCGAAGAGCGACAGGGTCTGGGTCTCCAGCTCGAAGCCGGTCCTGGCATTGGCGATCAGCACCCCGTACGCCTCGAAGGGGTACGGACCGACCTTGCGCTCCATCCAGGACACGTGGCCGGGGGTCTTGGCCAGCCAGCGCGCCAGGGAGGCCCGGTCCGCGGTCGGTACGACATCGCGGATCGGCAGGCCGTGCGGCCCGTGCCGCAGCAGCACGCTGGACTTCCCGATGGAGACCTGTGCCAGCTCGGTGGCCATGGGGTGGTCCGTGCGGTAGGTCCAGGTGCGGCGTCCCGCGCGGGCGCCGGAGCGCAGCGGCAGCCCGTTGGCGACGGCGGTCAGCTGCCGGGGCGCGGTGATGTGGAAGGTGAAGAGGGCCTTGTCGGAGGGGTGGTCGTTGCAGGGGAAGACCCGGTGTGCGGCGTCGGCCTGGTTGGCCATCGCCAGCCCGTCGGCGGTGCGGATCCAGCCGCCGTCGCTCTTACTGCCGGGGTCACTGGTGTGCGCGATGGAGATCTTCAGGTCCTGCCCCCGGGAGATGTGGAAGGCCGGGGTGAGCACCAGGTCCTCGCCGTGCTGCTCGTGCCGGGCGGGCAGGCCGCCGATCTTCACGGAGCGTACGGCGCCGCGGGCGAAGTCGAGGTTGAGGTGGTCGAGCTCGCCGGTGGCGCGGGCGGAGATCTCGGTGAGGGCGTTCAGCGGCCGGTCGTTGTGGCCGGAGTAGTCCAGGGAGACGTCGTAGGACGTGACGTCGTAGCCGGTGTTGCCGAGGGTGGGGAAGAGGCGGTCGCCGAGGCCCTGCGGCCCCACGGCCGGCGGCTCGGCCACGCCGAGGGTGGCCAGGGCGGCCAGCCCGAGGGCGGCGGCCCGCAGACCGGTCCACCGCCCCCGCCCGCTCGGGCCACGGGGCAGGACGGGGGCGGGGCGGTCGGGGTCGCGGGACGGTCGGCGCAAGGGAAGGGACATGAACTACGGCTACCAACGCGGCCCCCTCCCCCGCGGGTGACGGGGCAAACGGCACCCGAACGGGCGGCGGATCGCCCACCCGTCTTACGCCGCCGGACGGAGGAGCCTCCGACGGGGCGTCAGCTTCCGGGCCCCCGGGCCCTTCAGGGACGCAGAGCCGCGGGCTGCCGGGCCCGTCCGGCGCGCAACACATCGAAGACACCGGGCACTTGGCGCATGGCGCGCATCAGGGACGGCAGCCCGGCGGCGTTCGGCAGATGCAGCGTGTAGGTGTGGCGGACCCGCTGTTCGTGCGGGGGTTCGACGGCGGCCGACACCACGGCGGCGCCCTGGGAGGCGATGGCTTCGGTGAGGTCGGCCAGGAGCTGCGGCCGGCTGAACGCCTCGGCCAGGAGGGTGACCCGGCAGCCGTGGCCCCCTTGGCCGGCACCGCGCCAGCGCACTCCGACCGGCTGCCGGCCGGTGGCCGCCATCCGCGCCACGACGGGGCACAGGGCGCGGTGCACGGTGACCGTGCCGCCGCGCACGGCGAAGCCGGTGACGGCGTCCGGCGGCACCGGGGTACAACAGCGGGCCAGCCGGACCGAGGCGCCGGGCAGATCCGCCACCGCGAGGACCGAGGCGGGGGCGACCGGGTCCGCTCCGGGGTGGTCGGGCCCCGCAGCGCGGCGGTCGGGGGGCGCCGCGCCGTGCCCCTCGCCGGGGGCCGCCGGGCGGGCGCCGGACTCCCGTGGCCCGGCCAGCCACCGGGCGATGGCGAGCCGGGCGGCGGGGGTCCGGGCATGCTCCAGCCATTCGGGCGAGGGACCGGCCGCGGATTCCGGTGCCCGCAGCAGCTCCAGGCTGTCGCCGTCGTGCAGGACCGTGGCGAGGGTGGCGAGCCGGCCGTTGACGCGCGCGCCGATGCAACAGTGCGCCCCCTCGCCGTGCCGTTCGTACGCGGCGTCCACGCAACTCGCCCCGGCGGGCAGACCGATCACGCCCCCCGAGCCGCCGGACGAGCCGTCCGGCGGGGCGTCGGTGCAGAAGACGGTGATCTCCCGGTCCTGGGCGAGATCGTCGCGCAGCGAGGTCCAGAACGTGTCCGGGTCGGGGGTGGTGCGCTGCCACTCCAGCAGCCGGGAGAGCCAGCCGGGGCGGGTCGGGTCGGCCCGCTCGCCCTCAGGGGCGTCCACGTCGTCCGTCGGGGCGTAGGGGTTGCCGAGCGCGATCACCCCGGCCTCGGCGACCCGGTGCATCTGGTGCGTACGGATCAGGGTCTCGGCGACCTCGCCGGACGGGCCGGTGACCGCGGTGTGCAGCGACTGGTAGAGGTTGAACTTGGGAACCGCGATGAAGTCCTTGAACTCGGAGATCACCGGGGTGAAGCAGGTGTGCAGTTCGCCGAGGACCGCGTAGCAGTCGGCGTCCTCGGCCACCAGCACCAGCAGCCGACCCAGGTCCGCTCCGGTCAGCGCACCGCGCGCGAGGCGCACCCGGTGGACGGAGACGAAGTGCCGGGGCCGGACGAGGACTTCGGCGTCGATACCGGCCTCGTCGAGGACCGTACGCACCCGCTGTGCGAGGGCGGTGAGCGGGTCGGGCCGGGAGGTGTACTCCATGACCAGGGCGCGGGTGGTGGCGTACTCGTCGGGATGCAGGATCGCGAAGACCAGGTCCTCCAGCTCGGCCTTCAGCGCCTGGACGCCGAGGCGTTCGGCGAGCGGGATCAGCACATCGCGGGTCACCTTGGCGATCCGGGCCTGCTTCTCGGGGCGCATCACACCGAGGGTGCGCATGTTGTGCAGCCGGTCGGCGAGCTTGATGGACATCACCCGGACGTCGTTGCCGGTCGCCACCAGCATCTTGCGGAAGGTCTCCGGCTCGGCGGCCGCGCCGTAGCCGACCTTCTCCAGCTTGGTGACCCCGTCGACGAGATAGCAGACCTCGGCGCCGAACAGCTCCCGGACCTGATCCAGCGTCACTTCCGTGTCCTCGACGGTGTCGTGGAGCAGGGAGGCGGTCAAGGTCGTGGTCTCCGCGCCGAGTTCGGCGAGGATCAGGGTCACCGCGAGCGGGTGGGTGATGTACGGCTCGCCGCTCTTGCGCAGCTGGCCGCGGTGCGAGGACTCGGCGAGCAGATAGGCCCTGGTGAGGGTGTCCAGATCGGCGTCGGGGTGGTGGCCGCGGTGCACCTTGGCGACGTGTTCGAGGGCGTGCGGGAGGCCGTCGCGCGGGGCCGGGCCGAGCAGTGCGGCGCGGCCGATGCGGCGCAGCCCGCTGAGCTCCAGTCGGCGGCGGCCGCGCCGGCGGCCCGCTGCTCCAGGATTACCAGGGTTAGTGGCCTCTGCGCTCATGGGCACCTCCGGCAGCGTCGACCGGCGGTGGAACGCGTCAGTTCGGGCGCCCGGGCCGGTGCTTGATGCTACCGAGCCCATCACGCACCGCTGTCCGCCTCTCGCTCAGCGTGATCCGGATCACCCGTTCGAGCGAATCTTTTGGCCGGAACCCTTTCCCGGAGCGGGCCCGGGAGGCGGTGCGCAGCGGGGCGCGTCAGGCGAGCGCGGCGGCCAGCCAGGCGGCGTCGAAGGTGCCCTCGGCGACGATCTCGGCCGGGCCGGTCATCTCGACCGTGCCGTCGGGCCGCTCGGTGATCGACAGGCTGCCGCCGAGCACATCGACCCGGTACGTGGCGGGCGTACCGGTCTCGGCGGGGTCCAGACCGTCCCGGCGGGCGGTGGCGACGGCGACCGCACAGGCGCCGGTGCCGCAGGAGCGGGTCTCGCCCGAACCGCGTTCGTGGACCCGCATCGCCACATGGCGCGGACCCCGGTCGACGACGAACTCCACATTCACGCCGTCGGGATAAACCGACGCTGGGCTGAACGGCGGTACGGCCAGCAGGTCGCCGGCGTGGGCCAGGTCCTCGACGAAGGCGACCGCGTGCGGATTGCCCATGTTCACGTTGCGGGCCGGCCAGCTGCGGCCGCCGAGGGTGACGACGACACCCTCCTCGGGGAGTTCGGCCCGGCCCATGGAGACCGTGACATCGCCGGCCTTGTCGAGGTGTACCCGGCGTACGCCGGCGCGGGTGGCGATGGCGAGGTCACCGGCCTCGACCAGGCCGGCGTGCAGCAGATAGCGCGCGAAGACGCGGACGCCGTTGCCGCACATCTCGGCGATCGAACCGTCGCCGTTGCGGTAGTCCATGAACCACTCGGCCTCGCCGGCCTGGGCACGCGCCTCCGGGTGCGCGGCGGACCGGACGACGCGCAGCACACCGTCGCCACCGACGCCGGCCCGCCGGTCGCAGATCCTGGCGACGGCGGCCGCGGGCAGGTCGAGCCGCCCGTCCGGGTCGGGGACGATCACGAAGTCGTTCTCGGTGCCGTGGCCCTTGAGAAAGGCGAGGCGCTGCGTGCTGGTCACCCCTGCATCGTACGGGGAGGGCGGGGGAGGGGGTGTGCGGGTGTGGGGGCCTGGTGCGTTGGGGCGCTGGGGCCAGGTGCTCGCCCGTACCCACTGCTCGGCCGAACACGCGGCTCGCCCGTACCGGCTGCTCGCCCGTACCCGCCCACCCCCCGAAGGGGGGTGGGCGGCGGGGAAACAACGGGAGGGGCCAAAGCTCCCCCAGGCCACGCCTTAGCGCAGCCGGGCCACGCGCCATATGGCCAGCGACGCCGGGATGGCCACCAGGACGGTGTAGATCAGCACCACGCGCCAACAGGCGCGGCGGCCGGAGCCCTGGGCGGGGAGGCCGGGCCAGGTGTAGCCGACGCGGCGGGCGGCCATCATGCCCCAGCCCGCGGCGCAGCAGCACAGCAGCAGACCGAGCATCGCGATCATCGCGCCGCCGTCGCCGCCCAGCTCGAAGGCGAGCGGGAAGGCGAACATCAGCGAGCCGAGGGCAGCCAGCGCGACGATCGGGGCCAGCTGCCACAGCCGCAGCCGGCGCGGCGGGCGCAGCTCGCGGAAGGACTCGCCGCCCTCCCCGGGACCGTCGGCCGGGGCGTCGGAGTCGTCCAGGGTGTCCGGGTCGGTGAGCGGTCCGCCGCCGACGCCGTCAGGGCCGGACAAGCCGTCGTCGGTGTCGGGACCGTCGTCGGTCAGGGGAGCCGTGTCGGCGCCGCTGTCCGGTTGCTGCGCTCCGTTGCGAGGGCCGGCCTCCATTGCCACGCGCCCTCCCCACTACAGACTGCATGCCTCGATCGAAGGTCGATGATGACACGCCCTCAGGGGCCCGGATGACGGCCGGAGCGTCCCGATGCCATGACGTGATCAGGCTGTGACCGGTCGTTCGAGCAACGCCAGTGCCTGTCCCGGAAGTTCTCCCCGGTGCTCGGCGGCGCCGCTGAGCCAGTGGACCCGCGGGTCCCGGCGGAACCACGAGTCCTGGCGGCGCGCGAAGCGCTTGGTGGCGCGCACCGTCTCGTCACGCGCCTCCTGCTCGGTGCACTCCCCCGCGAGCTGGGCGAGCACCTGCTGGTAGCCGAGCGCCCGGGACGCCGTACGGCCCTCGCGCAGCCCCGCGCCCTCCAGCCGGCGCACCTCGTCGACCAGACCCGCCTCCCACATTCGGTCGACCCGCAGCGCGATCCGCTCGTCGAGTTCGGGGCGCGCGACATCGACGCCGATCTGGAGGGTGTCGTAGACCGCTTCATGGCCGGGGAGGTTGGCGGTGAAGGGGCGGCCGGTGATCTCGATGACCTCCAGGGCGCGCACGATGCGGCGGCCGTTGCTCGCCAGGATCGCGCGGCCGGCCTCGGGGTCGGCGGCGGCCAGCCGGGCGTGGAGGGGGCCGCTGCCCAGTTCGGCGAGTTCGGCCTCCAGTCGGGCGCGCACCTCCGGGTCGGTGCCGGGGAAGTCGAGCGCGTCGATGGCGCCGCGTACGTAGAGGCCGGAGCCGCCGACCAGGACCGGGGTGCGGCCCTCGGCGAGCAGCCGGTCGATCTCGGCGCGGGCCAGCCGCTGGTACTCGGCGACGTTGGCGGCGCGGGTCACGTCCCAGATGTCCAGGAGGCGGTGCGGGACGCCCTGCTGCTCCTCGGGCGTGAGTTTGGCGGTGCCGATGTCCATGCCGCGGTAGAGCTGCATGGAGTCGGCGTTGATGACCTCGCCCCCCACGTGTTGTGCGAGCGCGACGCCCAGATCGGACTTTCCGGCCGCGGTGGGGCCGACGACGGCGATGACCCGCGGAGCGGGAACGGCGGTGTTCACCCCGTCAGTCTCGCAAACATCACGCCCCCATCCCGAACGAGCGACGTGACGGGCCACCGATGACCTCGTTGCCTGTTGCGAGGTCCCGAGAGCCGGCGCAGCACCCGGCGCCCGCGGGCGGCGCAACGGTCCGCTCCCGGGCGGGCCGGGATGTCGCCACATGAAGAGCGTAGGAGCAGTTATGGGTGTGTTTTCGCGGTTTCGCCGCCGTCAGTCCGACGCGTTGACGGAGGAGAGTGCCGCTACGGCGGAGGCGGCCGAGGCGGCGGAGCCGACGGCGTCGGCGGTTCCGGCGGAGACCGGGGACGCCGGAACCGCCGAGCGCGCCGAAGAGGCCGCGGACGGCGCCGAGCGCCCGGCGGCGGCCGCGCCGGAAGCCGGAGAGGCGCCGGAAGCGGAGGAGGCCGCGGCTGCTCCGGAGGCGTCCGGCGACGCGGCAGCGGAGGCGGCGGACGCCGGGACACCGCGCGCGGAGCAGGCCGGTGAGAGCGCCGGAATCCCCCGGCAGCAGTCGGCGGAGGCCGCCGCGGACAGCGACGGCGCGCGGCACCAGGCGCGCTGACCGGAGCACGACCACGACGGCCGCGGGCGAGGCGCCCCGCGGCCGTGGGCGTCCCCCTCGTGCGGGTGCGCTACGACCAGGCCGCCACGAAGTAGCCCACCCCGTAGGGGGCCTCCTCACGGAGCAGCCGGCCGCTCCGGTCCGCGTTCTCCGCCGCGCCCGCCAGGACCTGCCAGCAGGCCCGTCCGGACGCCTGGAGGCCGGCGGCGCGCTGCTCGTCGAGAGCGGCCAGTGCGGCGGTGTCGGCGCCGCCCAGGGCGGCGGCCACCTCGGCGTCGAAGGGCTCGGCCCGCTCGTCGAAGTAGCCGGGCGCCTTCACCGTCCGGCAGGCGCTGCCGTCGCCCAGCACCAGCAGGGCGACCCGGGGAGCGGCCGCGGCGATCTTCCGGCCCAGCCCCTGACAGCGGTCGCGGGGCGTCGACACGGCCACTCCCAGCCCCTCCACGGGGGCGTCGTCCCAGTCCGTACGGGACAGCAGCCAGGCGCCGACGGACAGCGACGGCGGGAGTTCCCGGTCCGGCACGGTCTCCGCGGCGCCCAGCGGCACCTCCAGGTCCACCCCGAAGCCGCGGAAGGAGCCGAAGGTGCCCTGGGGGTACCGGCCCTGGCCGGCTTCGTCGGTGGGGCCGAGGACGACCAGCAGGTCGGGGCGGGCCGCGGCGAGCACGCCGATCGCGTCGAGACAAGCGGCGCGCAGCGCGTCGAGTTCGGGCGCCGCCCCGGCGGCCACCTCCGGGACGAGCAGCGGCGGGCAGGGGCAGAGGGCGGCGGCTACGAGCATGACACGCAGCGTAACGCCCCTGGTGCGGGGCGGTCGCCGTGCCCTGGGGCCGCCTGCGCGGGACCGGGTCAGTCGCAGCCGCAGCCGGCGGCGGGCGCCGGGCTCGGTGCCGGGGCACCGATGGTGGGCAGGCCCAGGAGTACGCCCTGGGGCTTGTCCGCCGGGGCGGCGTTGCGCTTCTCCCAGGCGTCCCCGGCGCGGGTGCGGCGGACCGCCTTGGCCGGGCCCTCCGCCAGGAGGTGGTGCGGAGCGGCGTAGGTGACCTCGACGGTCACCACATCGCCGGGGCGGACCGGCTCCTCGGGGCGGGTGAAGTGGACCAGCCGGTTGTCGGCGGCACGGCCGGACAGACGGTGGGTCGCCTCGTCCTTGCGGCCCTCGCCCTCGGCGACCAGGACCTCCAGGGTGCGGCCGACCTGCTTCTTGTTCTCCGTCCAGGAGATCTCCTCCTGGAGGGCGACCAGGCGCTCATAGCGCTCCTGGACGACGGCCTTGGGGATCTGGCCCTCCATGTCGGCGGCCGGGGTGCCGGGGCGCTTGGAGTACTGGAAGGTGAAGGCCTGGGCGAAACGGGACTCGCGGACCGTGTGCAGGGTCTGCTCGAAGTCCTCCTCGGTCTCGCCCGGGAAGCCGACGATGATGTCCGTCGAGATCGCGGCGTCCGGCATGGCGGCGCGCACCTTCTCGATGATGCCGAGGAAGCGCTCCTGGCGGTACGAGCGGCGCATCGCCTTCAGGACGCGGTCGGAGCCGGACTGGAGCGGCATGTGGAGCTGCGGCATCACGTTCGGCGTCTCGGCCATGGCGGCGATGACGTCGTCGGTGAAGTCGCGGGGGTGCGGGGAGGTGAAGCGGACCCGCTCCAGGCCCTCGATCGCGCCGCAGGCGCGCAGCAGCTTGCTGAAGGCCTCACGGTCGCCGATGTCGGAGCCGTAGGCGTTGACGTTCTGGCCGAGCAGGGTGATCTCGCTGACGCCCTCGGAGACCAGCGCCTCGATCTCGGCCAGGATGTCGCCGGGCCGGCGGTCCTTCTCCTTGCCGCGCAGCGCGGGCACGATGCAGAAGGTGCAGGTGTTGTTGCAGCCCACGGAGATGGAGACCCAGGCCGCGTAGGCGCTCTCCCGCCGGGTGGGCAGGGTCGAGGGGAACGCCTCCAGCGATTCGGCGATCTCGACCTGCGCCTCTTCCTGGACCCGGGCACGCTCCAGCAGCACCGGCAGCTTGCCGATGTTGTGGGTCCCGAAGACCACGTCGACCCAGGGGGCCTTCTTGACGATGGTGTCGCGGTCCTTCTGGGCGAGGCAGCCGCCGACGGCGATCTGCATGCCGGGCCGCGCGGCCTTCTTCGGAGCGAGCTGACCGAGATTGCCGTAGAGCCGGTTGTCGGCGTTCTCCCGCACCGCGCAGGTGTTGAAGACCACCACATCGGCGCCGTCGCCGTCCTTTGGCGCGGGCACGTATCCGGCCTCTTCCAGCAGGCCGGACAACCGCTCGGAGTCGTGGACGTTCATCTGGCACCCGTAGGTGCGGATCTCGTAACTCTTGCTGACGCCCACTGCCTGGCTCCGGTCGCTGCTGCTCATGCCACAAGGGTAGGCGGTGCCGGAAGTACCTCCGGACGCCGGAGGCGTGGCCGGGATCATCCGGCACCGGGCGCGGGAAGGCCCGGCGGTCCGCTCAGAGGGCCAGTACGAGGGCGGCGCCGAGGCCGCCGGCTCCCAGGGCGAAGGCGGCGCTGCGCCAGCCGCCGTGTCCCCAGCGGAAGGGCCGGTCGAGGGCGTAGCGGCCGGGGCCGGTGGCCGCGACGGCCAGCGCGACGACGGCTATGGTCAGCGGATATTCGAGGCCGCCGGCCTCCGCCCAGAGTCCCTTGGGCGCCGCGAGGACCATGGCGTTGATCATCACGCCGATCAGTGCGGCGGCTGCCAGGGGGGTGAGCAGTCCAAGGGCGAGGCCGAGGCCGCCGAGGACCTCCGAGACTCCGGCGAGGCCGGCGAAGAAGGTGCCGGGGCGGTATCCAAGGGCTTCGAAGCCCTTGCCGGTGGTTTCGAGCCCGCGGCCCCCGAAGAATCCGAAGAGCTTCTGGGCGCCATGGCCGGCCAGGATCAGTCCCACGGCCAGCCGCAGGAGGAGCAGCCCGGCATCGGCGGCAGCCGGGGGTGGGCGGACGGCCTCGGACCGGGCACGGGTGTCGGGCCGCAGTGCGGTGGGCGGTTTCATGAGATGTCGCTTCCCGCACCGGCGCATCAGGGGGCCGTGGTGTGGGGGCACCGGCGCCGGTGCGCTGAGGGTGGAGGAATTCTCTTGGCGTGCGCGCCGCCGGGCGCGCGGTGGGGGGACGTGCCGGGTCCCCGCTGGATCCAGGTAGGGAGGGGCTGCCCGCTGCCGCCGGAGCGGACCGGGCGCCACGTCGCCACCGTAACTCCTGCTGTGGTGGGCGCAAGCGCGGTCGGGTCCCTGGGCCGTGACGCCGTCCGTTCCCGGCTCCCCAGGGCGGCGGACCGTACCGCGCCGGCAGCCAGGAGAGCCGGTCCGGACACCGGTGACCTCACAGAACGGGCCCCACCCCTCCCTTTCCCGCCGCGGTCCTGGCAGGATCCCGCCCATGGTCACAGCACTCCCCCGCACCGGTCGCCGGGCCGTCCAGGCGGCGATCGCGGCACTGGTCGTCCTCGGGCCGGTGCTGTGGTGGCTGATGTCGACGGGCGCTGCGCCGGCTCCCGGGGGCCGGGTGACGCTGGCGACGGGCGTCCCGACCGGCGTCTATGCGCGCTACGGGGAGCTGCTGAAGCAGGATCTGGCCCGTGACCTGCCGGAGGTGGATCTGCGGCTGGCCCGCAGCGAGGGCTCGATCGACAATCTGCGGCAGCTCGTCGCCGGGCGCGCGGGGTACAGCATCGCGACGGCGGACGCGGTCGCCACGTACAAGATCAGGGGCGAGCCGGGCGCGGACCGGCTGCGGGCCTGCGCGCGGCTGTACGACGACTACGTGCAGCTGGTGGTGCCGAAGGACTCCCCGGTGCGCTCGACGAAGGATCTGCGGCGGCTGCGGGTCGGGGTCGGGACCGACGGCTCCGGCGTCCAGCTGATCACCCGGCGGCTGCTGGAGGCGGCCGGGCTGGACTTCGCCACGGACATCAAGCCGGTGCGGGTCGGCATCGACCGGATGCCGCAGCTGCTGGAGCAGCACAAGCTGGACGCCTTCTTCTGGTCCGGCGGGCTGCCGACGACGGCGGTGCAGCAGCTGGCGCAGCGCTTCCCGGTGCGGCTGGTCCCGCTCGGGGATCTGAGCGAGGCGCTGCACCGGCAGGGCGAGCGCACCCGCTACTACCGGGCCGCGGTGATGCCCGCCGACGCCTACCCGAGGGCCCAGGGCGGGCAGGCCGTGAAGACGATCGCGGTGGCGAATCTGCTGGTGACGACCGATCGCCAGGACGCCGCGCTGACCGAGGGCATCACCCGGACCGTCATCGACAGCCGGGACTGGATCGGACGCCAGGTACATGCCGCGCAGAAGGTGGATCTGCGGACAGCGGTGTTCACCGACCCGCTGGAGCTGCACACCGGGGCCCGGCGCTATTACGTGTCGCAGAAGCCCTGAAGCCCTGAGGCGTCCGCCGGGGCCGACCCGCGAACGGAGCGGGGCCCGCACCGGACGTGCCGGTGCGGGCCCCGCTCACGGGACGCGGTGCGTCAGGCAGCGGCGATGTTCTCCGCCTGCGGGCCCTTGGGGCCCTGGGTCACGTCGAAGGTGACCTTCTGGCCCTCGAGGAGCTCACGGAAGCCCTGCGCGTTGATGTTCGAGTAGTGGGCGAAGACGTCGGGGCCGCCGCCGTCCTGCTCGATGAAGCCGAAGCCCTTTTCCGCGTTGAACCACTTGACGGTGCCGGAAGCCATGTTTTTCTCCTTCATGGGGCAAACGGGAGACCGTACTGCACGGCCTCCTTGTCGCCGAGATGATTGCCCCACACCGGAACAGGTCCGGGAAAACAAGGAACGCCCGGGGCATCCAGCCTCCGGGCGCGCACATAGTTCATGGGTACCACAACTGCAACGCCGTCGACGGTAGCACAGTCGGCGGGGCCGCCGGCTCCTCCGCACCGGCTCCCTCACGGCGCGGTGCGCGGCACGGTGACGGTGACCTTCAGCCCGTGCGGCGGATGCGGGGCGTAGGTGATGCCGGCGCCGCCCGCGGTGAGCAGCGCGCGGGTGATCGACAGGCCGAGTCCCGACCCGGAGACGTTCTGGTGGCGGCTGCTGCGCCAGAAGCGGTCGCCGACCCGGGCGAGCTCGTCGTCGGTGAGGCCGGGGCCCCGGTCGGCGACGGTGATGTGGACACGCTCGCCGTCCGGTGCGACGCCGACGGTGACCGGACGGCCCTCCGGGGTGAACTTCAGGGCGTTGTCGATCACGGCGTCCAGGGCGCTGGAGAGGGCCACCGGGTCGGCCCAGCCGGTGACGGCGCTGTGCCCCTCATAGGTGAGGCCGACGCCCTTGTCGTCGGCCAGCGGGCGCCAGGAGTCGACGCGTTCGGCGGCCAGCGCCGCGACATCGGTGAGCTGGAGGTCGGCGGCGGTGTGTTCGGCGAGGGCGAGGTCGAGCAGATCGTCCAGGACCCGGGCCAGCCGCTTGCCCTCGGTGCGGACCGAGGCGATCTCGGCGTTGCCGTCGGGGAGTTCGAGGGCCAGCAGCTCGATCCGCAGCAGCAGCGCGGACAGCGGGTTGCGCAGCTGGTGGGACGCGTCGGCGACGAAGGCGCGCTGCTGCTCCAGGACGTCCTCGACATTGTCGGCCATCTCGTTGAACGAGCGGGCCAGCCGGCGCAGTTCGGGCGGGCCCGCGGTGGCGGCGACCCGGGCGTTCATCCGGCCGGTGGCGATGTCGTGGCTGGCCGCGTCCAGCACCCGTACGGGCCGCAGCACCCAGCCCGTGAGGCGGAAGGCCGCGGCGACGGCGACGAGCATCGCCGCGCACTCGCCGGCCGCGATCAGCAGCCAGCCGCGCAGGACGTGCGAGCGCAGCTGCCCCGTGGGCGAGTCGGTCATCACGACGGCTACCACGTCGCCGTCGCGGATCACCGGTGAGGCGACCGGGATGCGGCCCTTGTCGTCCCAGGGCCAGACCTGGTGCGGGTCATGACTGCGGCGGCCGGCCAGCGCCTCGCTGAAGGCTCGTGCGGCCTCACCGTCCTGGGGTACCGGCAGGCCGACGGGGGCGGCGGCCATGGGGGTGCGATCGCGGTAGAAGACACCGGCACGTATGCCGTAGAGGTCGTAGTAGCGCGCGAGCTCGGTACGGAGGGTGGCGCGCCGCTCGTCCTCCTCCGGGGTCTTGTGGTGGGCGTCCGCGTCGGGACGGGCGGTGACGAACTGGGCGAGGGAGGCGAAGCGGGCGGCGTCGTCGATCCGGTCGACGACCACCCGCTGCTGCTCGACCCCGGCGGTGATGACGCCGAGCGGGATGCCGAGCGCGAGCAGGACACCGGCCATGAGGACGATGAGGAGCGGGAGGAGTCGGGTGCGCACGTGGTCGCGGCGGCCTTCAGGAGGCCGGGGCGGCAGACGTCCGCACCCCCGGGCCGGCGGCCGGGACGACCAGGCGGTAGCCGACCCCGCGCACCGTCTCGATCAGTGCGGGCATGCGCAGTTTGGCCCGGAGTGAGGCGATATGCACCTCCAGGGTCCGGCCGGTGCCCTCCCAGCTCGTGCGCCACACCTCGCTGATGATCTGCTCCCGGCGGAAGACCACACCGGGGCGCTGGGCGAGCAGCGCGAGCAGGTCGAACTCCTTGCGGGTGAGCGGGACCGCGGCGCCGTCCACCGCCACCTGGCGGGTGGAGAGTTCGACGGTGACCGCACCCAGGCGCAGCGCCTCATCGGCGGTGCTCTCCTCGGCGGGCTGCTCACCGCCGCCGGGGGCGTTGCGCCGGCTCACCGCGTGGATACGGGCCAGCAGCTCACCGGTGTCGTACGGCTTGACGACATAGTCGTCCGCGCCGAGGTTGAGCCCGTGGATGCGCGAGCGCACATCGGAGCGCGCGGTGACCATGATGACGGGGGTGGCGCAGAGCTTGCGGATCCGGCCGCACACCTCGAAGCCGTCCTGGTCGGGCAGCCCGAGGTCGAGCAGCACCACCGCGAACGGTTCCCCCTCGTCGGGCAGCAGGGCCTTGAGCGCGTCCTCGCCGTTGCGCGCGTGCACGACGGCCAGGCCGTGCTTGGCGAGCACCGCGGACAGGGCCGCGGCGACATGATCGTCATCCTCGACGAGCAGCAGTCTCATCTGGCCTCCTTCCGGGTGCATGCGTACAGGCCACAGGGCATCTACGGCGATGGAAGGCCCATGCGTCAAGAGGTGGCCACCTCCGCGCCGCCATCCGTTACCCAGCCGGTACTCCGCGCACACCACCATGGCGTCGTGTCCACCGCGGATGCCGCGCTGCGCGCCCGGGGTCCCGTCGCGGCCGGATCGTTATGCTCAAGTTCCCCTCAGATGTAATGACGCTGGTCGCGGGGCGTTACTAGGGTCCTCCCAACCGAGGAGGACGGAGCTACACGCCGATGAGCGAAGTATCGGTGACCAAGAACGCCGACGGTCCCGCGCCGGCAGCGGACCAGCTGGTCGTGCTGGACAACGTGAACAAGCACTTCGGCGCGCTGCACGTGCTCCAGGACATCGACCTGACGATCAACCGCGGCGAGGTCGTCGTCGTGATCGGGCCCTCGGGCTCGGGCAAGTCGACGCTCTGCCGCACGATCAACCGCCTGGAGACCATCGACAGCGGCAGCATCTCGATCGACGGGAAGCCACTGCCGCAGGAGGGCCGCGAACTGGCCCGGCTGCGCGCCGACGTGGGCATGGTCTTCCAGTCCTTCAACCTTTTCGCGCACAAGACCGTGCTCGAGAATGTGATGCTGGGCCAGACCAAGGTCCGCAAAACGGACAAGGCGGAGGCCGCGAAGAAGGCCCGCGCCCTGCTCGACCGGGTCGGTGTCGGCACCCAGGCGGACAAGTACCCCGCGCAGCTCTCCGGCGGTCAGCAGCAGCGGGTGGCGATCGCCCGTGCGCTGGCGATGGACCCGAAGGTGATGCTGTTCGACGAGCCGACCTCCGCGCTCGACCCGGAAATGATCAACGAGGTGCTGGATGTCATGCAGCAGCTCGCCCGGGACGGCATGACGATGGTCGTCGTCACCCATGAGATGGGGTTCGCGCGCTCCGCGGCGAACCGGGTCGTCTTCATGGCGGACGGCCGGATCGTCGAAGAGGCCGAGCCGAACCAGTTCTTCAACAACCCGCGCAGCGACCGCGCCAAGGACTTCCTGTCGAAGATCCTCCATCACTGAGCCCGCAGTCGGGCCACCATCATTGCCAACACCTGTTGAACCAAAGGATGTTCACCATGAGGATTCGTAAGACGGCTGCGGCCGGTGCGGTGGTGCTCGCGCTGGCGGCGACGGCGACCGCCTGTGGCGGCGACAAGGGTGCGGCGGGCGACAAGCCGGCCGGCGGGGATGTCTTCAGCGGCGAGTACAAGGTCGCCTCGGCGCCCAAGATCGACTCGCCGGTGCTGAAGAAGGCGCAGAAGGCCAAGAAGATCGTCGTCGGCGTCAAGGCCGACCAGCCGTTCCTGGGCTTCAAGGACACCACCGGCAAGTACTCCGGCTTCGACATCGAGATCGCCAAGATGGTCGCTGCCGACCTCGGCTTCTCGGCGAAGCAGATCGAGTTCAAGACGATCGACTCCAACGTCCGTGAGACCACCATCTCCAACGGACAGGTCGACTACTACGTCGGTACCTACACGATCAACGACGAGCGCAAGAAGCAGGTCGGCTTCGCGGGCCCGTACTACACGGCCGGCGCGGACCTCCTGGTGCGCAAGGACGACAAGGCCATCACCGGACCGGACACCCTCAAGGGCAAGAAGGTCTGCTCGATCGTCGGCTCCACTCCGCTCCAGGAGATCAAGAAGAAGAAGTACGGCGCCGACACCAGCGAGCAGTCCAAGTACTCGGACTGCGTGAAGTCTCTGCTGGACGGCCAGGTCGACGCGGTCACCACCGACGACGCGATCCTCAAGGGCTACGCCGCACAGCGCCCCGAGAAGCTGCGGGTCGTGGGCAAGTCCTTCACCAAGGAGCCCTACGGCGTCGGCATGAACAAGGACGACAAGGCCCTGCGCGACGCGATCACCGACGCGCTGGAGAACCACATCAAGAACAACGACTACAAGAAGGCGTACGACGGCACGCTCGGCAAGTCCGGGTCGAAGTACGTCGCCCCGGAGACGCCGCTGCCCCGCTACTGAGGCGCCCGCGAACCCACCGGACCATGCCGCCCCGTACGCCCGCCGCGGCGGGTGTGCGGGGCGCGCGGTGTCTTCGCCCGCTGCTGATCCACTTCCCGCCGTCGACCCGATGACCGCTACCGCGGAGACCCCATGAACGTACTCCTCGATTATCTGCCCGAGTTCCGGGACGGATTCCTCGGAACCCTGGCGATCACCGCGTCCAGCGCCCTGCTCGCGCTGGTACTCGGCGTGCTCATAGCCGGTTTCCGGGTCTCTCCGATTCCGCCGCTGCGCGCCTTCGGGACGGCCTGGGTCACGGTGCTGCGCAACACACCGCTGACGCTGCTCTTCCTCGTCGCCTTCTTCGTCGTACCGCAGGTCCTCTTCCAGGGGGCGAGCCCTTACGTGCTCGCCACACTGGCGCTCGGCTTCTACACCTCCTCCTTCGTGTGCGAGGCGGTGCGGTCCGGCATCAACACCGTGCCGCTGGGACAGGCGGAGGCCGCGCGCAGCCTGGGTATGACGTTCTCCCAGACGCTGGGCCAGATCGTGCTCCCGCAGGCCACGCGCACCGTACTGCCCCCGCTGAGCAGCATCTTCATCGCGCTGACGAAGAACTCCGCGATCGCCGGAGCGTTCGGCTACGGCGAACTGTTCAACGTCTCCAAGCTGCTCAACGACAAGGGCTACGCGATCGCCTGGATCTTCCTGTGGACCGCGCTCGCCTACCTGATCATCACCTTCGCCATCAGCGCCCTCTTCCGGCTACTGGAGCGCCGTATGGGGGTGGCCCGATGAGCGGACGCGAGGGGCGGATCAGCACGACGTGGGTGCCACGCGCAGGCGCGGCGGAACAAAGCGAGGTAAGGGCATGAGCGGCGCCAGCGTTCTCTACGACGTACCAGGACCGAAGGCGAGGACACGCAACCTCGTCTACTCCGTGGCCGGCTCGCTCGCGGTGCTGGCCCTGATCGTCTTCACCGTGCTGCGGCTGAACACCCAGGGCCAGCTGGAGCCCGAGGTGTGGAACATCTTCAACAACGCCGGTGTGCGGACCAACATCCGCGACGGCCTGGTGACCACGCTTCAGGTCTTCGCGGTCGCCGCGGTGCTGTCACTGGCGCTGGGCGTGCTGCTCGCGGTGGCGCGGCTCTCGGACCACCGGCCGGTCCGCTGGCTGGCGACCGGCTTCATCGAGCTCTTCCGCGCCGTACCGCTGCTGATCACCATCTATGCCCTGTGGGTGATCCTGCTCAGCAACCGGGGAAGCCTCGGTCTGACCGGCGACCAGCCGCAGTTCTGGGCCCTGGTCATCGGACTGACGGTCTACAACGGCTCGGTCCAGGCCGAGGTGCTGCGGGCCGGCATCAACTCCGTGCCCACGGGGCAGCGCGAGGCCGCGTACGCCCTGGGCATGAGCAAGACGCAGGTCATGACGACGGTGCTGATCCCGCAGGCCGTGCGGGCGATGCTGCCGACGATCATCAGCCAGCTCGTGGTGACGCTGAAGGACACCTCCCTCGGCTACATCATCACCTTCGAGGAACTGCTCTTCACCGCCCGCCAGATGAGCACCAACATCATCGTCAACGGCAATGACACCTACGTGCCGTTCATCATCGTCACCGGCACCATCTACGTCGCGATGTGCCTGGCGCTGTCCGCCCTCGCCAACTGGATCGAGCGGCGCGGCCGGCGGGCCAAGACGGGCATCGGTGTCGCCACGGCCGGTGAGCCGGTCACGGCCACCGACGCGATGGAGGTCTCCGACGCGGTGCCGGACGGCCCGGCCGCCACGAAGGACTGACGCACCCCAGGCCGCCCGCGGCCGATATCGATCCGTCCGGAGGCGGTGGCACCCCCGCCACCGCCTCCGTCACTTGACGCGAGCGGTCGCAGTGGGTTGCATACGCTGTGTGATCACGCACCGGGCTCCAACTGCCAGTTCCCGCATGTCCCGTACGTACCAGCGGCCCCGGGGAGCTGCGCCGTGGACCCGGTGATCGTCGTCGGGGCCGGCCCGGTCGGCCTCTCCCTCTCGCTCGCCCTCGCCCGCCTCGGCGTCCCGACCGTCGTCCTCGACGAGACCACCGGCCAGGAGGACGCCCGGCCCGCCCGCACCGTCGTGCTCCGCCCGGACACCGCCGCCTTCGTCGCCCGGCTCGGCTGCGCCGGCACCCTGGAGAGCGACGGCGCCCACTGGACCGCCTGGCGCACCATGCGCCGCCGGCGCCTGCGGGAACGCGTCGCCTTCGCTCCACCACGGACCCCGGACGGCGCGGCCGCCCCCGCCACCGCGTCCCCGCTCCACCTCCCGCAGCACGCGCTCACCCGCGCCCTGCGCACCGCACTCGCCCACGAGAAGCTCGCCGAGATCGTCACCGGCAGCCGGCTCGCCGACCTCGAACAGGACGAGCACGGCATCAGCGCCCACACCCGCGGCCCCAACGGCACGTGGTGGCGCGGGAGTTACCTCATCGGCTGCGACGGGCCCCGGTCGACCGTCCGCAAGCTGCTGGACGTCCGCTTCCCGGGCCGTACGGCCGTCGAACGGCATGCGGTGGCCGCGCTGCGCTGCGAGCTCCCCTGGCCCGGCGAGGCCCTGCTGCACCGCTCGCCGCCCCGGCCGGGCGGCGGGCCGGGCGACGAGGTCTCGGCCCGCCCGCTGGCCGGCCATGTCTGGCGGCTGGACTGGCTGCTGCCGCCCGGGCGCGAACTGGTCACCCCGGACGCCCTGGTCGCCCGGATCCGGGACTCGCTGGCCGGCTGGACCAGCGAGTCCCCGGCCGGCCCCGCCGACGAGCCCGGCGCCGAGAACGACGGCGCACTCCCCCGCGGGCGCGGCCACGGTCGGCTGGTCCCGCCGTACGAACTCCTCGACACCGGCGTGCACACCGTCCACCACCGGCTGGCCCGGGACTGGCGGCAGGGCCGGGCCTTCCTCGCCGGGGACGCCGCCCATCTGCTGGGCGCGCTCGGCACCCAGGGCCTGGACGAGGGGCTGCGGGACGCCGAGAACCTCGCCTGGAAGCTGGGCCTGGCCTGGCATCACGGCGCGTCCGAGGTGCTGCTCGACAGCTACCAGGCCGAGCGCCGGGGCGCGGTCGCGGCCCGGCTGCGCGCCGCGGACCAGGCGCTGCCGCTGCTGCGGGACGGCGGCGCGGCCCGGTGGCGCACCGTCCTTCCGGGCGCGGCGCGCGGCCGCAGCACCCTGCTGACCGACGGCCACCTGGGCCGCGGCCCGCTCGGCGCACCGCCGGTCTATGCCCGCACCCCGCTGGGACCGCCCGACGGGCAGACCGGCGGAATCCTCGTCGAGACACCGCCCGGCGCGCCGGTCACGGATGTGGCGGTGACCGCGTCGGACGGCTCGGTGGTGCGGCTGCGCGACCGGCTCGGGCGCGGTCTGCTCGTGGTGCTGGTGGCCCCCGGCACCGGCGTCTGGGACCGTCGGCACTGGCAGTCGGCCGGCCTGATGCCCCGACTGGCCGATGCGGTCGACGCGTTGCCGATGGACGCCGAGATCCTGGTCACCGAGTCCTATCCGGGTGCCTCCGCGCACACCGTGCTGCTCGTACGGCCGGACGGCCATCTGGTCACCGCGCTGTCCGGCGTCCGCCCGGCCGAGATGGCCGCGTGCGCGAACGCCGTACGGGGCGGGGCACACGGGCCGGTGACCGGGGCCGGCCGTAACGCCGCGGCACCCGGGGGCGACGCGGCCGGAGAGGGGGACTCCGCCGCGGTTGACCCTGTGGGAAGCTCCGTGCTTCACTCCGAGAATGACTGATCACAGCTCGCGATTCTGGCGGAGGGTCCATCTCGACCTGGTCCGCTACGCGGGCTGCATGTGTCGTCCGTCCTGCTGATCCGCATCTTCTGCCCCGCGCGGCCGCCCGCCTCCGACCGGCAGCCGCGCCTCTTCGCGATCACTCAGGACGGTTTCCGTGCCCGACGTACACACCCCTGCGCGCCCGCCTGCCCTCGGCAAGGACGGCGGGCCCAGCGCCTCCGAACTCCTCGACTTCGCCCGCCGGGCCGCCACCGACCGGGCCCTGGTCGCTTCCCTCCCGCTCGACCCCGAAGGACGTACCTGGCTCCGGCTGGACGGGCCGGGCGGCAGCGAGGCCTGGCTGATCGGCTGGCCGCCCGGCACCGGCACCGGTTGGCACGACCACGGCGGCTCGCGCGGCGCCTTCGCGGCGGCCGCGGGTGAGCTGACGGAACAGTCGCTCACCGCCGCCCTGCCCACCGAGGGCTGGAAGACCCTGGAACTCGCCGACGACGTGGACCGGGAACGCCGGCTCAGCGACGGGCACGGGCGGGCGTTCGGCCCGCACCATGTGCATCAGGTACTCAACCTCTCCGCGGACACCCATGCGGTGTCGGTGCACGCCTACTACCCGCCGCTGCCGCTGATGCGCCGCTACAGCCGCACCGGGCCGGTGCTGCGGCTCGAAGCGGTCGAGCAGCCGGAGGAGTGGGCATGAGCGCGGTCGACGCACTGCTGGAACACGCCCGGCGCCAACTGGGGCACCGGGTGGACCCCCTGGAGGCCGCCGCCCTCCAGGAAGCGGGCGGACTGCTGGTGGATATCCGCTACGCGGAGCTGCGGGAGCGCGACGGCACCATCCCCGGCGCCCTGATCATCGAGCGCAACGAGCTGGAATGGCGGCTCGACCCGACGGGCGCACACCGCGCCCCGGAAGCCACGCACCACGATCTGCCGGTCGTCGTCATCTGCAACGAGGGCTACGCATCGAGCCTCGCCGCCCTCTCCCTACGCCAGCTGGGGCTGCACCGGGCCACCGATTTGGCAGGGGGGTTCCAGGCGTGGAGGGGGGCGGGGTTGGGGGTGAGGGGGTGGGGAGGCTGAGGGGGTCAGTCGCCCTTGAGTCCAGTGCCCCGGCAGCCCCAGTGCCCCGCCGAGCCCGGTGCACGGCCGCCCGGTCACCGGCCGGCCGGATTCGCTGACGGCTACGGGGCCGGCCGTCGCCCCTCACACATCCGGCAGACCGTGCTGCTCCAGGAAATCCGGATCCTCGCCTTCCTCCTCCAGCGCCCGTTTGACGACGCGGAGGGCGAGGCCCTCCGGGTATCCCTTGCGGGCCAGCATTCCGGCCAGACGGCGAAGGCGCTTTTCGCGGTCCAGGCCCCTGGTGGCACGCAGTTTGCGGTCGACCAGTTCGCGGGCGGTGGACTCCTCCTGCTCGGAGTCGAGGCGGCCGACGGCCACATCGATGAGGGCGGAATCCACTCCCTTGGTGCGGAGTTCGCGGGCCAGGGCGCGCCGGGCCAGGCCGCGTCCATGGTGGCGGGACTCCACCCAGGCGTCGGCGAAGGCCGCGTCGTCGATCAGCCCGACGTCCTCGAAGCGGGACAGCACCTCGTCCGCGGCCTCCTCGGGGATGCCCCGCCGGCGCAGGGCGTCCTCGAGCTGCTTGCGCGTACGCGGGTTCCCGGTGAGCAGGCGCAGGCAGATGGCCCGCGCCTGCTCCTCGGGTGTACGCGGTGGCCCCGACTCGGCCCTCGACGAGGAGGGGCCACCGCTGTCCTCACGGCCATGACGGCCCCTGCGGCCGCTACGGGTCTCGGCGTCGCCGGCAGCGCTGTCGGTCTCGTCCTCGCTGCCCGGCCATTCCGTTCGCCGCGTCATGGCGGGCTAGCTCTTGGCCGCGGTGGCCTTGGAGCCCTTGGCGGTCTTGGCCGCCGGTGCCGGAGCCGCAGCCGGGTCGGCCGCCGCCACCGCGGCGTCCGTGCCGGGCTCCGCCGCCGGGTCCTTCGGCTGCACGCCGATGCCGAGCTTCTCCTTGATCTTCTTCTCGATCTCGTTGGCGAGATCCGGGTTGTCCTTGAGGAAGTTGCGGGCGTTCTCCTTGCCCTGGCCGAGCTGGTCGCCCTCGTAGGTGTACCAAGCGCCGGACTTGCGGATGAAGCCGTGCTCCACGCCCATGTCGATCAGGCCGCCCTCGCGGCTGATGCCCTGGCCGTAGAGGATGTCGAACTCGGCCTGCTTGAAGGGCGGGGAGACCTTGTTCTTGACGACCTTGACGCGGGTGCGGTTGCCGACCGCGTCCGTGCCGTCCTTGAGGGTTTCGATGCGGCGGATGTCGAGACGCACCGAGGCGTAGAACTTCAGCGCACGGCCACCGGTCGTGGTCTCCGGCGAGCCGAACATCACGCCGATCTTCTCGCGGAGCTGGTTGATGAAGATCGCGGTGGTCTTGGACTGGTTGAGTGCGCTGGTGATCTTGCGCAGTGCCTGGCTCATCAGCCGGGCCTGGAGGCCGACGTGGGAGTCACCCATCTCGCCCTCGATCTCGGCCCGCGGCACCAGGGCGGCGACGGAGTCGATCACGATGAGGTCGAGCGCGCCGGAGCGGACCAGCATGTCCGTGATCTCCAGTGCCTGCTCGCCGTTGTCCGGCTGGGACAGGATCAGGGAGTCGGTGTCCACGCCGAGCTTCTTGGCGTACTCCGGGTCGAGCGCGTGCTCGGCGTCGATGAACGCGACGGAGCCGCCGGCCTTCTGGGCGTTCGCGACGGCGTGCAGGGTCAGGGTCGTCTTACCGGAGGATTCCGGGCCGTAGACCTCGATGACGCGGCCGCGGGGGAGGCCGCCGACGCCGAGCGCGACGTCGAGGGCGGTGGATCCGGTGGGGATGACCTCGATGGGCTCCTTCGACCGCTCCCCCATGCGCATCACGGCGCCCTTGCCGAATTGCCGTTCAATCTGTGCGAGCGCGGCGTCCAGCGCCTTCTCGCGGTCAGTGCCTGCCATGGGTTCCACCCGATTTGCTTGAGTCGATCGCTTCACGTCCATGACGCTAACGCCTGCCACTGACAATGCGCCCGGACCCGGCTCCGGCCTGTGGATAACTCCGCGAAAAGCCCGAGGACAGCGGCCGGAACTCCCATGAGAATGGATGTTCGATTTTGGTGTCAAGCGGCCTCGCCCATGCGTCGTCGGCGGGGAACGCCCCGCGCGACGGGCGGGGAACCGCCCCGGGCAACGCCGCTCCCGCCCCTTCGATGGTGCGCCTGCGTCAGCCGGCGTCCTGGCCCTCGGCCCGGGCGTCGTCCGCCTTCCGGTCCTCCAGCGGAGCCGACGGCTGCGCGTCGTGCAGGTTCCGCCGCATCCGGGCCAGGGCCCGGACCCCGCGCTCGCGTCTGCCGTGTACCCGCGGGTCGTCGGTGACCTCGTACCGCTTCACGTACGCGCCGAGGAAGGCTTGCAGGGTCGCCGTCGCCGGGATCGAGATCAGTGCGCCCACCGCGCCCATCAGGGCCGTGCCGGCGACGACCGAGCCGAAGGCGACGGCGGGGTGGATGTCCACGGTCTTGGCGGTGATCCGCGGCTGGAGGAGGTAGTTCTCGAACTGCTGGTAGATCACGACGAAGCCGAAGACCCACAGGGCGTACCAGGGATCGACGGTGAACGCGATCAGGACCGGCAGGGCGCCCGCGAGATAGGTCCCTATGGTCGGGATGAACTGGGAGACCAGGCCCACCCACATGCCCAGTGCCGGGGCATACGGGACCCCCAGGATCTCCAGCAGCACGTAGTGAGCGACGCCGGAGATCAGTGCCATCAGGCCGCGCGAGTAGAGGTATCCGCCGGTCTTGGCGACCGCGATCTCCCAGGCCCGCAGCACCTCCGTCTGGCGGTGCGGCGGCAGCACGGAGCACAGCGCGCGGCGCAGCCGGGGGCCGTCGGCGGCGAAGTAGAACGAGAACAGCGCCACCGTCAGCAGGTTGAACAGACTGCCCAGCACCGTCGCGGAGACGGCCAGCACGTTGTTGGCGCTGTCCGTGACGTACTTCTGGAGCCAGTCCGACTTGAGCAGGTTGTTCTGCACCTGGACCCGCGAGAGGTGGGTGTGCAGGGTGTTGTTGATCCAGCTGATCACGGAGTCCAAGTACTGCGGGAACTCCTCGACCATGTTGGCTATCTGGCCGGCGAGCATGGAGCCCAGCAGCGCGAAGAATCCGGCGGCGACGACGAGGATGCTCAGAAAGACCAGACCGGTGGCCAGCCCGCGCCGCATGCCCCGGGCCGCCATCCAGTCGACGGCCGGTTCGACGGCCAGCGCGAGGAAGAACGCGATCAGCACGTTCAGCAGCAGCGTGATCAGCTGGTGGAATCCCCAGGTGGCGAGCTGGTAGCAGGCCACCAGGGCGAGCGCGAGCACCATGGCGCGCGGCAGCCAGCGCGGCATCCGCGCATCGGACCGGTCCTGGGGAGGTGGGACGTCGTTGCTGGGGATCTCATCTGACTCGGGCACGAAGCCAAGTGTCGCGTACGGTCAGGACATTCCCGGTCCTGGGCCGTGCCCGGCCGTCCCCGCTCGACCCTCAGGCCCTCTTCCGCGCAGGTCAGAGCCCTGCGAAGGCCCCGTTCAGCGTCGGTCCGGCGGCACCTCCATGACCGCGCAGACCACCCGCCACACCTCCTTGGCGCTCCACCCCGCGTCCAGCGCCTCGTGCACGGTCCGGCCGCCGAGGCCGGACATCACATGATCGCGCGCGAAGGAGTCGGCATACGCCGCACCGAAGTGATCCGCCATCCGCTGCCAGAAGACCGTCAACCGCATGCCTTCAGTATCCCGCCCTGGGAGGGCAGCGGTCGCGAGCCGGTGCCACCAGGAGAAAACGGCCCTACGGTCAGCCCATGGCCGAAAACGTAAGCTCACTTTCGACTCCTCTGGCGCGAGCCGAGCGATTCGTCTGGCTGACCGCCCGGGTGCTCGAGCAGCGGCTCTTCGAGTACCACTTCCTCGGCGGCGGGGCCGACCCCGTGGAGACCGCGCTCGCCGCGTACCGCAACGACGACGACGGCTTCGGCCACGCCCTGGAGCCCGATCTTCGCGGCCCGGTCAGCCAGCCGCTGCACACCGCGCACGCCCTGAAGGTCCTCGATCTGATCGGGCGGTGCGACGGCCGCCAGGTGGAGCGGATCTGCCGCTATCTGACGAAGATCTCCACCCCGGAGGGCGCGCTGCCCGCGCTGCACCCTTCGCTGCGCGGCTATCCGTCCGCGCCCTGGATCCCGGTGGTCGACGATCCGCCGAGCGCCCTCCTGGCCACCGGTCCCGTGGTGGGTGTCCTGCACCGCAACGAGGTGTGGCACGCCTGGCTGTTCCGGGCCACGGACTACTGCTGGGCGGCCGTGGAGTCGATGGAGGAGACCCACCCGTACGAGGTCGAGGCGGCGGTGGCCTTCCTGGACGGCGCCCCGGACCGGCCGCGGGCCGCCGCGGCGGCGCAGCGGCTCGGCCGGCTCGTACGGGACCGGCGTCTGGTGCTGCTGGACCCGGACCAGGCCGCGGACGTCCCCGTGGCACCCGGGTACGCCCCCGGGGAGCACCACCTCGCCTACGACTTCGCGCCCGCGCCCGGCTCACTGGCCCGGGACTGGTTCACCGACGAGGAGATGGAGCGGGCCCTGGATCATCTCGTCGCGCTCCAGGAGGAGGACGGCGGCTGGCCGGTGAACTGGCGGGTGTGGGCACCCGGGACAGCGCTGGAGAGCCGTCCGATGGTGACGCTCAAGGCGTTGCTCACCCTCCGGGCGTACGGGCGCCGCCTCTAGGGCGTCCCGCCGCGCTCACCCTCCCAGGGCCCGCACCCCCGCGGTGACGGCCACGGCGACGCCGACGACCAGGAGGAACGGCGCCCGCAGGACGAGCGCGACGGCCGCGGCGGCCACCCCCGCGGCCTTGGCGTCGAGCATCAGGTGCCGGCCGTCGCTGAAGGTCTGCTGAGCGGTGAGCGCGGCCAGCAGAGCCACCGGCAGCAGCGCGGCCAGCCGTTTGACCAGCGGGCGCTCCAGCAGGCCGGCGGGGGCCGCCAGCCCGAGGTACTTGACCAGGTAGCAGCCGACGGCGGTGACGGCGATCGCGATCCAGACGTTCATGCCCGGTCCTCCTCGGTGGCGGGACGGTTCTCGGGGGTTCCGTCCGGGCGCGCGGGCGGCCCGTCGTGGCCAGCCCGGACGACGCCCGGCTCCGGTGCCGTCCCCCGCCCGCGGCGCCCCTGGACGAGGAGGACGGCGGGTGCGGCGAGCGCCGCGACCAGCACCGGTACACCGGTGGGCAGCAGCGGCAGCGTCACCATGACCAGCAGCACGGCGAGACCGGCCGCGACCCGCTCGACGGTCTCCTCGAGCATCGGCGCGAGCAGCGCCAGGAAGACCGCGGGGCCGGCCGCGTCCAGGCCCCAGGCCTCGGTGTCGCCGAGCGCCTCGGCGCCCAGGGCACCGGCGAGGGTGGTGAGGTTCCACAGGACGTAGAGGCTCAGCCCGGTGACGGTGAAGCCCAGCCGGGCGGTGCGCCGGTCGGGCTGGGCCAGGGTGACGGCCGAGGTTTCGTCGATGACCCAGTGGGCGGCGAACGGCTTGACCGTGGCCCGGTACCCGAGGACGGCGGACAGCCGCAGCCCGTAGAAGGCGTTACGGGCCCCCAGGAAGAACGCGCCGGCCGCGGCGGTGAGCGGGTTGCCGCCCGCCGCCAGCGCGCCGACCAGGGCGAACTGTGAGGCCCCGGTGAACACCAGCAGGCTGAGCGCGCAGGTCTGCAAGAGGCTGAGCCCGACGCCGGCCGAGGTTACGCCGAAGGCGAATCCGGAGAGGCCGACGGCGATGCCGACGCCGAGCGCGTCCCTGATGACGGCGGCGTCGGAGGTCGCGGGCGGTGCCGGCGGCGGTGGCGCGGCCCGCTCCGTGGTGCGTATCTCTGTCTGTTCTGGCACGCCCCGGACCTTAGGCTCCAGGACGGCCGCGGGTCTTGTACGTTCTTGCGCCCGGCGCACGCACCGCCCAGACCATGCACCGCACCGCCCGCACCGCCCTCGCGAGGCTCGCCCGCTCGCTCCCCCGCCCCTAGGCCGACCGCTCCCTCCGGTACGCGCCGGGCGGTACGCCGACGATCCGGGTGAAGTGCCGGTTCAGATGCGGCTGGTCGGTGAAGCCGACGGTGACGGCCGTATCGGCGGGCGTGCGGCCCGCCTCCAGGAGCTTGCGGGCCCGGCGCACCCGGGCGTCGGTGAGCCAGGTGTGCGGTGGCATGCCGTACGCGCTCTTGAAGGCCCGCAGCAGCGCGAACGGGCTGGTACCGAGCTCTTGAGCCAGCCGCTCCAGGGAGGGCGGGTCGGCCATCCGCTCTTCCAGGACGGTCCGGGCGCGGGCGGCGGTCCGGGCGCCCGCGGTGCGGGGCGTACGCGCCGGGAGCGGGCCTCCGTAGCGGCGCAGCAGGCGGGCGACGACGGTCCGCAGCAGGGTGTCGGCGGCCAGGGCATTGCCGGTCTCGGCGGCCCGGTGGATCTCGGTGATCAGGTGGCCGAGCTGTGGCTCCTCGGCGGTCGTGCGGTCGAAGCCCGGGGTGCCGCGCAGCGCCGTGGTCTCCCCGGCGATCTCGGCGACGAGCCCGTAGGACGGGTAGAGCGTGGCGTAGGTCCAGCCCTCGGGTGCGCCCGCCCGCGCGGTGTGCGCGACCTCCGGGTTGAGCATCATGATGCCCCCGTGGCCGACCCGGACGGTGCCCTGACGGAGCCCGACCTCCTCGATGCCGGAGGTCACCACGCAGACCACATAGCCGTCGTGCGCGTGGCGGGGGAAGGAGTGCCGGACATAGCGGGCGCGCAGCAGGTCGAGGCCGGGCAGCCCGTCGTAGCGCCAGTGCCGCGCCCACTCGCCGCGTGCCCGCGGCACGGCCGCCGCGCCGGGCCCGGCGTCGGCCGCGCTCTCCCCGCTGACCATGACCATGCCGCCATTCTGCGTCCGCCGGACGGCGGCCGGCCCGCCCGTCCGAAGCGTGGACGGCCGCAAAAGGCCCGGTCGGCGGCGGTGGGCGCGGCGCGCGGGTCCGCGTTGTCAGTGGTCCGGTGCACGATGGGGGACATGGCCGAGGCAGCGTTCGAGACGTTCTCCCCCGCGACCCGCGGTTGGTTCGCCGGGGCCTTCAGCGCGCCCACGGCCGCGCAGGAGGGTGCCTGGCGGGCGATCGGCGCGGGCTCCGATGTCCTCGTGGTGGCGCCGACGGGTTCGGGCAAGACGCTCGCCGCCTTCCTCGCGTCGCTGGACGCGCTGGCGAGCACCCCGCCGCCCGCCGAGCCGAAGAAGCGCTGCCGGGTGTTGTACGTCTCCCCGCTGAAGGCGCTGGCCGTCGATGTCGAGCGCAATCTGCGCAGTCCGCTGACGGGCATCCGCCAGGAGTCGGTCCGTCTCGGGCTGCCGGAGCCGGACATCACGGTCGGCATCCGCTCCGGGGACACCCCGCCCGCCGAGCGCCGGTCGATCGCCAACCGCCCGCCGGACATCCTCATCACGACCCCCGAGTCGCTGTTCCTGATGCTGACGTCCTCGGCCCGGGAGGCGCTGGCGGGCGTCGAGACGGTGATCCTGGACGAGGTCCATGCGGTGGCCGGCACGAAGCGCGGGGCGCATCTGGCGCTGTCCCTGGAGCGACTGGACGAGCTTCTGGCCCGCCCGGCGCGACGGATCGGGCTGTCGGCGACGGTCCGCCCGGTGGAGGAGGTGGCCCGCTATCTGTCGCCGCGGCGCCGGGTGGAGATCGTCCAGCCGCCGTCCGGGAAGCGCTTCGACCTCTCGGTGGTCGTCCCGGTGGAGGACATGGGCGAGCTGGGCGGCTCGCCCGTCCAGGAGGGCGACACCGGTGAGAAGCCGTCCATCTGGCCGCAGGTCGAGGAGAAGATCGCCGATCTCGTCCAGGCCCATCGCTCCACGATCGTCTTCGCCAACTCCCGCCGTCTGGCGGAGCGTCTGTGCAACCGCCTCAATGAGATCGCCTACGAGCGGACCACGGGCGAGGCGCTCCCGGAACACCACTCCCCCGCCGAGCTGATGGCCGAGGCCGGGGCCGCCAAGGGCGCACCGGCGGTGCTGGCCCGTGCCCACCACGGTTCCGTGTCCAAGGAGCAACGCGCCCAGGTGGAGGAGGACTTGAAGGCGGGCCGGCTGCCGGCCGTGGTCGCCACCTCCAGTCTGGAGCTGGGCATCGACATGGGCGCGGTCGATCTGGTCGTCCAGGTGGAGTCGCCGCCTTCGGTCGCATCCGGGCTCCAGCGCGTCGGACGGGCCGGGCATCAGGTCGGCGCGGTCTCGACGGGCATCGTCTTTCCCAAGTACCGCGGCGATCTGGTGCAGGCCGCCGTGGTGACGGAGCGGATGCGCTCCGGCGCCATCGAGGCGCTGCGGGTGCCGGCCAATCCGCTGGACGTGCTCGCCCAGCAGCTCGTCGCCATGGCCGCGATGGACACCTGGGACGTCGAGGAGCTGCTGGCCCTGGTCCGGCGGGCCGCCCCGTTCGCCGCGCTTCCCGAGTCGGCGTTCACGGCCGTGCTGGACATGCTCGCCGGCCGCTATCCGTCCGATGCCTTCGCCGAGCTGCGGCCGCGCCTGGTGTGGGACCGCGTCGCACACACCGTCGCGGGCCGCCCCGGGGCCCAGCGGCTGGCCGTCACCTCCGGTGGCACGATCCCCGACCGCGGCCTGTTCGGGGTGTTCCTGGCGGGCGGCGACTCCGGGAAGGGCGGCGGGCGCCGGGTCGGAGAGCTCGACGAGGAGATGGTCTACGAGTCCCGCGTCGGCGATGTCTTCACGCTCGGCACGACGTCCTGGCGCATCGAGGACATCACCCGCGACCGGGTGCTGGTCACTCCCGCCCCCGGGGTGCCGGGGCGGCTGCCCTTCTGGAAGGGCGACCAGCTGGGCCGCCCCCTGGAACTGGGCCGCGCGCTCGGCGCGTTCCTCCGCGAGATCGGCTCGCTCGCGCCGGAGGACGCCGGGGCCCGGCTGTCCGCCGCCGGGCTGGACGACTGGGCGGTGGCCAATGTGCTGAGCTATCTCGCCGAGCAGAAGCAGGCCTGCGGCCATGTCCCCGATGACCGCACGATCGTCGTGGAGCGCTTCCGCGACGAGCTGGGCGACTGGCGGGTGGTCATCCACTCCCCGTTCGGCGCGCAGGTGCACGCCCCCTGGGCGCTGGCCCTCGGCGCCCGCCTCGCCGAGCGCCACGGCATGGACGCCCAGGTGATGCATGCCGACGACGGCATCGTGCTGCGGCTGCCCGACGCCGAACTGATGGGCCTCGATCTCCTCGACGGCGACGGCGCCTTCGACCCGTTGGCCGGCCCGGCCGGCCATGGCGCGGAGTACGACCCCGAGCAGTCCCCCGTGGGCGCCGCCGATGTCGCCTTCGACCAGGGCGAGGTCGACCAGCTCGTCACGGACCAGGTCGGCGGCTCCGCGCTGTTCGCCTCCCGGTTCCGGGAATGTGCCGCCCGTGCCCTGCTGCTGCCGCGGCGCAGCCCCGGCAAGCGCACCCCGTTGTGGCAGCAGCGCCAGCGGGCCTCCCAGCTCCTCCAGGTGGCGAGCGAGTTCGGCTCCTTCCCGATCGTGCTGGAGGCCGTCCGCGAATGCCTTCAGGACGTCTTCGACGTCCCGGGCCTGGCGGAGCTGATGGGGGACATCGAGGCCCGCCGGGTCCGCCTGGTGGAGGTCACCACCCCCGAGCCGTCACCGTTCGCCCGGTCGCTGCTCTTCGGCTATGTCGCCCAGTTCCTGTACGAGGGCGACTCCCCGCTCGCCGAGCGCCGCGCCGCCGCCCTCTCCCTGGACTCCCGGCTGCTCGCCGAGCTGCTCGGCCAGGCCGAGCTGCGCGAGCTGCTGGATGCCGAGGTGCTGGCCGAGCTGGAGCGCGAGCTCCAGTGGCGTACGGACGACCGGCGGGTCAAGGACGTCGAGGGCGTCGCCGACGTCCTGCGGCTGCTGGGGCCGCTGACCGATGCCGAGCTGGCCGAGCGCGGCGCGGACCCGGCCTGGCCCCGGGAGCTGGCCGCCACCCGCCGGGCCCTCTCGGTACGGATCGCCGGCGCCGACCACTGGGCCGCCGTCGAGGACGCCGGCCGGCTCCGTGACGCGCTGGGCACCGCGCTGCCGGTCGGTGTCCCGGAGTCGTTCACCGAACCGGTCAAGGACCCGCTCGGCGATCTGCTGTCCCGTTACGCCCGCACCCACGGCCCGTTCACCTCCGAGCAGGCCGCCGCCCGCTTCGGCCTCGGTACAGCCGTCGCCGACGGGGCGCTCCAGCGTCTGGCCGCCGCCGGCCGGGTGGTCCAGGGCGAGTTCCACCCCGCGGGCATCGGCCAGGAGTGGTGTGACGCCCAGGTGCTGCGCAGGCTGCGCCGCCGCTCCCTGGCCGCGCTGCGCGAGGAGCTGGAGCCGGTGCCGCCCGCCGCGCTCGCCGCCTTCCTCCCCCAGTGGCAGCACGTCGGCGCACCGCGCCCGGCGCCGGCCGGCGGTATGTCCGCGCCCCTTGGCGGCGCCTCGCACAGCCTGCGCGGCATCGACGGTCTGGTGCGCGCCATCGAGCAGCTCCAGGGCGCCCCGGTACCCGCCTCCGCCCTGGAAAAGCTGGTGCTGCCGTCCCGTGTCGGCGGCTACAGTCCCGCCCTGCTGGATGAACTCACCGCCACCGGTGAGGTGTTGTGGGCCGGCGCCGGCGCGCTCCCCGGCAAGGACGGCTGGCTCTCGCTCCATCTCGCCGACTCCGCCCCGCTGCTGCTCCCGCCACCGCTCCCGCTGGAACTGACCGCGCTGCACGAGTCGTTGCTGACCGCCCTCGCCCCCGGTTACGGGCTGTTCTTCCGCCAGCTCGCCGACCAGGTCCGCGCCACCACCCATCCGGAAGCCACCGATCCGCAGCTGGCCGACGCGCTGTGGGACCTGGCCTGGTCGGGCCGGCTGACCAACGACACCCTCGCCCCGCTGCGCGCCCTTCTCGGCTCGGGCCGTACGGCCGGCTCGACCGCCCATCGTGCCCGCCGCGCCGTCCCCCGGGGCCGGTACGGCTCGCTGACCGCGGCCCCGGGCCGCGGCGGCCGGCCCACCGCCTCCCGCTCCGGCCCGCCGACAGTGGGTGGCCGCTGGTCGCTGCTGCCCACCACCGAGCCGGACCCCACCCACCGCGCCCACGCCCTGGCCCGTGCGCTGCTGGACCGGCACGGCGTCGTCACCCGGGGCGCGGTCGCCGCCGAGGGCGTCGAGGGCGGGTTCTCCGCCGCGTACCGGGTACTGGCCGCCTTCGAGGAGTCCGGTCAGGCCCGTCGCGGCTATGTGGTGGAGGGGCTGGGCGCGGCCCAGTTCGCGATGGACGGGGCGGTGGACCGGCTGCGCGCGGTCAGCACCCAGCGGGAGCGCACCGCCGATGCCGCGCTGCCGGAGAGCGGCCCGGCGCAGTCCCGGCGCGGCGGCCCGCAGCGCGCCGTGGTCCTGGCCGCCGCCGACCCCGCCAACGCCTACGGCGCCGCCCTGTCCTGGCCCGAGCCGCCCGAGGGCTCTACCCACAAGCCCGGCCGCAAGGCGGGCTCCCTGGTGGTCCTCGTCGACGGCGAGCTGACGCTCTACATGGAGCGCGGCGGCAAGACCCTGCTCATCTGGCCGCTCGGCCCCGCACCGGACGGGCCCGCCACGGCCCCCCGCCTCCAGCTCGCCGTCGAGGCCCTCACGGACGCCGCCCGCGCCGGCGCCCTGGGCACGATCACCACCGAACGCATCAACGGCGTCGCGGCCCTCACCTCCCCCTACGCCGTCACCCTGGAGTCCGCCGGCTTCCACCCCACCCCACGGGGACTGCGCCTGCGCGGATGACACCAGCGGCGCCCCGCGCAAGGCCCGCCCCACTGGCCGAAGGCTCCCGGCATGATGGTGGCATGCCCGAAGGTGACACCGTCTGGCGCGTGGCCCAGCGGCTCCACGACGCACTGACCGGCGGTCCGCTGACCCGCTGCGACCTTCGCATGCCCCGGCTGGCGGCGGTGGACCTGACCGGCCGCGGGGTGCTGGGCGTCGTCCCCCGCGGCAAGCACCTCCTCACCCGCTTCGAGGGCGGTCTGACCCTGCACTCCCATCTGCGGATGGACGGCGCATGGCAGATCTACGCCCCGGCCGAGCACTGGCGCGGCGGCCCCGCCCACCAGATCCGGGCGATCCTCGGCACCGCGGACCACACCGCCGTCGGCTACCGCCTCCCCGTGCTCGACCTGCTGCGCACCGCCGACGAGCCCCGGGTCGTCGGCCATCTGGGACCCGATCTCCTCGGCCCCGACTGGGACCCCGCCGAAGCGCTGCGCAGGCTGCTCGCCGACCCGGAGCGCCCCCTCGGCGAGGCCCTGCTCGACCAGCGCAATCTCGCCGGCCTCGGCAATGTCTACAAATGCGAGCTGTGCTTCCTGCTGCACGCCTCGCCCTGGCTCCCCATAGGGGCACTCCCCCGGCCGGAGCGCGTGCCCACGCTCGCCAAGAAGCTCCTGGAGGCCAACAAGCGACGCCCCGCCCGTATCACCACACCCAGTGCCCGCCCCGACCGACGGCTGTGGGTCTACGGCCGGGCCGGCCGCCCCTGTCTGCGCTGCGGCACCGGGATCCGCACCGGCGAACAGGACCCCACCGCCGAGGAACGCGTCACCTACTGGTGCCCCACCTGCCAGGCGGACCCACGGGGCCGCCGCCCCGCCGGCTGACCCGAAGCATCTCCCCCGCACGCCAATTGACGCCCCGTCAGATCTCTCCCTACCCTCGTCCCATGCCTCTCACGGCGTACGACCTCACGGGCCGCACCGCGCTGGTCACGGGCGCGGCGAGCGGCATCGGCCGCGCCACCGCCACCCTCCTCGCCGAAGCCGGAGCCACCGTCCACTGCGCCGACCTCGACGCACCGGGCGCGCAGGCGACCGCCGCGGCCATCACCGCGGCAGCGGGCTCCGCGCACGCCCATCAGCTCGATGTCACCCGGCGCGAGCAGGTCGCCGCGGTCGTCGACGCCGCCCGCAGCGCCACCGGCCGGCTCGACGTGATGGCGAATATCGCCGGAATCATGCACTCCGCCCCCGTGCTGGAGACCAAGGACGCGGATCTGGACCGGGTCTGGAACACCAACTTCAAGGGTGTGCTGTACGGCTGCCAGGAGGCCGCGCGCGCCATGATCGCCACCGCCACCCGGGGCTCCCTGGTGAACATGGCCTCCGGCGCGATCGACACCGGCGCCCCTGGCCTGCTCTCCTACGGCGCCGCCAAGGCCGCCGTCGTCCAGCTCACCAAGACCCTGGCCACCGAGGTCGGCCGGCACGGCATCCGCGTCAACGCCGTCGCCCCGGGCTGGGTCCGTACGGCGATGACCGACCGCCACACCGCGGAGGCGCAGCAACAGGCGGAGGGACCGATGATCCGGATGTCGCCCCTGGGGAGGGTGGGAGAGCCCGAAGACGTCGCCCACACCGTGCTGCACCTGGCGTCGGACGCCTCGTCCTTCATGACCGGCCAGGTCCTCCGCCCGAACGGCGGCGTCGCCATGCCCTGGTGACCGCCCTCCGGCGCTCCCGGACCCGCCGGGCCGCCCGCGCCATGGTGCGATGGCAGAGACCGTCCTTCCGGCTTGCCCTCGGCACGCAGTGCACCGGCAGCAGACTCAGCCCCCAGCCGCCCACCAGCACGGCCCCCTCGACCACCCCCGCCGACTGCGGCCACACCACCAGCCGGACCGCGGCCCACCACCACAGCCCCCCGGCGACGACCCCGGAGAGGGCGACGGCCGCGGATATCCGGCGCCCCGGCACGGTACGCGGACGCCGTCCGGCCGGTCCGCGGGCCGCGAAGTCACGCCACCCCATGGCTGCCTCCTCCGGCCGACGCTAGACGGGTCCCGCCGCCCGGCGGGAGGGCGCACCGGGGCATTTCCGGCGCGCGGCCGGCCCCGCAAGCCCCGGAACGGCCCTCGGCGCCGCCGGCCCCGTCAGGCACACCCGGGAGCCCGGAGCCTCAGCGCACGCCGCCGTCCGTCACTGGGCCTCGGCCTGGAACATCCAGTGGTGCTTCTCCAGGTCGACGGTCAGCCCGATCAGGATGTCCTGACTGACCGGATCCGCCTCCGCGGTGGCGAGGATCCGCTCGCGCATCCGGCCGATGACCGCGCCCAGCGCCTCCACCATCGCCCGCACCACATCGCCGTCCTTGATCCAGCCGTCCTTGACCTCGCCGATGCCGCTGGTCTTGGCGACCGTGACCGCCCGCCCGTCAGGGGACACCCCGATCGCCGCCGCCCGCTCGGCCACCGTGTCGGCGTGCTGCCGCCCGCTGGCGACCACCTCGTCGAGCTGGAGATGTACGGAGCGGAAGCGCGGACCGATGACGTTCCAGTGCACCTGCTTCGCGACGAGGGAGAGATCCACCAGGTCGACGAGGGCTCCCTGGAGGGCGTTGCCGACGATGCCGCGGTCCCCGTCGGAGAGTGTGCTCTTGACGACAGACATCCAGATACTCCTGTTCGGGCGATATATCCGATTTGGCCATCGTATAAATGAATCGCCCGTTCCGAGCTGCCCGGACGGTCCGGCCGAGCGCCCGCCGGCGCCCGGATTCACCGCGCGCCCCCGCCCCCGTACGGGCAGCACAAAGCCCCGGCAGGCTGCGCCTACCAGGGCTTCGATGCGTACGAACAGGGGTGTCAGGCCGCGACGACATCCACGACGTCTGCCGGGGACTTGATGGTCACGCGGTCCTCCGGCACACCGGCCAGGGACGTGACGGACACCGAATTGAGCTTCGGCCGCACCGGTGCGGGCACCGGGTCGCTCGCGGCCGCGGACGCTGCCAGCTCGGCGAGCGCCAGCTCATCGCTGACCTCCCGCATGAGCTCGGACATCCGCACATCCAGCGCGTCACAGATCGACGAGAGCAGCTCGGAGGAAGCCTCCTTCTGCCCCCTCTCCACCTCGGACAAATAGCCGAGCGATACCCGGGCGGAGGAAGAGACCTCGCGCAGGGTTCGGCCCTGGCGCTGACGCTGTCGGCGCAGCACGTCACCCAGCAGGCGACGAAGCAGAATCATCGCTGGCTCCCTCCTCGGACCTCGGATCCGGATCCTTCTCGCCCCACCGTACCGCCTCGGGCGGTACCAGTGCCGGGCGCAAGTACGTGTTCACTCAGGGCTGCAAACATCCATTCCCCCCGTGTTGTTCCGTATCCTGTGCCCGCGTATTTTCTGTCAGTTCGCTCAACAACAGTGCGAGCACGGCGCGAATGGTGTCCTGGCGGATCCGGTCACGGTCCCCCGCCAGCGACAGCCGGCGCACCGCTCCTGCACCGTCCGGTCCCTGCACGGCCACGAAAACGGTGCCCACCGGATGCCCGTCCTGCGGATCGGGGCCGGCCACACCCGTGGTGGCCAGGCCCCAGTCGGCGCCCAGCACCCGCCGCGCACCGCTCGCCATCTGCCGGGCGACCTCGCCGTCCACGGCACCGCGCCCGGCCAGCAGGGCGCCGTCCACGCCCAGCACGTCCCGCTTGACCTCGGTCGCATACGCCGTGACCGAGCCGCGGACCACCCGCGAGGCCCCCGGGACCGCGGTCAGCGCGCCGGCCACCAGGCCGCCGGTCAGCGATTCGGCCACGGCCAGGCTCTGTCCGCGCCCGGCGAGCATCTCCAGCGCCTCGGCAGCGGCAGAACCCGGCCCGCTCACGGGGCCGCGTCCTGCTCGGCGCGCACCGCCCGCTCCCGGGCCAGCCCGGCCCGGCGCAGCACCACGGCCTGCCGGACGTAGTCGAGGCCGGTCACGACGGTCAGCGCCACCGCCACCGCCATCACCCACCAGCGGAAGGTGGCCAGCGGACCGGTCAGCACCAGGACGTACATCCCGACCGCGGTGCCCTGCGCCAATGTCTTGATTTTGCCGCCACGACTGGCCGGAATGACACCGTGCTTGATCACCCAGAACCGCATCAGCGTGATGCCGAGCTCCCGGAAGAGGATCACTCCGGTCACCCACCAGGGCAGATCACCCAGCACCGACAGACAGATCAGCGCGGCACCCATGATCGCCTTGTCCGCGATCGGGTCGGCGATCTTGCCGAAGTCGGTGACCAGGTTGTACGCCCGCGCCAGATGCCCATCGAACACGTCGGTGATCATGGCGACGGCGAACGCGGCCCAGGCGAAGACGCGCCAGACCGGATCCGTACCGTCGTCGTGCATCAGCAGCAGCACGAAGGCCGGGACCAGCACCAGCCGCAGCATCGTCAGGACGTTGGCGATGTTCCACAGCCCGGCCTGCCGGACGACCGGCGCCGTGCGCGGGCCGCCAGCTGCGGATGCCGGGACTCCGGTCATCTGCCCGCCTCCTCGGTACACCCCGTGCCCTCCACCGACAGCACCTCCGCGACGAGGTCCACGCCCTCGCTCGCCACCACCTTTGCTTCGACCATACGACCGGGCTCCAGTTCCCGGTCGGTCGACAGCAGAGTGACGCCATCGGTCTCCGGGGCCTGGTGCGCGGCCCGCCCGACGACACCGTCCTCGTCGTCGGTCCGGTCGACCAGCACCCGCACCGTCTCACCGATCCGCTCCTCGGCGCGCTGCGCGGTCAGCTCCTCGGCCAGCCGGGAGACCCGCGCCAGCCGCTCGGCGACCACGTCCGGGTCGACCTTGTCCTCGTACGAGGCGGCCTCGGTGCCGTCCTCGTCGGAGTAGCCGAAGATGCCGATGGCATCGAGCCGGGCCTCGGTGATGAAGCGCTCCAGCTCCGCGAGGTCGCTCTCGCTCTCGCCGGGGAAGCCGACGATGAAGTTGGAGCGGGCTCCGGCCTGCGGCGCCTTGGTGCGGATCGTCTCCAGCAGCTCCAGGAAGCTGTCGGTGCCGCCGAAGCGCCGCATCGCGCGCAGCACACCGGGCGCCGAGTGCTGGAAGGACAGATCGAAGTAGGGCGCGACTTTGTCGGTGCCGGTCAGCACGTCGATCAGGCCGGGCCGCATCTCCGCGGGCTGGAGGTAGCTGACCCGGATCCGCTCGATGCCGTCGACGGCCGCCAGCTCCGGCAGCAGCGTCTCCAGCAGGCGGATGTCGCCGAGGTCCTTGCCGTAGGAGGTGTTGTTCTCGGAGACCAGCATGATCTCCTTGACGCCCTCACCGGCCAGCCAGCGCGTCTCCCCGAGCACATCGGAGGGCCGGCGCGAGATGAAGGAGCCGCGGAAGGACGGGATGGCGCAGAACGAGCAGCGCCGGTCGCAGCCGGAGGCCAGCTTCACCGAGGCGACGGGGCTCGTGTCCAGGCGGCGGCGCAGCGGCGCCCGCGGTCCGGAGGCGGGCGCGATGCCCTCCGGCAGATCCTCGAGCGGGGTGTCCTGGGCGTGGCCGGGCAGCGCGACCGCGGTGGCGTCCTGGCGCTCGGCCGGGCTGATCGGCAGCAGCTTGCGGCGGTCGCGCGGCGCGTGGGCCTCGACGTTTCCGCCGCTCAGGATGGTCTGGAGCCGGCCGGAGATATCGCTGTAGTCGTCGAAGCCGAGCACCCCGTCCGCCTCGGGCAGCGCCTCGGCGAGCTCCTTGCCGTAGCGCTCGGCCATGCAGCCGACGGCCACCACGGCCTGGGTTCTGCCATGATCCTTCAGATCGTTGGCTTCCAGCAGGGCATCAACGGAGTCCTTCTTGGCGGCCTCGACGAAACCACAGGTGTTGACGACGGCGACATCGGCATCGGCGGCTTCCTCGACGAGCTCCCAGCCGTCCGCTGCCAGGCGGCCTGCGAGCTCCTCCGAGTCCACCTCGTTACGGGCGCAGCCAAGAGTGACAAGGGCGACGGTACGGCGTTCGGGCATAGGGCTCAGCCTACTTTGTCCCGGCCACCCCCTTGGCGCGCAGGTCTCCGCCGCCGGTCCCGGGCTCCAGGGCCGGGCGGCGGACGCCCCCGGACAAGGGCACTCAGCCCGCCTGGGGGTCCCCTGGCGTGTAGCTGAGCCGCTCCACGGTGCCCTTCTCGCCGACCTGCTTGACCTCCTTGCCGTTGACGTACAGCTGCACGGCTCCGGCGTTACCGAGGACCAGGTCGATCCGCTTCTTGTCGGTGATGGTCTTGGACTCGCCCTGCTTGAGCAGACCGTCCTCCAGGAGCTTGCCGTTGGCGTCCTTGGCGGAGATCCAGCTCTGGCCGTCGCGGGCGGTCACCTTGATCGTGACCTTGTCCTTCGGCAGTCCGGCGACGGCGCTGTCGGAGGGGTCCGGCTTGAGGGGCGGCTTGATGGTGGAGGGATGGCGGGTGGGCGCCGGCGCCGGCTTGGCATGGGCGTCACCGGCCGTGATCGGGCCGCCGTCGCTCTTGTCCTCGCCCGTGAAGAGCGTGAAGCCCGCGAATCCGACCACGGCGACGATCGCCGCGACCATCGCCGCGGTCCAATTGGGGCGGCGCGGCTCGGAACGGATCCGTTCGGCCTCGAAGAGCGGTGCGGCGGGGGTCGGCGCGGGCCGGCCGCCGTGCTCGGCGTCGAACTGGTCGATCAGGGGTCGGGGATCGAGGGATACGGCACGGGCGAGCGCCCGGATGTGCCCCCGGGCGTAGACGTCGCCGCCACAGCGGGAGAAGTCGTCCTGCTCGATCGCGTGCACGAGAGGGATGCGCACCCGTGTCGTCGTACTGACCTCTTCGACGGTCAGTCCCGCTCCGATACGGGCTTTCTGGAGGGCAGCACCGACGGAAGGCCGGTCTGCTTCGGGGGAGTTGCCGATGGACACGGAGGCGCCTTTCGAGCGTGTAGCCACCTGCTGGAAGTTCAGTCTAGGGGTGGAGCGAAAGGGTCGGGCAAGCGGGAGAGCGGACTTTGTACGCCATCAGAACGCCGTCGGCGGTGCCCTCGGTCTCGATGGTGCGGCATCGTTCCCTCATCTCCCTCAACTTGACGTCTCGGCAGCAGAAACGGTTGCTTTCTTCTTCCTGCGAGTGACCCGGATGTCTGTGCTACTCGGTAGCCTCCCCCCGGATCACCGCCAGCACTCCGTCCAGTTCATCAGGCTTCACAAGAACGTCACGAGCCTTGGAACCCTCGCTCGGCCCGACGATGTTCCGCGACTCCATCAGGTCCATCAGCCGGCCGGCCTTGGCGAAGCCCACCCGCAGCTTGCGCTGGAGCATCGACGTCGACCCGAACTGGGTGGAAACCACCAGCTCAGCGGCCTGACACAGCAGATCGAGGTCATCGCCGATGTCCTCGTCGATCTCCTTCTTCTTCGCCGTGCCGACCGTGACGTCGTCGCGGAAGACGGGCGCCATCTGGTCCTTGCAGTGCTGGACGATGGCCGCGACCTCCTCCTCGGTCACGAACGCGCCCTGCATGCGCACCGGCTTGTTGGCGCCCATCGGCAGGAACAGCCCGTCGCCCTTGCCGATCAGCTTCTCGGCGCCCGGCTGGTCGAGGATGACCCGGCTGTCGGCGAGCGAGGAGGTGGCGAACGCGAGCCGGGAGGGCACATTGGCCTTGATCAGGCCGGTGACCACATCGACGGACGGGCGCTGGGTGGCGAGCACCAGGTGGATGCCGGCGGCCCGGGCGAGCTGGGTGATACGGACGATCGAGTCCTCCACGTCCCGCGGCGCGACCATCATCAGGTCCGCCAGCTCGTCCACGATGACCAGCAGATACGGGTACGGCGCCAGCTCGCGCTCGCTGCCCTCGGGTGAGCTGACCTTGCCGCTGCGGACCGCCTCGTTGAAGTCGTCGATGTGCCGGTAGCCGTAGGCCGCGAGGTCGTCGTAGCGCAGGTCCATCTCGCGCACCACCCACTGGAGCGCCTCGGCGGCGCGCTTGGGGTTGGTGATGATCGGCGTGATCAGATGCGGGATGCCCTCGTACGCGGTCAGCTCGACGCGCTTGGGGTCGACCAGCACCATCCGGACGTCCTCCGGCGTGGCCCGCACCATCACCGAGGTGATCAGGCAGTTGATGCAGGAGGACTTGCCGGAGCCGGTGGCACCGGCCACCAGGACGTGCGGCATCTTCGCCATGTTGGCCATGACGTAGCCGCCCTCGACGTCCTTGCCGAGCGCCACCAGCATCGGATGCTCGTCGCCCGCCGCGTCGGCCAGCCGCAGCACATCGCCGAGGTTGACCATCTCGCGGTCGGTGTTGGGGATCTCGATGCCGACCGCGGACTTGCCGGGGATCGGGCTGATGATGCGGACGTCGGGGCTGGCCACCGCGTAGGCGATGTTCTTGGCCAGGGCGGTGATCTTCTCGACCTTGACGGCCGGGCCGAGCTCGACCTCGTAGCGGGTGACCGTCGGGCCGCGGGTGAAGCCGGTGACCGCGGCATCGACCTTGAACTCCTGGAAGACCGTGGTCAGCGCGGTCACTATGGCGTCGTTCGCGGCGCTGCGGGTCTTGCCGGGCCCGCCCCGGGAGAGCAGGTCCAGCGAGGGCAGCGAGTAGGTGATGTCGCCGGACAGCTGGAGCTGCTCGGCACGGGCCGGCAGCGCGCCCGAGGGCTCGGGCGGGGCCTTGGTGAAGTCCGGCACGGCCGGGGTGCGCTCGGTCGGGGACGGCTCCGGCTCCGCGCCACGGGCGGGCGGCACCGTGCCGCTCTCCCCCGCGGTGTCCTCGCCGTCGCGGCCCCGGCGCTCCCCGGAGATGCTGCTGCTGAGGCCGGCGACGAGCGGTGAGGGCTGGACGCCGTGCAGCACCGCGCCGTCCAGTGCGGCGGCGGCCGCGGCGGCGACATCCACCGCGTCCATCGGCCGGTCCGGGTCGGACGGAGCGGAGCCCCGGCGCGGCCGGCGCCGCTTGGCCAGCGCCGCTTCCTCTATGGCGTCCGGGTCGTGCGCGGCCGGGGCGGCGGCGCTGCGGCGCGGCTTGCGGGCGGGCTGCTCGCGCCACTCCTCCGCGTACTCCTCGACCTCGTCGTGCTCCACCTCGGGATGCACCACGCCCAGCTTGATGCCGAGCGCCCGCAGCCGCTGCGGGATGGCGTTCACCGGCGTCGCGGTGACCACCAGCAGCCCGAAGAGGGTCAGCAGCGCCAGCAGCGCCACCGCCAGGGTCTGTCCGACGGTGAAGATCAGCGGCTTGGACGCGACCCACCCGAGATAGCCGCCGGCGTCCTGTATGGCGGCCAGGCCGTCGTTGCGGCCCGGCGAGCCGCAGGCCATCGCGACCTGTCCGAGGACGCCGACCACCAGCGCGGACAGCCCGATCACGATCCGGCCGTTGGCCTCCGGCTGCTCGGGGTGCCGGATGAGGCGTACGGCGATGCCGCCGAGCAGTATCGGTACGACCAGATCGAGCCGGCCGAACGCGCCGGTCACCAGGAGCTCGACGAGGTCGCCGACCGGGCCGCTGAGGTTCGACCAGGTGCCGGCCGCGATCACCAGCGACAGCCCGAGCAGCAGCAGCGCCAGCCCGTCCTTGCGGTGCGCCGGATCGAGGTTCTTCGCGCCGCGGCCCACCCCGCGGAACATCGCCCCGATGCCGTGCGCGAGCCCCAGCCAGCAGGCGCGGGCGAGACGGTAGATCCCGCCGGTGGGTGACGGCGCCGGTTTCGGAGCGGTCTTCTTGGCGGCGGCCTTCTTGGCCGGTGTCCTCTTCGCGGCCGCCGCCTTCTTGGCCGGCGGCTTCGCGGACGACTTCTTCGCGGCGGCCTTCTTGGCGGCGCCGCCCGCGGTCCGTCCGGCGCGCTGCTTCGAGGGGCCCGTCGCGCTCTGGGTTCCCTTGCCGGACGTACGTGAGGCCATGGCGACGAGATTACAGGCGAACGCAGGCATGACACGAGCGCACGGCGCTTCACCCGAACGTGTCGCGCGCCCGTCTCATGAAGGGGCGTCAGTCACCCCGCGACGCTTCCCGACCCCGGCTCCAGGGCATCCAGCGCCCTGCGCAGTCCGGTCAGTTTGCGCTCCAGATGCGCCGCGGTGGCGACCGCCGCCGCGTCCGCCGTCTCGTCCAGCTGCTTGGACAGGGCTTCGGCCTGCTCCTCGACCGCGGCCAGCCGCGCGGAGAGCTCGGCGAGCAGCCCCGCGGACTCCCGCGCCTCGTCGGCGCTCGGCCGCCCGCCCTCCAGCTGAAGCCTCAGCAGGGATGCCTGCTCCCGCAGTTGGCAGTTCTTCATGTACAGCTCGACGAACACCGAGACCTTGGCGCGCAGCACCCACGGGTCGAACGGCTTGGAGATGTAGTCCACCGCGCCGGCCGCATACCCGCGGAAGGTGTGATGCGGGCCGTGGTTGATGGCCGTGAGGAAGATGATCGGGATGTCGCGGGTCCGCTCGCGCCGCTTGATGTGCGCGGCGGTCTCGAAACCGTCCATCCCCGGCATCTGCACATCGAGCAGAATCACCGCGAAATCGTCCGTGAGCAGTGCTTTGAGCGCTTCCTCCCCGGACGATGCCCGCACCAGTGTCTGATCGAGCGCGGAGAGGATCGCCTCCAGCGCCAGCAGATTCTCCGGCCGGTCATCGACCAGGAGGATCTTGGCCTTCTGCACCATGGCCCGTCCTCCTCGCCCCGGCATCGAACCGGACGCCGCCCCAGGGGACGACTCCGTCACGCCGCCCGTCCTTGTGCCGGTCATGGTAGCTGCACCCCGCCTGTCGCCACACCCTGTCACCGCGATGTCACTGTGCACGTAGCAGAAACGCAGACAGGGACCAGAAGGTTCCCCGGATCCCACGCTTCCACACGTCCGCGGCAACACTGAGTCAGCACGCGATGATCCCCTTTCCCCTCCATACTGGACGCTCCGTCACTCCGCCCGCATCCATTGCTCCATGACCGACAACAGATGATCGGTATCCACCGGCTTGGTCACGTAGTCGGAGGCTCCGGAGTCGATGCTCTTCTCCCGGTCGCCCTTCATTGCCTTCGCGGTCAGCGCGATGATGGGCAGTCCGGCGAACTGCGGCATCCGGCGGATCGCCGCCGTCGTCGCATAGCCATCCATCTCCGGCATCATGATGTCCATCAGGACCAGCACGATGTCGTCGTGCTGCTCCAGCACCTCGATACCCTCGCGCCCGTTCTCCGCGTAGAGCACCGACAGCCCGTGCTGCTCCAGGACGCTGGTGAGGGCGAAGACGTTGCGGATGTCGTCATCGACGATCAGCACCTTCTCACCGTGGAAGCCGCCCTCGAAGGCCGGGTCCACCAGATCCTGGCCGTTGCCGAGCCAGGGCTCCTCCGCGGGCTGCTGGGGAGCCGGCTGCGGCGGCGCCGGGGGCGCCTGCTGGGGCGCCGGGGCCGGCTGCCGCCCGGAGAGCTCGAAGCGCCGCGGGGTGCCCTGAATCGCCCGGCGGCGGCGCCGGTTGAGGCTGCCGCTGGAGCCCTGCTCGTGCTCCTGGCGCTCCTCGGCCTCCTGCTGCCCGACCTCCGTCTCGCGCGCCTCCGCGTCCATCGCGATGCCGCCGGCCACCAACTGCGGGTAGCCCTGCGGCGGCAGCCCGCCCGGGTTGTGCGGCAGGTAGAGGGTGAACGTGGAGCCGCGGTTCGGCTCGCTCGCGGCATGGATCTCGCCGCCCAGCAGCCGGGCGATCTCCCGGCTGATGGACAGGCCCAGGCCGGTGCCGCCGTACTTGCGGCTGGTCGTGCCGTCCGCCTGCTTGAACGCCTCGAAGATGACCCGCATCTTGCTGGAGGCGATGCCGATCCCGGTGTCGGTCACCGAGAAGGCGATCATGTCGGCGTCCGGGTCGCGCAGCGAACCGTGCTCCAGCAGCTGCTCCCGGATGGCCACCGGGACATCCGCGCCGGCCGGCCGGATCACCAGCTCGACGGCGCCGCTGTCGGTGAACTTCACCGCGTTGGACAGCAGGTTGCGCAGCACCTGGAGCAGCCGCTGCTCGTCGGTGTGCAGCGTCGCCGGCAGCTCCGGGGAGACCCGTACGGAGAAGTCGAGCCCCTTCTCCGCGGTCAGCGGCCGGAACGTGGCCTCCACATAGTCGACGAGCTGGACCAGCGCGATCCGCGTCGGGCTGACGTCCATCTTGCCGGCCTCGACCTTGGACAGGTCGAGAATGTCGTTGATCAGCTGGAGCAGGTCACTGCCGGCGCCATGGATGGTTTCGGCGAATTCGACCTGCTTCGGGGAGAGGTTCCCCTCGGCGTTATCGGCCAGCAACTTGGCCAGAATCAGCAGGGAGTTGAGCGGCGTGCGCAGCTCGTGCGACATGTTCGCCAGGAACTCCGACTTGTAGCGCATCGAGACCGCGAGCTGTTCGGCGCGCTCCTCCAGGACCTGCCGCGCCTCCTCGATCTCGGTGTTCTTCACCTCGATGTCGCGGTTCTGCGCGCGCAGTTGCTCGGCCTTCTCCTCCAGCTCCGTGTTGGACAGCTCCAGCGCCTTCTGCCGGCTCTCCAGCTCGCCCGACCGCTCCTTGAGCTGCTCGGTCAGCTCCTGCGACTGCTTGAGCAGCACCTCGGTCTTGGTGTTCACCGAGATGGTGTTGACGCTGGTCGCGATCATCTCGGCGATCTGGCTGAGGAAGTCCTTCTGGATCTGGGTGAACGGCTGGAAGGACGCCAGCTCGATCACACCGAGCACCTTGTCCTCGAACAGCACCGGCAGCACGATCACATTCGCCGGCGGCGCCTCACCCAGCCCGGAGGCGATCTTGAGATAGCCGGACGGGACGTTCTCCACCAGGATGGTGCGCCCCTCCTCCGCGGCCGTGCCGATCAGCGTCTCGCCCGGCCGGAAGGTCGTCGGCATCCCACCCATGGCGTAGCCGTACGAGCCCATCAGCCGCAGCTCGTACGCACCGGCCTCGCCGCCGTCCGCGCCGATCTCCTGGCTGTCGGGCTGCGCGGCGAGGAAGAACGCGCCGTGCTGGGCGGAGACCGCGGGCGACAGCTCGCTCATGATGAGCGTGGCGACGTCCTTGAGGTCGCGCCGGCCCTGCATCAGACCGGAGATCCGAGCCAGATTGCCCTTGAGCCAGTCCTGTTCCTCGTTGGCGAGGGTGGTCTCCCGGAGCGTGGAGATCATGGTGTTGACGTTGTCCTGGAGCTCCAGGATCTCGCCGGCCGCGTCCACGTCGATGCGGACGTTGTGGTCGCCGAGGGTGACCGCGGCGGCGACCGCGGCGATGGCCCGCACCTGACGGGTCAGGTTGCCCGCCATCTCGTTCACCGATTCGGTCAGGTCCCGCCAGGTGCCGGCCACGCCGCGCACCTGCGCCTGCCCGCCCAGCTGGCCTTCCGTGCCCACCTCGCGGGCCACTCTGGTGACCTGCTCCGCGAAGGACGACAGCTGGTCGACCATGGTGTTGATGGTGGTCTTCAGCGCGAGGATCTCGCCCCGCGCATCGATGTCGATCTTCTTGGTCAGATCGCCCTTGGCGATGGCGGTGGTGACCATGGCGATGTTGCGGACCTGGCCGGTGAGGTTGTTGGCCATCGAGTTCACGGACTCGGTGAGGTCCTTCCACGTACCGGCGACGCCGGGGACGCGGGCCTGACCGCCCAGGATGCCGTCGGTGCCCACCTCACGGGCCACCCGGGTGACCTCGTCGGCGAACGACGACAGCGTCGTGACCATCGTGTTGACCGTGTCGGCGAGCTGCGCGACCTCGCCGCGCGCCTCGACCGTCACCTTCTTGGTGAGGTCTCCGTTGGCAACCGCCGCCGAGACCTGGGAGATGTTCCGCACCTGGATGGTCAGGTTGTTGGCCATCAGGTTCACGTTGTCGCTGAGGTCCAGCCAGATACCGGTGGCCCCCGGCACCCGCGCCTGACCGCCCAACTGGCCCTCGGTGCCCACCTCGCGGGCCACCCGGGTCACCTGCTCGGCGAACGACGACAGCTGGTCGACCATCGTGTTGACGGTCGTGACCAGTTCGAGGATCTCGCCCTTGGCATCGACGGTGATCTTCTTGGAGAGATCACCGCGGGCCACCGCGGTCGTCACCTCGGCGATGTTGCGCACCTGCGAGGTGAGGTTGTTCGCCATGAAGTTGACGGACTGGGTGAGGTCCTTCCACGTACCGCTGACGCCCTGCACCTCGGCCTGCCCGCCCAGGATGCCCTCGGTACCCACCTCACGAGCGACCCTGGTGACCTGCTCCGCGAACGAGGAGAGCTGGTCGACCATGGTGTTCAGGGTGTTCTTCAGCTCCAGGATCTCGCCCCGGGCGTCCACGTCGATCTTCTGCGACAGGTCACCGCGGGCGACCGCCGTGGCGACCTGCGCGATGTTGCGGACCTGGGCCGTCAGGTTGCCGGCCATGCCGTTCACGGAGTCGGTCAGATCGCGCCAGACGCCCGCGACGCCCGGCACCTGCGCCTGACCGCCCAGCCGGCCGTCCGTACCGACCTCCCGGGCGACCCGGGTGACCTGCTCGGCGAAGGCGGAGAGCTGGTCGACCATCGTGTTGATGGTGTTCTTCAGCTCCAGGATCTCGCCGCGCGCGTCCACGTCGATCTTCTGGGAGAGGTCACCACGGGCGACCGCCGTCGTCACCTGCGCGATCTGCCGCACCTGTGAAGTCAGGTTCCCCGCCATGAAGTTGACGGAGTCGGTCAGTTCCTTCCAGGTGCCGCTGACGCCGTCCACCCGGGCCTGGCCGCCCAGCCGGCCCTCCGTGCCCACGTCCCTGGCCATCCGCGTGACCTGGTCGGCGAACGAGGACAGCTGGTCCACCATGGTGTTCACGGTGTTCTTCAGCTGGAGCATCTCGCCGGAGACATCGACGGTCACCTTCTGCGAGAGGTCACCGTTGGCCACCGCGGTCGTCACCTGGGCGATGTTGCGCACCTGCCCGGTGAGGTTGCGGAAGGCGGTGTTCACGGAGTCCGTGAGGTCCTTCCACGTCCCCGCGGCGCCGGGCACCGCCGCCTGGCCGCCCAGTTCGCCCTCGACCCCGATCTCCCGCGCGACGCGCGTCACTTCGGCGCCGAACGACGACAGCTGACCCACCATCGTGTTGACGGTGTTCTTCAACTCCAGCATTTCACCGGCCACATCGACGGTGACCGTCTGCGAGAGGTCACCGTTGGCGACCGCCGTCGTCACCTGCGCGATGTCCCGCACCTGCGCCGTCAGGTTGCGGAAGGCGGTGTTCACCGAATCGGTGAGGTCCTTCCACGTGCCGGCCGCGCCCGGCACCTGCGCCTGCCCGCCGAGCTGGCCCTCGGCGCCGACCTCGTTCGCCACCCGCGTCACTTCGTCCGCGAAGGTCCGCAGCGTCTCGGTCATGGTGTTGATCGTGTCGGCCAGCTGCGCGACCTCGCCGCGTGCACTGACCGTGACTTTCTGCGACAGATCACCGTTCGCGACGGCGGTGGTGACCTGCGCGATCCCGCGCACCTGTGCGGTGAGGTTGCCGGCCATGAGATTGACCGAATCCGTCAGGTCCTTCCACACGCCGGCGACGCCGGGGACCTGCGCCTGACCGCCCAGCTCGCCCTCCGTACCGACCTCCCGGGCGACCCGCGTCACCTCGGAGGCGAACGAGGAGAGCTGGTCCACCATCGTGTTGACGGTGTTCTTCAGCTCCAGCATCTCGCCGGAGACATGGACGGTCACCTTGCGCGACAGATCACCCTTGGCCACCGCGGTGGTGACGAGAGCAATGTCACGTACCTGGGCCGTCAGCCGGGACGCCATGGTGTTGACGGATTCCGTGAGGTCCTTCCACGAACCCGACATTCCGCGCACCCGCGCCTGGCCGCCGAGCTTGCCCTCCGTACCGACCTCACTGGCCACTCTCGTGACCTCGTCGGTAAAGGCGGAGAGCTGGTCCACCAGCCCGTTGACGGTCCGGCCGACCTTCAGGAATTCACCCCGCAGGGGGTGCTCCGAAGAGCTGTCCGAACTGCGCGAGCGCAGATCCATCCGCTGTTCCAGGTCGCCCTCGGAGACCGCCGACAGCACCCGTCCCACCTCGGAGACGGGCCGTACGAGGTCGTCGACCAGCGCATTCGAGGCGTCGATCGCCGCGGCCCAGGAGCCCTCGGCGGCGCCGACCTCCAGCCGTTCCGTGAGCTTTCCCTCACGGCCGACGACCCGGCGCACCCGCGTCAGCTCGCCCGTGAGATGCAGATTGCGGTCCGCGACCTCGTTGAAGACGGCCGCGATCTCCGACATGACGCCGTCGCCGGAAACCGTGAGCCGTTTGCGGAAGTTCCCGTCCCGCATGGCCACCAACGCGACCAACAGCCGATTCAGCGCAGCCGTATCCACTTCGGTCGTCCCGTTGTTCCGGGATCGTCCGCCTTTCGCGCGCGTGCTTGCGCCCCGCGCCGCTGCGCCAGACTCCACCGTGTCCCTCCCGCAGGGTTGACCGTTCTACCCGGGCTTTCTCTTGATACTTGCCCAGTGTTTCACCATGGCTCAACCAGGCCATAACAGTTCGGCAGCATCGCACACCGTCCCGGTGCACGATTGGGGCGGAAACACACGTGACCGGCATCCTTGGGTGCGGCGAAGGTAAGTAACCTGGCATACGGCTGTCCACCGCCCCGACCATGGCGCGCGGGCGGTGGGGCGAGCACAACAGGTATTCGGAGGGGCGCCGCGACCATGGGGGAGCAGATCACCGACACACGCATGAGGAGACCAGTGATCACCGCGCGGGCCGCCGCAACCTTCGAGCCGGTCGGGCGCTCCGTCGCCACTGCCCGTGCGTTCGTCCGCGACACCCTCCAGGGCTGGGGCTGCGCCGACATCGTCGATGACGCCGTCGTCCTGACCAGTGAGCTGGTGACCAACGCGGTGGTGCACGCCGGCACCGCCGCCGATGTGCTGTGTCTGCGCGACGACGGCGGAGTGAAGATCTCCGTCGCCGACCGCTACCCCGAACGCGAGATCCCGCTCCAGAACGCCGGCCAGGTCGTCGTCCACCCCGACCGCGAGGGCGGCCGCGGCCTGCTGCTGTGCGGCGCGCTGGCCTCCCGCTGGGGCGTCGAGTACACCGCCGCCCAAAAGCACGTGTGGTTCCAGCTGGATCTCCCCGAGCGCCCGGCCGGCACCCGCTCCGCGGGCCCCGCGCTGCCTGTGGACGCCCTCCCGGTCGCCGACGCCCGGGTCCGCGTCGCCGTGATCCAGATCGACCGCGGCGGCTGTATCAGCTTCTGGAACGAGGACGCCCAGGACCTCTTCGCCTACGACCCCGAGCAGGTCATCGGCAAACCGCTCACCGACTTCGCCGCCTGGCCGCACACCCCCGGCACCGGCACCGGCATCGTCGAGGCGCTCCAGCTGTCCCGCTGGGAGGGCTCCTACGGCATAAGGGGCGCCGACGGCCGGGTCGTCCCCGTCTACGCCTCCCACCTGCGCGTCCGCGACGCCGACGGGGAGGCCTCCACGGTCTGCCTCCTGGTGCGCGACCACGAGCGCGCGATCCTCCAGAGCCCGCAGCGCACGCCCGCCCCGGACGCCGCCTCCCAGGCCGCCCAGTCTGCTCAGTCGGCGGTTCACCCGTCCGACCCGTTCGAGGTCTTCATCGGCTCCCCGGCCCCGGACGACCTCGACGGCCTGCTCCAGCGCACCGTCGAACGCGCCCGCGACATGCTCGACGGCGACGCCGCCTACCTCCTCCTGGCCACCGACGACGAGACCGAGCTGGAGGTCCGCGCCTCCACCGGCCTGCCCTCGGCCCGCCAGCGGTTCGCCCGCGTCCCCGTCGAGGCCGGATCCGGACGCTACGGCTCCGCCCGGATGCCCGCCGTCCACGAGGACCTCACCGCCGTCCCCGGCGCCGTCCCGCTCCTCAGCGGCACGGGCATGCGCTCGGTCGTCACCGTCCCGCTGAAGGTCGAGGGCCGACTGACCGGCTCCCTCGGTGTCGCCGCGGAGGGCGCCGGCCGCTACACGAACGAGGAGGCGCTCCGGCTCCAGTTCGCCGCCGACCGCATCGCCCTCGCCGTCGAACGCGCCCGGCTGACCGAGCTGGAGAAGCTGCGCCGCGGCTCCCTCTCCTTCCTCGTCGAGGCCTCCGACCTCCTGGCCGGCACCCTCGACCGCGACCAGACCCTGGCCCTGATGGCCCAGATGACGGTCCCGACCCTCGCCACCTGGTGCGCGGTCTACACCGTCGCCGACCCGGCCTCCGAGCCCGAACTCTCCTATGTCCTGCACGAGGACGAGGACCGGATCGACGGCCTCAAGACGCTGCTGATGAAGGTCGATCCGCCCGAGCCGGTGCCCACCCCCGGCGCCCGGGTATGGACCGCCCCCGGCGACGCCGCCCACGACGCCGCGCTGCGCACCTCGATGCGCAGCCTCGGCCTGGGCAACTCCGCCCGCCCCTCCACCGGTCCGGGCACCACGCTCGCCACCGCCTCGGCCGTCGGCGGCGAGACCGTGGTGCTCCCCCTCGTCGCCCGTAACCGCGTCATCGGCATGCTCACCCTGGGCAAGCCCACCGAGGAGCACTTCCGCCAGGAGATCCTGGAACTGGCCGAGGACCTCTCCCGCCGGGCCGCGCTCGCCCTGGACAACGCCCGCCTCTACTCCGAGCGCACGGCCATCAGCCAGTCCCTCCAGCGCAGCCTGCTGCCCCCCGAACTCCCCGTCATCCCCGGTGTGGAGGTCGAGGTCATCTACCGCGCGGCCGGCGAGGGAAACGAGGTCGGCGGCGACTTCTACGACCTCTTCCCCATCCGCGACGGCGCGTACGGCTTCGCCATCGGCGATGTCTGCGGCACGGGCCCGGAGGCCGCCGCGGTCACCGGCCTGGCCCGGCACGCGCTGCGGCTGCTCGCCCGCGAGGGCTTCGGCGGGCCCGCCGTTCTGGAGCGGCTGAACGCCGCCATCCTCGACGAGGGCGCCCGCAGCCGCTTCCTGACCCTCCTTTACGGCGAGCTGTGGCCGCAGGACGACGGCAGCGCGGTCCTCAAGGTCGTCTGCGCGGGCCACCCCCTGCCGCTCCGGCTGCGCCAGGACGGCACGGTCGAACCGGCCGCCGAACCCCAGCCGCTCCTCGGCGTCATGGACGACCTGGAGCTCTACGAACAGACCGTCACCCTCGACCCCGGCGACGTCCTGCTGTGTGTCACCGACGGCGTCACCGAACGCCGCGAGGGCACCCGCATGCTTGGCGACGACGGCCTCACCGACGTCCTGACGACCTGTACGGGACTGACCGCCGGCGCCGTCGCCGCCCGCGTGCTGCGCGCCGTGGAACGCTTCGCCGCCGAACCCGCCTCCGACGACATGGCCATCCTCGCCCTGCGCGTCCCCGAGTTCCAGGCCGGCTGACCAGGGGCGGCGGCCCGTGTGATCCGGCTCACAGCCGTCCGGCCGCTGCCCCCGTCACCACCTGCACCCTTGCGTACGGCGCAAGTCACCCTTGCCCGCCTTGCACTGGAGTCATCCCCAACGGCCGCCCACGATACGGACCATGACTTCCACACCCGCCGGCTCGCCCGGCGACCTGCTCGCCGTCGTCAGCCAGACCGGTTCGACCGTCACCTTCTTCGACGCCGCCACCCACGCACCCGTCGAGGTGCTGCCCGTCCCGCCGCAGCCCCACGAGCTCTGCTACGACCCGGACCACCGGCTGCTGTATTGCGCCAGCACCTACCGCTCCGGCTACTACAACGCCCACCAGGGCCGGTCCCACCAGATCACCGTCATCGACGTCGACACCCGCAGCATCGTGGACACCCTCGACACCGCCCCCGACCACGCCCCGCACGGCCTGGCCCTCGACCGTGCCCGCGGCCGGCTGTACGCCAGCGTGGAGGCCACCGACACCGAGCCCGGCGGCGTCCTGGTCTACGACACCCGCACCCACACCCGCGTCGGCCGCATCTCCACGATGGCCCCGGGCCCGCACTGGTTCGCCCTCACCCCCGACGGACGCTTCGGCTACACCACCAACAAGGAAGCCCCGTTTCTCTCCGTCGTGGATCTCGCACACGATGAGTGCATCGGCCGCATCCCCGTCACCGGAAGCGAAGGACTCACCCTCGCCCCCGACGGCCGTCATGCCTACGTGGCGGCTCCCCAGGCCGACTTCACCGCCCCGCCCTCAGCGCCCACGGGCATCCACGTCATCGACACCACCACCCACGAAATCGTCCGCACCCTCCCCACCAAGGGACAGGTCATGCCGGTCCACGCCACCTCGACCGGCCTGCTCCTGGCCGGCGAAATGCGCCCGGGCACCGCACCCGGCGGCCCCCTGGACTCTCAACTCCCAGGAGTCCTGACCGTCTTCGCCGCCGATACCCTCGCCCCGCTGGGTGAGGTCGAGGTCGGACGGGTCCCCCTCACCATCACCTCCTCCCCCAACGGCCGCCTCGGCTATGTCTCTTCGAATCTCTCCAGCACCGTCACCGTCGTCGACCTCACCACCCTGAGCCCGCTCGCCACCCTGGGAATCGACCGCACGGACCTTTCCGGCGCCCACGGCCTGGCCTATATCGAATCCCGGCAGAACTGACGGATATCGCGGCACCGCGTCCCAACACGACAAAGGCCCCCGCCACTTGGCGGGGGCCTTGTCCTCTGGAGCCCCAATACGGAATCGAACCGTAGACCTTCTCCTTACCATGGAGACGCTCTGCCGACTGAGCTATTGGGGCGCGGCAACGGAATAGATATTACCCCAACTCGGCGGCAGGTTCGAACCGCACCCGGGCCACTCCCTAAAAGGCCGGCTGAAGCAATCCGCCCAGCGCATTGCACGCACCGACCAGCTTGTGCAGCTCCCGCCGCGACATCCCCGCGTGCACGGGCAGCGCCAGCGTCTCGTCCACCGCCCGCTCCGTCTGCGGCAGAAACACATCCCGCCGCAGCCCCGGCATCCGGTACACCGGAGCCAGCACGGGCACCCGGCACGCCACGCCCTTGGCCCGCAGCGTCCGCGCGAACGCGTCCCGGTCCGGCCGCCCGTTGCCCGGCACCCGCACCACATACTGCTCGTAGCTGTGCCCCGCCGCCGGCGTCGGCGTCCTGACCCCGTTGAGTCTGCTGTCCAGATACGCCGCATGCGCCCGACGCAGGTCCGCGCCCTCCGGGTCCACCCCGGGATCGTCCTCCACGAGCACCAGCAGGCCGTGCCGCTGACCCACTTCACGGATCCAGCCGGCATCCGCCCGCCGCCCGAAGCGGTTGACCGCCACGACGGCGGCGGTCTGACTCGTCACCACGTCCGCCACCGCGGCCGGGTCGAGGCAGTAGCTGTCGCCGTCCACATCGGCGAACACCGGCACCGCGCCCAACTCCACCACGGCCCGGGCCACCTCGGCGCTGCCATACGCCGGCACCACGACCTCATCACCCGCACGCACACCGGCTGACTTGAGCGTTCCAACTGTCCGCATGACACGGATCCTGGTCAGCTGAGATGAACTTCGAGTTACGCGCATCACCCGGGGGGCAGAACAAAAAAGCTCCGGTCCCTGAACCAGAGGCTCAGGGACCGGAGCTGAAAA